>JANODF010000717.1:0-2941 GCA_031412555.1 Archangium sp. | reverse complement strand
CGCGCGCGATCTTTCGCGGAGAGCTTGTCGAGCGCTTCGCCTTCGAGCGCCACGTTGTCGGCGACCTGGCGGGCCGCTTCGTCAGCGCGCGGGCCGTTGAGATCTTTGCCGTCGTTCACGTACGGCGCGTCTTCCACCACGATGTGCCCGTCGGAGCCGGTGGTGCTCTTCACCGGGCCTTCGAGCAGCTCACGCGCGCGTTTGATGGCCTCGATCTTGGCGGTCACCGGAGGTCGGCGGCCGTCGAGCACAGGGCCCTTCGTCCTGGGCAGGTCGAAGGCAGACTTCGGCGTCTTCCTAGCCACGGGTGGCGCAACGACCGGGCGGGGCGCAGCGGGCTGAATCCGGAGAGCTCTGGGCTGGAGGCGCGAGATGGTCATGCAGGGTTGTCGGCGCGCTTCGAGGCGCGGCCCTTTCGAAGTGCTGTCGTGCCCATTTACAGAGCGGGCTCCGATTACCGCCCAACGAGAGCCAAACCGGTAAGCGCGCGTAGGCGCAGGTGGTCTGGGTGCGCACAAACTGCCGCCGTCATCCGCTGATTGGGGTGCGATCAGACGTCTGCGCGAGCACCACCACGCCCGTCAACGCCGTCACGGCAGACAGCCAAAGAGAGGCGGGTGGCGCGATCGCCGACACCACCGCCGCCCCGCACGCCACCAGGGCGGGGATGAGGAGACGCCTCGAAAGCAGCATGCTCCCGACCCCGAACAGCACGGCGAGCGCCACCTGCGTCGGCGAATCGCCACGCAGCGCGACATCGTCGCCCCGCAGCCAACCAATGCCGTGCGAGAGCGTGGTGCCGAGCGCGGCGACCACGAAGAGCCCGACTGCATCGCGACTCCAGCGGTTCACCAGCGTGCGTGATCGAGTCACGAACAGGAGCACCGCGCTGACCGTCAAGAAGCCCAGGTCCGTCGCAAACGCGAGGGGATACCCGAGCCGCTTTCCCGCGTCGAAGCCACCCAGCGCGAAAGCACCCGTGGTGAAGGCCGCCAACACGGCAAGAAAGACCGCGGCCATTCGACGTCGCACCGAGGCGCTGAGGCTCGCATCGCGATCTGCCTCTTGCGCCCTGGCACGTGCCGCAAGGGCCGTGCGTTCGACAGCCGCTGCCTGAGCCGCGCGCACGGCGGCGACGAGCTCCGGTGGCGGCTCGTGCAGTTCACGAAGGAGTGCTGCCGCCGCGCCCGGGCTGTCGCGTGCCAATTCAGCTCGCACGCAGTGGGTGACGGCGCGCTCGAGCGCGGCGGTGGCGCGCGCATTTTCCGGCCATTCGCGAAGCGCCTGGGTCAGGCCGAAGCGGGCTTCGGTCAACGCACGACTTGTCTCGAGTGAAGTGAGGACCGCGGGGCGCAGCTGCTGCTGCTCGAGCGCCTCGATGCGAACCATCGCTGCGTCGGCGAGGAGGTTCGACGCTCGGTGTCGAAGAAAGCCTGCGAGCTCATCGCGAAAGGCCCCCGCGCTCGAGGGGCGTTCGGCCGGGTCGGCGGCCGTTGCGCGAGCCACGAGTGAACCAAGCTCGACGGGCACTTCGGGAGGAAGGCGCGCCGGTTCGGAATGAAACGCGGCGAGGAGAACGGCCTGAAGCGTTGCGCCTGAGTGTCGCGGCCGGCCGGTGAGCGCGTGGTGGAGCGTCGAGCCGAGCAGATAGACGTCGGAGCGCGCGTCGATGTTGCGCGCGTCACCCCGCGCCATTTCGGGCGCCATCGACGACGGCGTGCCGACGATTTCGACCACCGGCCGCTCTTCGTTCGCGGCCAGCGCGACTCCCCAATCGAGCAGATAGACCTCGCCGAAGGCCCCGACCATGACGTTGTCGCACTTCACGTCGCGGTGAATGAAGCCACGCTGGTGCGCAAACTCGAGTGCATCCGAGACGCGCATGAGCGCATCGACGATGACGGCAATGCGGTCACCGTGGCGCCGCTCGAGTCCTTGCCACGCAGGGTGGGAGGGGGCCGCGATCAGGGCGCCCAGCGTGACGCCTTCCACTCGTTTCATGACCAGCAGCGGGGAACCATCGGGTGCGAATTGCAGCTCGTGAACGGGAACGATGGCCGGGTGCTCCAGGGCACCGGTGATGCGGCCCTCGGAGAGCAGCGCGCTCGCATCGCGCGGGTTGAACGGGGGATCAGCGAGTCGCTTGACCGCCACGATTCGGCTGAGCGAGGGCTGTCGGGCGGCCCACACGATGCCCATGCCGCCGCGGCCCAGCACGGACAGCAGCTCGAGGCGTTGGTCGGCTGGCGGCGCATCCTGTTCTCGAGGGACTGCAGCGGTCGGGAGGGTTCCAGGGAAGATGGTGCTCCCCGGTGCGAGATCCTCTCGACCCACCGCCAACGCGAGAACGTCCGAAGGGTGCATCAGCGGAGTCTACGAGAACCGCCCGCAGGTGCGGTTTCGCTGTTGAGAGGACTGTCGAACACCGACATGGTGGTGCCGATGCCGGTTGACTCGTTGCCTGTCGTCGATCTGAGCGCACCCGATCAGCGGGCGTGCGTCGAAGCGGTCCGTGTGGCCAGTGAGCGCCACGGCTTTTTCTACATCACCGGTCACGGCGTCGACCCGGCGGTGGAGCGCCGCCTCGAGCAGGCCACCGCGCGCTTCTTCGCGCTGCCCCTCGCAGCGAAGCAGCGCATCTCGATGGCGAAGGGCGGCCGGGCGTGGCGGGGCTGGTTTCCCCTCGGTGGAGAGCTCACTTCGGGCGCCGCGGACCTGAAAGAAGGGCTCTACCTCGGCGAAGAGCTCGGCCCCGACGATGCCCGCGTGCGCGCGGATTGGCCGATGCATGGCGCCAACCTGTTCCCCGCGGAGGTGCCGGAGCTTCGCGCAGCGGTGCTCGATTTCATCGCGGCGCAGACGCGGGTGAGTCACGCGGTGATGAGGGCGATCGCGCTCAGCCTCGAGCTCGAAGCCGACTTCTTCGAGCGCCGGTTGACCC
>JANODF010000716.1:0-8941 GCA_031412555.1 Archangium sp. | reverse complement strand
CTGGCCGGTGAGGTGCGCGCGGTGGCCCAGGTCGATTCGCGGTTGGCCGAGGCCGCGAAGATGGGGTTCAAGCGGGTGATTCTGCCCAAGGCGAGCGCGCGGCGGATGGAGAACACCCGGATTGAGTTGTTGCCGGTGGAGTCGTTGAGCGAGGCGCTTGCGCTCTTGAGAGAGGGCTGAGGCTCCCTCTCTCTCTGGGAGAGGGCTGGGGGTGAGGGCGCTCGTCGCAAGGTGGTTGCCCGAAATGGCCCCTCACCCCGACCCTCTCCCCGAAGGGGAGAGGGAGTTCAGGTTCGCAAAGCGGCGGCTTCGACCTTCGAGGCGATGCTGCTGGCCTTCTCCCAGGTCTGCACTTCGGTCACCCGCCGGGGGAACCGTTGTGAGAGCAGGCTGGCCACTTCGTGCTCCTTCATCGGCGGCGCGACTTCACGCAGCGCCTGCGCCATCTCCAGCGCGTTGCGGAACCGCTTCTCCGGCTCCTTCTCCATCGCGCGTTCGATCACTTCCCACAACGGCGTGGGAATACCGGCAGGCCGGGGGAGCGCGTCGTTGACGATCGCCTCCATCGTCCTGGTGTCGTCCTTCTCATCGAACGCCCGCCTGGCCATCAGCGCCTCGAACAGAATGAGCCCCATCGAGAAGATGTCGCTGCGGCGATCGATGCGTTCGGCGGTGGCCTGCTCGGGCGACATGTAGAGCGGCTTGCCCTTCACGATGCCCGGCAAGGTGACCGTGCGTTGATCCCTCATCTTGGCCACGCCGAAGTCGAGCACCTTCACCCGCCCATCGAAGCCGCACATCACGTTGTGCGGAGACAGATCGCGGTGCACCAGCCCCAGCGGCGCGCCGTCATCGGCCTTGAGTTCGTGCGCCGAGTGCAACCCCTCCAGCGCCTGGCACAACAGCGCGCTCACCAGCTCGGGCGGCATGGGGCCGTGCTTCCAGTAGATGACGTGATCGAGGTCGACGCCCTTGATCAACTCCATTGCCATGTAGAACGAGCCGGCCGCGCTGCCGAAGTCGTAGAAGGTGACCAGGTTCGGGTGATTGAGGCGCATGCCCAGCTTCGCCTCGTCGAGAAACTGGTTCACGATGATCTCGTCGTCGGCCAGCTTCGGCAGAATGCGCTTGAGCGCCACCAGCCGCGACACCCCGCCCGGGTTCACCGTGCGCGCGACCATCACCTGCGCCATGCCGCCGGTGCCGAGCGGGTGCAGCAACTCGTACTTCCCGATGCGCGCATGCGGGCTGAGCTCACCTGCTTCGGCCAGCGTCTCCAGGCGCTCCAGCGGCGAGTGGCCTTCCGACAAGGCGATGAACGAGAGCACGGCCGAATCGAGGATCTCCCCGACCGCCTCCACCAGCGCCAGCACGTGTTTGCCGCCATCGCCGAACGTGCCCGGCAGCAGAAAACCAATCGAGCCCAGCGTGGTGCGGCCCAGGGTCAGCCCCGAGACGAACACCGTGCGTTGATCACCCAGCGGCACCGCGCCGCGGTAGCTGGCCCAGGTGGTGACGTCGAAGTATTCGTTGCCCCACACCCGGGTGAGCACGGGGCCGTTGCTCCCGAGCACCTGAGCGAAGGCACCGCGCGCGTGAATCATGCGAGCGCACTGAGCCAGGAACACGTCGACCGCCGCCGAGAGACCCAGCTGCCGCTCGATGCAGTCTTCCAGCACCTCGTCGGCGAGGCGCTGCACCGACACCAGCCCCCGGAGGAATTGAACCTCTTCCTCCTGGGAGTCGAAGCGCAGCGTCGCCGGAGAGGGCATCGTCGCTACTTCTTCGACTCGGCGTTGTAGATGGCGTCAGCGATCCGGTAGGCGCTGCCTTCGAGCTGCTTGATGGCGTCCCGAATGCGCGTGGGCTCGTTGGTGCCCAGCTGCTTCTTCAGGTTCTCCAGGTCGCTCTTGATCTCGCCCTTGTCCTTGTCTCCCAGGAGCGAGGCGTACTCCTCGAGCGACTTCTCGGTGGTGTAGATGAGGCCGTCGGCGTTGTTGTGCAGGTCCGCCAGCTCCTTCTTCTTCTTGTCGCCCTCGGTGTTCGACTGGGCCTCGCCGATCATCCGCTGGATCTCCGTCTCGGTCAGACCGGAGTTCGACACGATGCGCACCTGCTGCACGCGGCCGGTACCGAGATCCTTGGCCGACACGTGCACCAGGCCGTTGGCGTCGATGTCGAAGGTCACTTCGATCTGCGGCACACCACGCGGCGCGGGGGGAATGCCCACCAGCTCGAAGCGGGCCAGCGTCTTGTTGTCGCCCGCCATCTCACGTTCGCCCTGAAGACAGTGCACGCTCACGAGCGGCTGGTTGTCGGTGGCGGTCGAGAAGACCTGCGACTTCTTGCAGGGGATGGTGGTGTTCTTGTCGATGATCTTGGTGAAGACGCCGCCGGCCGTCTCGACTCCCAGCGACAGCGGGGTGACGTCGAGCAGCAGCACGTCTTTGACCTCGCCCTTGAGCACGCCCCCCTGAATCGCGGCGCCGATGGCGACCACTTCGTCGGGGTTGATGCCCTTGTGCGGATCTTTCTGGAAGAACGACTTCACCTTGGCCTGGATGGCCGGCATGCGGGTCATGCCGCCGACCAACAAGACCTGGTTGATCTGCTGCTGGGTGACCTGCGCGTCTTTCAAGGCCAGCTTGCAGGGCTCGATCGATCGATCGACCAGCTCCTTGACCATGGTCTCGAAGGCGCTGCGCTCCAGCATCTCTTGCAGGTGCTTGGGGCCGGTCGCGTCGGCGGTGATGAACGGCAGGTTGATCTCGGTCTCGGTCGCGCTCGACAGCTCGTGCTTGGCGCGTTCAGAGGCCTCCTTCAGACGCTGCAGCGCCATGCGGTCTTTGCGCAGGTCGATGTTGCCGTTGGCCGCTTTGAAACGATCGGCCAGCCAGTCGATGATCCGGTTGTCGAAGTCTTCGCCGCCCAGGTACGTGTCGCCGTTGGTCGACTTCACCTCGAACACGCCTGAGTTGAGCTCGAGGATCGAGATATCGAACGTGCCGCCGCCGAGATCGTAGACGGCGACCTTCTCGCTCTTGCCTTCGTTCTTCTTGTCGAGGCCGTAGGCGAGCGCCGCGGCCGTGGGCTCGTTGATGATGCGCAGCACGTTCAGACCCGCGATGCGGCCGGCGTCTTTGGTGGCCTGACGCTGACCGTCGTTGAAGTACGCGGGAACCGTGATCACCGCTTCGGTGACCGGCTCGCCCAGGTAGTCCTCGGCGGTCTGCTTCATCTTCACGAGGATCATCGACGACACCTCGGGAGGGCTGAACCGCTTGCCGCGGATCTCCACCCACGCGTCGCCGTTCTCGGAGGCCACCACCTTGTAGGGCACCATCGACATGGCGCGCTGCGACTCCTTCGAGTCGAAGGAGCGGCCCATCAGCCGCTTGACCGCGTAGATGGTGCACTCGGGGTTGGTGACCGCTTGACGCTTGGCGATCTGGCCTACCAGCCGCTCGTCACTCTCCGTGATGCCCACCATGGACGGCGTGGTGCGGCTGCCTTCGCTGTTGGGGATGACGACGGGCTCGCCGCCCTCCATCACTGCCACGCACGAGTTCGTCGTGCCCAGGTCGATACCGATGACTTTTGACATGTCCCCCTCAGTTACTGCGGCTTCGGTTCGTCGGTTTTGGGTTCATCTGGGCTGACGGCAGGTGCGGTCGGTGTTCGCGAGACGATGACCAGGGCCGGGCGAACCAGGCGGTCATTCAACGTGAACCCCCGGAGCACTTCCGAGTGCACGTGATTGGGCGGCATCTCGGTGGTTTCGGCGGCGGTCATCGCTTCATGCTTGTTGGGGTCGAACACCTGGCCCTTGGCGCTGAAGGCCTTGACCCCGTATTTGCCCAGGGTGTCCTCGAAGAGCTTGCGCGTCATCTCGACGCCTTTGCGCAGGCTCTCGAAGTCGGCGGCCGACTTGGCGGCGTCGAGGGCGCGATCGAAGTTGTCGAAGACGGGCAGGAAGTCTTTCAGGAGGCGCTCATTGCCGAACTTCTGCATCTCCTCTTTCTCTTTGAGCGCGCGCTTCTTGTAGTTCTCCAGGTCGGCCACGGCGCGGAGCATCTTCTCGTGCTCGTCCTTGATCTTCCCCATCAGCTCCCGGCCCTTGGCCATGGAGAAGTCGCGCTCCGCCTTGAGCGATTCGATCTCCGCGTCTTTGGGATCGGAGGGAGCCGCGGGAGCGGCTTCGACTGCAGCTGCGGCGGGCGCCTCTTCCTCCGGCGCCTTGCCCGAGTGCTTCTCGACCGACTTGAGCGCTTCGTCGAGTACGTCTTGCCCGATGCTCGTGCTGAACTGACCTTTGTCGCCCGGCTGTTTCACAGCCTCGGAGTCAACCACAACACCGGGCCGGGCGACCTAAGGAAACCTCTGGTGAAACCCTCGGGATTCCAGCCCGATGGTTCTCAGCCCTGGCTCGGGCGCTTCTTGCCGATGGTCTTCTTGGCGCCGGCCTTCTTCGGGGCCACCTTCTTCTTCGGGGCACCCTTGCCCACCGTCTTCTTCGGGGCGGCCTGCTCCTCCATTGAGGGAGGCGGAGAAGGAGGGGTGGCCGCGGGAGGGGGGGCGGCCTTCCGGGCGGGCTCCTCGACCGGCTTGACCACGAAATCGTTCACCTTATCGCTGGCTTTGCCGATCGCGCCTTCGGCCTTCTTCACCCCGGTCTCCACCAGGGTGGCCACCTCTTCGGCGGTCTTCTTGGCCCACACGCCGACATCCTTGAGCCCTTCGCGCAGCTTCTCCTGCCGCTTAGGGTCCTGAACTTCCGTCAGCAGCTTCTGGGCCTCTTCCTTCACGTCGGCGCCGAACCGCTTGAAGTCGTCGCCGGTCTTCTTGAGGAAGGACTTCAGCTTCGCGTCCCACTGGGAGTCGTTCATGGTGGTCACTTGTACTCATGAGCGGGGCTTCCATTCCATGCGAAGTGCAGTGCAAACATGGACCCCTGACGGGCGGCGACGGCGTTAGAAGCACCCTTCAGGAACGGACTGTCATCACGTGGCTCGGCTCGTCAGGCACTTCATCGAAGAACCCCGCGCCTGCAGCTATCTGCAGACGGTGAAGGCTTCACTCGAGTACCGCCTGATGGTCGACGTGACGCCGGGTGAACTCGAAGAGCTGATGGTGCGCGGCTGGCGACGGTTCGGGCCCGCGTACTTCCGGCCCGCGTGCATTCCCTGCGGCGAGTGCCACTCCATTCGCCTCGACGTGCACCGCTTCGAGCCCACCACCTCGCAACGGCGCGCGCTCAAACGCAGCATGCGTTTCCGGGTGGAAATGGGCCGACCGCGCATCGACGCCGATCGCCTGACGCTGCATCAGTCGTGGCACGGCACCCGCGAAGACGCCCGCGGCTGGGAGCCCACCCAGCTCACCGAAGACGAGTACGCCACGCAGTTCGCGTTCCCCTCGTCGACCGGCCGCGAGATGGCCTGGTACGACGGCAACCGGTTGGTGGCGCTGGGCCTGGTCGACGTCACGCCCAACTGCTTCAGCGCGGCGTATTTTTTCTACCACCCCGACATCGCGCGGCTCTCACCGGGCATCGGCAACGTGATGCGCTGCGTGGAGATGGCCCGCGAGCTGGGCTGCCAGCACATGTACTTAGGCTACCGCGTTCAGGACTGCGCCAGCCTCACCTACAAGGGCTACTTCCAGCCGCACGAAGTGCTGGTGGGCCGGCCCGCCATGCACGAGCCGGTCAGCTGGAAAGAAGCCCCGGTGATCCCTCACCTTCAGAAGGGCGCGTCTTCGTCGCCCGGGGGCGGCGGCTCGTCGAAAGAAGACGACGACGAAGACGACGAGGGCGGATCTTCACCGCGCTGACGGGCGATCTCGTTCTCGATGGCGGCGAGCAGCTGCTTCTCCTTGTCGTGCCAGCGCGCCTTGCTCGGATCGCTCAACGAGCGGCGTGAGCCATTGGCGTAGAACTCGAGATCCTGCAGCGAGGCGCCCACCACGGGCATGCCTTTGCTGCGCCCGTAGTTCGGCAGCAACAGGCCATCGCCCCCACCCGCAGGCGGCGGCCGGCTGGCGCTGGCGGCGGCAGGGCGCGCGGCAGCAGCGGCCCGGGGCGCGGCGCTCATGGGCTGGGAGCCGATCACCATCGCGTCGAACGCGACCGTGAAGCCTTCGCCGGTCTTCATCGCGGAGCCGACGCGCACCTGCTCCACGCGCCCGTCGTCTCTCGTCACTGACACCCACACTGGAAATCGATCGCTCATGAATCACCCTATATCCCTTGAAGCGGCGCTCGGCACACTGGACCGTACCGCGCAGGCGAAGCACACTGCCCGACCGTGGACCCCGACTCAGTGTTGGTTGTCGACGACGAAGCGATCGTGCTCGACGTCCTGAAGGTGGCCTTGAAGAAGGCGGGGTTCGCCGTCTTCACAGCTTCCCGGCTCGTCGAGGGCACCGCCATGATCCACAACCAGCGTTTCAGCTGCGCGTTGATCGACAAGAACCTCCCTGACGGCTCGGGGCTCGATCTGATCCGCCTGATCCGCCAGCGGCAGCCTGACTGCACCTGCCTTGTGATGACGGCGTATCCGAACGCCGACTCGATCCTCGAGGCGCTCAAGTTGGGCGCGGTCGACTACCTCGAGAAGCCCTTTCCTCACGTGAGCATCATTCAGGAGAAGGTGAAGGCGGCGGTCGATCGCCAACGCCGGCTCGCGACACTCTCTTCGCGGGTGGCCGAGATGAACGCGCTCAAAGCGGCGGCCGAAGCGGTGGTCGCCGAAGAGCCGGGACTTCAGAGCAAGTACGACGCGCTCAACTTTCGCCACCAGCGAACGCTCGCGTTGCTGCGCGAAGTGAAGGCAGGCCTCGACAACAACACCACCAAGGGCCTGAGCGAGCGGGTCAGCGCACTCCTGAACGACCTGAAGTGACGCGCTCCCTCTCCCCTCTGGGGAGAGGGTTGGGGTGAGGGGCCTACCGGGGAATATTGAACTCGACGCGCCGATTGGCCTCACGGCCCGAGGGAGTCTCATTCCCTTCCGCCGGCTTCTCCTGGCCGAACCCGATGGCCCGAACACGAGCCTCGCTCACGCCCTTCTTGATCAAATAGCCGCGCACCGAGTCCGCCCGCTCAGCGCTCAACTTCTTGTTCTTCTCAGGCTGACCGACGTTGTCCGTATGCCCCTCGATCTGCACCAGGGCGATCTCCGGATGCACGGTGAGCACCTGCGCGATGTTGTCGAGCAGCGCGTTGCTGCGCTTCTGAATGCTGGCCTTGCCGGTGTCGAAGTACACCTTGTCGAGAATCTTCAGCTTCTCGACGGTGATCACCACGAGCTGCTTCTGCGCCGCGGGGCAGCCGGCGTTCTCGACGACGCCCTTCTCTGACGGGCAGTTGTCTTCATGATCCGCGACGGTATCGCCGTCGGTGTCTTTCGCGGGGCAACCCTTCTCCTGCGCGATACCAGCGGTGAGCGGGCACGCATCGACGGCATCGGCGAGGCCGTCCTGATCATTGTCGGCTTCGGGACAGCCATCAGCGTCCTCGAAGTCATCCTTGTCTTCAGGATCCTTCGGGCACTTGTCGAGGCGATCGACCACGCCGTCTTTGTCTTCATCGCGATCAGGGCAGCCCTGGTTCGCCGCCACACCGGCGACATCGGGGCACTCATCGAGCGTGTCGACGGTGCCGTCGTCGTCGTTGTCGTTGTCGGGAGCGCCGTCCTCATCCTGAAAGCCGTCTTTGTCTTCCGCGAGCAGCGGGGCGGCATCGACTCCGTTGAGCACGCCGTCCTGATCACGATCGAGATCGGGGCACTCGCTGAGTGCGTACTTCCGTCCCTCCGAGCAGGTGGGCTGGGTCAGCGGCACGTTGCCGAACGCTGCGCCCGCATACGCACGAATGGCGGGCGTGGTGCTCTCGCCAGCGAAGCCAGGTCCTGCAGAGGCGATCAGCTCGACGGGGCCGAGCTGCCAACGAAAGCCCAGCTGGCCCTCGAGACCCGGAGACCCACCCTCGATGGGAATGAACGTGCGGAAGGTGACCTCACCGCGCGGGCCCTCGGGGTTGACGGTGGTGATCATCGCCGCGAGGTACACCTGGCTGCCGATGCGATCTTCGGAGCTGCTGGTGATGGGCAGAAAGTCGACGGTCGAGCGGTGGAGGTACCCGAGCTCGATGCCGTACTGCCACTTGTCGTACACGTGACCGAGCTGAAGGCGCGGAGCGGCCTCGACGAAGCCTCCCGTGCCCTGCGCGGCGGCGGTGCCCAGAGGCAGGCCGAGGCCGACCACGATGGCCAGTGAGACGGGCTTGTGCTCGCCGAGCAGATTCACCTTCGCGGTGAGCCAGGGGTTGCCCAGGCCCGCGGGGGCGAGCGAGAGGCTGGGCGTGCCGCGTTGGTACACATAGACGGGCACGTTGACGCCGAGCTCGAGCCAGTCGGTGAGACCGAGCGCGCCGAAGACCTGAAAGCCGACCCGATCCTGGAGCAGGTTGGTGAAGGTGCCGCCCTGCGAGCTGCGCAGGTTGGCGTGGGTGTAGAAGGCAGCGACGCCCGCGCGGAACTGCGTGGCCTCGAGGGTGCGCCCGTTGCCGACGAACAACGAGCCGCGACCCGCAGGATCGAGCCAGAGCTGTTCGACGTCTGCGCTGGGCACGGTCTGCGCCGAGGCGAGTGAGGCCGTCAGCAGCAGTGAACCGATGAGCGTCTTCATGGGGCGCGAGCTAGCAGGCGTTCAACAATGAAGCAGGAACAATCTGAAATCCCCTCTCCCCCTGGGAGAGGGTCAGGGTGAGGGCCTAGTTCCCGAGCAAACTTTCGAGCCGGGCGATGAATTCCGAAAGAGAAGCCTCACCACCCACCTCACGCCACCGTTCCGCAAACGAACGCACCGCGATCTCTCCACTCCCCTGCCCCGCCGCCACCTTCTCGAGCCCACGAACCAGCCTCGCCGAAGGCCACGACAT
>JANODF010000715.1:0-7211 GCA_031412555.1 Archangium sp. | reverse complement strand
GCCCAAGCCCCGTGCTGTCGATGCTGGGCACGCTGCGAAGGTCGATCACCATCGTGTCGACGGAAGGCTCGTTGCCGGAAGTGTGCGGCGACGGGGCGGCTCGCGTGGGGCCCGATGATGTGGACGGGCTGGCGGAGTTGCTCAACGCCTGGCTCAGCTCGTCGACCGAACGGGCGTACTGGGCGGGCAAGGGCCGGGCTCGTGCGGCTGAGTTTTCCTGGAGCCGGGCCGCGCAGAAGACCGCCAGTTTGTACTCGGCACTGCGGTAGAGGAAAAACCTCTCCCTGCGACGCGGGGAGAGGTCGGCCGCAGGCCGGGTGAGGGGCTCACCTGTGCGCTCGAACGGCCCCTCACCCCGACCCTCTCCCCGCTTCGCAGGGAGAGGGAGATCAATCAGTGGCGGGTCTTGCTGACGGCCTGCTCCAACACCTCGACCACGTCGCTGAACCGGTTGCGGTTGCGCTCGTCGACTTCCGACAATTCTTTGTGCGCCCCCAACATCACCGCGGCCATGCCTTCACCCGGCTTGAGCGGCGGATCGATGTGCGTCAGCGGCAACTCGTCGGGCTGCTCGAGTGACTCGGTCAACGTGAAGAGCTTGTCGAACTGCATGGCCTTGAGCGTCTGCGAGACCTGCCCCTCGGGGCAGAGAATCACCGCGCGCCGGCTGAAGTGATTGAGGCTGTAGCGCCCGATCGACGCCAACAAGCCCAGGCCCGTGCTGTCGACGCTGGGCACGTTGCGAAGATCGATCACCATGGTGTCGCCCATCTCGGGCAGCACCACTTGATCGAGGAACGCCTTCAGCTGCCGGCACTCGGTGTACTTGATGGCCTCCTCGAACGAGAGCCACGACAACTGATCACGATGTCCGTACCGCATGGGCGCCTCCTCGTTTCAACATCATCACGGCGACGTCGTCCGGGCGAACGGCCATCGTCCCCACGTCCAGCGCCTTCACCAACTCTGCAGCCGAGTTGGCGTACCGCGCAGCCTCCGCGATGCGTTGGCTCTTCTCATCCACCGTACCCGAGCCCATCACCTCGAAGACACCGTCAGTACAGGCAACCAGGGAAGCATCGGCCGTGAGCTCATAGGACCTCTCTTCGTAGTCAGCCGTGGTCATCAAACCCAAGGGCATGCCCGGCAGTTCGAGGGGGATGGCCTTGCCCGATTGGATCAGGATGGGCCACGGGAAGCAGCCCGCGTTGGCGCAGCGCAGTTGTTGCCGCTCTTCGTCGACCAATCCGTAGAACAGCGCGACGTGTTTTTCGTGGCCCTGGCGCAGCAGCGCGCTGTTGAGTTCTTTCAAGAACCGCGAAGGCGCGAGGATGGCGCTGTCACCGCTGTGAGCGGAGAGCACCTGGCGATCGACCAGCGTGCGCAACATCACCGTCACCAGCGCTGAGGGCACGCCGTGCCCCGCGACGTCGGCGAGGTAGAAGCCCCAGCGGTTCGCGTCGATGGTGAACGTGTCGAGAAAGTCGCCGCTCAAATACGACGACGGCAACAGCTCGCGGGTCAGCGTGAACGAGCCCAGCTTGCGGCCATTCTCGGGCAACAACCCCAGCTGAAGCCGGCGGCCGGCGTCCTGATCATCGGCCAGCTCGCGGTACACCAGCTCGAGCTTCTGCCGCTGGCGCTGGTTTTCCCGAATCAGCTCGGCCTTCTCGAGCGCCTTGCTGACCGCCAGTTGAAGCACCGCCATGCCCGCGATCGGCTTGCTGATGTAGTCCCACGCGCCGAGCCGCAACGCGCTGACCGCGTCGTTGAGCAGCCCTTCACCCGACATCACCACCACCGGCAACAAGGGGTAGCGCTCGCGCAACACGCTGAGCACCCCCAGGCCGTCGAGGTGCGGCATGCGCAAATCGCACACCACCAGATCCGGCGGGTTCGCCGCGATGGACTCCAATCCTTCAACGCCGTTACCCGCGCCTTGCGCCTCGTACCCGAGGTGCACCAGCTGTCGTTGCACGAGCACGCGGACGTCTTCGGCATCGTCGATGACGAGGATCCGCTTCAGGGCTTCCATGACTCTCCAAACCCTAACGGGCCTGCGCATGGGGTGCGTGACGTGCTGCGTCGTGAAGTCCTGTTCATGGGTGTAGGTGATGCGCCACTCGGTCACTCCCAACGACCAACAGTGAATCTTCAGTGAAGGCCACCAGGAGGACATCCCCTGAATCTCCGGGCACCTGGCCCAACAGAGCACCATCAGGCGCAGAGAAAAGCCACGCACTCCCATCATCGCTACCGGCAGCGACGAGTTTCCCGTCGGAGTGAAAGTCGAGGGTTGAGACCCGAGCGGCGGGCTGATTCCACGTGCGCAACACGCGGGCGGCGCCGAGATCCCACAAGGTGACGCGACCCTCCGCAGATCCGCCCACGAGGAATGCACCGTCAGGGGAAAAAGCGAGCGCGGTGACGGCGCTGTCGATGGGGTCGAGCAGGCGGATTTCTTTGCCAGTCGCCGCGTCGAGCAGCTCGACGTGTTTGTCGTCTCGGCCCACCGCGAGGATCTTTCCGTCGTTGGAGAACATCAACGACCGCACCAGGGTGTCTTTCTCGCGGAAGATCTCTTTGTTGAACGCGAGGCTCCACACCACGCGCGTTCCATCGTCGGCTGCCCACGCCGCGAGATCGCCCACGCGCGAGGTGGCCACCGCGATCACCCGGGCGCCCACGAGGGTGTCGAGCGGCTCGACCGATCCGTTCCAATGTTGAGCGAGCACCTGGCCGTCGTCGCCCACCGAGATGAAGCGCACGCTGTCAGCCGACTCCGGGCCGAACACCCGCGCCACGCCGCGCACCGGGCCGTTGTGCCGGGCCTCGAGCTCTCGAACCTCTCCTGATTCGGGATCGAGCCGCCGCAGGTGACCATCGCGATAGCCCGAGACGAGCCCGCCGTTCGGCCACCACGCGTGCGCGGAAGGAACGCCGATCGCATCCGCCGGCCGGGCGCGCGCAGGCAAACGCCACGCTTCGAGTCTGCGTTGTCGAGTGGCGACCAGCAGCCGGCCATCAGGCGTCGCCGTGAGGGCTTGCACGCCGGGCGCAAACCCCGAGAGCATTCCTTCGAGCGTGCCGTCGGAGAACCACCAGCGCACCGTGCCGTCTGCGCTGCCGCTCACCAGGCGCGAAGGGTTCACATCGTCTGCGGGCACCACCGCCAACGCCGTCACGTCATCGCGATGACCCGACGAGACGCGGCTCGCCTGGCCGTCGTGCACCACCAGCACCGAACGCTCCACCCCCAGCACCAGATCCGTCGCGGTGAGCGCAGCCACGGCGCCGACGTGACGATCGAGCTCCATCGGCACGCTGCCCGTGACGCGGAGCAAACCTTCCGACACCGAAGCGACCTGGCCCGGCGTGCCGGCCACCGCAGAGACCAGGCGCGGATGTTTGGTGACGGAGCCGATCGTTCCATCAGGTGTGACCCGCATCACTTCGCCATCACCCAGGCCGACCAGCACGTCAGCGCCATCGAAGCCCAGCGAACGAATGGGCGCGGAGAACCCTTCGACGTGGCGCAGCTCCTTCTTCGCGGTCACGTCCCAATAGTGGAGCTGCCGATCGTCTCCACCCGAGACCAGCTCGTTCTCGTTGAGCGCGAGCACCGCGTGTTGCCACCCGCGGGGACCGATGGAGAGTTCACCCAGCGCTGCACCATCGGCGCCGAAGAGAAGCAGGCCGTTGAGCGTGGCGCAGGCGACGGTCGTGCCCGCCGCGGCGAGCGAAGAGCAGCCTGCGGGAATCTTCACGTTCCACAAAGACTCGGGAACGCCGCGTTCTTCGGCGAGCCACAACACCCCGCGCGCGAGTGGATGTGAGGCGACCGGCTCAGCGGTCTTCTTCGCCAACAAGGTGTCGCGATCACGAAAGGCCGCCAGCGCCGCGGTGGCCTGCGCTTCGGCAGACGCACGCTGCGCATCATCGACGGCGATGCGCGCATCACGCCGGGCATCATCGACCCGCATCGAAGAGGTGAGCGCCCACGCACCGAGAACCAACGCGAGCACGCCCAGGCTCGCGGCCGTGATGAGCAGCGCCACCGGCCGGGGCGCACGCGCGCGTTGGGCTGCTTCCAGCGCGTCGGCCATCGCACCGGCATCTTGATACCGGCGTGAAGGATCGCGCTCGAGCGCCTTGTCCACCACGGCCAGCAGCGCAGGAGGCGCCTGCGGTTCGCGCTCCTTCACCCGGGGAATCGGGCTGGTGCGAACCGCGTCGAGAATCTGGGTCGGCCCCGCGCCTTCGAACGGCAGCCGGCCGGTGAGCAATTCGTACAGCATCACGCCGAGCGCCCACACGTCGCTGCGCGCGTCGACCGACACGCCGGCCGCCTGCTCCGGCGCCATGTACGAAGGCGTGCCCGCGATGATGCCGCCTTCGATGGGCTCGTTGCCCACCAGGGCGAGGCCCCAGTCGATCACCTGCGTCTCACCGAAGCGGCTGACCATCACGTTCTCGGGTTTGAGATCGCGATGCACCACGCTCTTGCTGTGCGCAAAGCCGACCGTCTGCACCACGTCGATGAAGTGAGAGAGCAGCGCGAGGCGCTCCTCGAGGTTGGCGCAGGCCTCCAGCTCGGCGGCCAGGGAGCGGCCCCGGATGCGCCGCATGGAGTAATACGGTGTGCCGTCAGCCCGCCGGCCCAGCTCGTACACCGGCACCACGCCGGGGTGCTCCAGCAGGGCGAGCACGCGGGCTTCGCGCACGAAGAGGTTCTCGAGCAGCGGCCCCGTCGAGCTGCGTTCGGCGGTGTGCTCCAGCAACAGCTCTTTGACGGCCACCTCTCGCCGGAGATGGGTATCGACCAGGGTGAGCACCCGCCCCATGCCACCGCGGCCGAGCTCGGGGTCGACCTGGCCTTCGGGCAGCGTGTAACGGCCTTCACTCTGGGTGGGGAGCACGTGGCGCTCGGTCTCGCCCGGCTTCACCACGGGGCTCGAGCCGGTGCGCGGGAGCGTCTTGCCCAGGTCCTCACGTTCGGTCACTTCGGCCTTCTTTCCGGTTCCGCGGGGGCGAACCGCGCGATTCTTGGTCGTTTTCGATGAATGCACCACCGTTCAGATCCGTTTCTGGCGCCGCCCGTTTGAAGGCGTCCCATGAACCGGACGAGCGCTTTCCTTGGTGCAGCGGCTGTTCTTCTTCTCCTGGCCGTCGTCGTCGGCCTGCCCCGCCTGTCTGGGCCCACCCCCACCGTGAGCCCGCCGGTGGTGATCAACACGCCCCCGCCCCCCATCGAACCGGTACCGGTCCCCGTGCCGGTGCCCGTCACCACGCCGGGTTCGCTCTCGTTGACCGGGCGGCTCTCGCACCCCTACCTGGTGCCCGGCACCAGCGACGTCTTCGCCACCCTCGAGGTGAGCGCGGTCGACGTGCCCGGCGCCAAACGCGCTCCGGTGAACCTGGCCCTGGTGATCGATCGCTCCGGCTCGATGTCGGGCGCGAAGATTCAGAACGCGCGCACCGCCGCGATGCGCCTGGTGGATCTGCTCAACGATGACGACCGCATCTCGGTGGTGCACTACGGCACCGACGTCAGCGCGCTGGGCGGTCTCTTCGCCACCGCGGAGAACAAGCTCAAGCTGCGCCGCTACATCGCCAACATCGTCGACGAAGGGGGCACCAACATCGGTGACGGCCTCGCGGTGGGGCAGAAACACATCGAGCGCGCGAAGTCGGACTTCCGGGTCAACCGGCTGCTGCTGCTCTCCGATGGCCAGCCGACCGTGGGCATCACCAGCTCGCAGGGCCTGATCAACGTGGTGCGCCGCATTCGTGACGCGGGCATCTCGGTCACCTCGTTGGGTGTGGGCTCAGACTTCAACGAAGACCTGATGCAGCGGCTGGCCGACGTGGGTGGTGGCTCGTACGGCTTCATCAACAACGCCTCGGCCACCGCGCAGTTGTTCCAGCGCGATCTCGAGCAGGCCGGCACCATGGTGGCCCGCACCGCGAACCTGAGCTTCACCCTGCCCGACGGCGTGCGCTTCGTGGAGGTCTACGGCCGCCCCGTCTCGCAGCTCGGCAACACGGTCACCATCACCCTGCCCGACTTCTCCGCGCGGCAAGTGGAGAAGCTGGTGGTGCACCTCACGGCTTCTCCTTCGGTGCGGTCCGGCTCGGTGGACATCGCCGGTTTCCAGCTGTCGTACACCGACCTGCTGACTGAGAAGCCGGCCGACGCGCGGCTCTCGCTGGCGGCGATGGTCACCGAAGACAACACCCTGGCGCTGGGCAAACGCGACAAGGGCGCCGTGGTGATGGCGAACAAGGCGCGCGCCGCGGTGAATTACCAGAAGGCGGCCGAGGCCATCGACCAGGGCGACTTCGCGGGGGCCAAGCGCCGCCTGAAGGACAACGACGCCATCTTCTTCGAAGCCGACGAGGTCGCAGGCCAGGGCTCGATGGCCGATGAACGCGCCACCAACAGCGCCATCTACGGGCTCTCGACTTCCGCTCCGACGGCCGCGCCCGAGCAGCGTCGCGAGGCGGTCAAGCAGATGAAGAGCGAGTCACTGCGCTCGAGTGGCCGCGGCGCTTCGATCTACTGAGCGTGGGGCAGGGTGAGCCGCGCGACGCCGGCGATGACCTCGACCCCGCCACCCCAGGTCGAGAGCACGCCGTGCGCGCGGTCGAACTCGGTGGCGATGACGGGGCTGAGCAGGAACACCACGCGCCCGTCGAGCGCCTCGGCGTTCAGCAGCACGTCCTTGCTGGTCGAATCCAGCACGAGCTCCAGCAGCAGCTCGGCGAGCGCGCCTTCGTTGCCGCGAATGCGAGGCAGGTGAGCGGGCGTCTCGACCTTGAGCACGCCGCGCCGCCCCACTTCAGCGGTGGCCAGGCTCTTCACGATGCGCAGCACGCGCACGGGGTCGGCTGCATCGGTCGGAAGAGTGTCGCGATGAGAGACGGCCTGCAGATCAGACACGATCACCGCCAGCCGCTGCGCGCCTTGTGAGACATCTCCGATCACCTCGCCGACTTCGGGGTCGGGATCGTTGCTGAAGCGATCTTGCAGGAACGAAAGGCCGCTGGTCATCCACGCGAGCGGGTTGTTGATCTCGTGCGCCACGCCTGAAGCGAGCCGGCCCAGGCGTGCACCGGCCGCGCGATCATTGAGTTCCTTGAGCAGGCGCAGCCGCTCTGCTTCCACCACGCGGCGCCGGCGATCCACGCTCAACGCCATGCTGGTCATC
>JANODF010000714.1:0-5475 GCA_031412555.1 Archangium sp. | reverse complement strand
CCCTCTCCCCCTCGGGGAGAGGGAGCGCATGCAATGGAACGGCAGTGTGAAGTTGAGCCCTGGCTACTTCTGCAGCGTCAGGGTGTGACCATCTTCGCCGAGATCCGCGGGCGAGCTGATCGTCACCGTCTTGTACCCGCTCGCCTCGACGCTCACCGGCTGACCCGCGAACGGCTGGCGCTGCGTGAAGAAGACGTTCGCCATCGTGTTCGCCCTCAGCTGCGCGATCACGTCGTCGCCCTGCTTGAAGGTCACCGTGGTGTCCGCGAGGTAGTTGCCCTCACCGTCGAGCACCTTGAGCCAGAAGCCTTCAGCCGGCATCAGCTCGAGCTCCAGCACGCGGTCTTTCACCGAGCTCGCGTTGTTCAACGACGAAGGCGAGAAGCCATCGGCCACCGCGACCAGCCTCGACTTCTCCACCGGCGCGATCAACTTGAGCTGGCCCTTGGCGCTGGTGAAGCCCTTGAACAGCACCTCCGACTGACACTCGGTGTTCGCCGGGCACGACATCGGTTCACGCGTGACGGTCACCGCCAAACAGGTAACGGGACCACCGGTGCGCGAGTCGAGGAGCACCACGTCGCCCGGCAGCTCAGGACCGCACGAGCGCCCCCGAACCTTGACCGCGTCTTCCTTCTGCTTGTCTTCATCCAGCCGCGCGTCACCGCCGCCCACTGAATCTTTGGTGGTGACGCAGGCGCTCAGACACACGCCCACCGCCACGCCCAGCCAGCCCCTCTTCTGCGTGATCACCGAATCAGGCCGAGAACGACGAGCCACAACCGCACGAAGACTTCGCGTTGGGGTTCTCGAACTTGAACCCAGCCGACGTGTCGGTCTTCACGTAGTCGACCTGCGTGCCCTTGAGGTACTGCGTCGAGAGCACGTCGGTGGCGACCATCACGCCGTCCTGCGTCCAGACGATGTCGCCTTCCTTGGTCTCCTTGACCAGGTTCAGGTCGTAGCCGAGGCCGCTGCAGCCGGCGGGAACGACGCGCACCGTGAGGTAGTGACCATCGAGCTTCTGCTCCGTCATCACTTTCTTCACCTGGGCAACGGCGCGCTCGGTGAGGATCATCGGCTTCACTTCGAGGGTGACGGTCGGGGCGACTTCGGCGGTGGCGACTGAGGTGTCCATGGGGCTCTCTTATAACGAGGGTCTTGCTGGCAACAAGGCGGCCTGTTTCTCACGAGGGCGTTTGCCTTCCGCCCTCACTTTCTCTCCACGTCCGCCGAGACGTCTTCGTTGATCTCGAGGTTCTTGGAGTTGTCGCTGAAGTTCACTTCGAACGGGTGGGAGCGCACCAGCGCATCGCAGCGAATCTCCAACTCGTGCTTGCCCGGGAAGAGGCTCAAGTTCACGCCGACCTGCCCCAACTTGTAGTTCCCACGCCAGACCGTGCAGTTCTTCAGGGGTGGGAAGATCTTGATGCGCACCGAGCTCGGTTTGAACGTCTTGCTGATGAGCCGCAGATCGTTGGGCTGGCCGTACTCGATCACCTCTTCGTAGCTGATGTGTTGGTCTTCGTTCACCAGGCGCACGGTGTCGCCCACGAACGCTCCCGACTGGGCATCGATGGGCGTGCGGCCCAGATCCATGGGGGAGCGGCCCTTCGCCTTGTCGCCGGGGATCACCGTCACCTGGACAGGCGGGTTGCTGCTCACCGAGAGCCGCACCGGCACGCCGGTCTCCGACAACGAGTCGCGCTTGAGCAGGCTCATCAAGCTGTCCTTGAAGACGAACAGCAGCACCAACGCGCCGATCAACACCAGCACCGAGATGAGCGCCTTGAGCCGCGAGCTCTGCCGATCCTTCATCCCCTGCACGTCGACGATCTTGGAGATGCCATCCGCGCTGGGCCGCGCTTCCATGTTCGCCCGCGACTTGCTGCGTGCCGGCGCCTCGGGCATCACCCCCGAGCTGGTGCGCCGCTTGATCTGACCTGAAGGCCTGCGCCCCCGCGGCTCGTCGTCATCCCTCGTCTGAGCGGGCGCATAGGCCGTGCTCTGCCGGGTGGCGGTCTTGCGTTTGACCGCCCGGGGCGCCATCGCCTCCTCGTCTTCAGGAGACATGCGGGTCATCTCGGGCCGCGATGAACGCGCTGCCACGGTGGAGTCGGACTTCTTGAGGTACCCCCGGCTGGGCACCACGGTGCCTGCGGGGAGTTCGTACCCACCGCGCAGACTGGGGCCTGAGGCTTCCGGATCCTCTTCGGCCTCTACGTCGGCGCCCATGCTGTCTTCGTCGAGGGTCATGCTCGGCGAAGCGCGCACCGGGCCACCCGAATCAGCGGGGCGCGGCGGAGGCTGCGAACGCGGCGGCGGCACCGTCACCGACTGCGGCGCGCTGCTGTAGGACGGCGGCACCGGGTTGCTGGTGCTCGACTCCGTCGACGGATTGGGAGCGCCCAGGCGCGCTTCTTCACCAAGGCGATCGGCAAAGAGGGCCGCCATCAGCTCGGAGACCTCGGCGCTGGTGGCCATCTCCTTCGAGTTGAGGAGGTACTGCTCGAGCGAACGCTGGAACTCGCGGGCGTCGACGTAGCGATCGTCGGGCGCCTTGGCCAGCGCGCGCATCACGATGCCGTCGAGCTCGGCGGGCACCTCGGCCACCGCGGAGGGCGGATCGATCTTGCACTCCAACGCCGCCTGCAAGGTGGCCAGCTCGCTGTCGCGTTTGAGCGGGCGCACGCCGGTGACCAGCTCGTAGAGCACCAGGCCCAGGGCGAAGAGATCGCTGCGGGCATCGAGCGGTTTTCCGGCCGCCTGCTCGGGGGCCATGTACGCGAACTTGCCCTTGATGGCGCCCGACTTGGTGTTGGAGACCTGGTCGCTCGCTTTGGCGATGCCGAAGTCGACCACCTTCACCGCGCCGTCGAAGCTGATCAGGATGTTCTGCGGAGAGATGTCGCGGTGCACCACGCGCAGCGGGCGGCCCTGCTCGTCGTTGCGGGTGTGCGCGTAATAGAGGCCCTGGCAGGTATCGGCCATCACGCGCAGCGCGATGTGACGGGCGATCCACTGGCCGGTGCTCCAGGCGCGCCGCATCACGCGCCCGAGATCCTCACCGTGGATGAACTCCATCGCGATGTAGTACTGGCCGCCCGTCTCACCGAGGTCGAAGATCTGCCCGATGTTCGGGTGATTGAAGCGGGCGGCGATCTTCGCTTCGTTCAAGAACATCTGGACGAATTCGGGATCCTCCGCGAGGTGAGGCAGAATGCGCTTCACGACGACGTGTCGATTGAAGCCTTCGATGCCGCTCTGCTTCGCAAGCCACACCTCGGCCATGCCGCCGGTCGCGAGCTTCTTGATGAGCGTGTAGTTGCCGAATGACTGGTTGACGGACATCGCAGTACCCGAACGGGGCCGCGTATCGTAAGAAAGGCTGGTCGAAACCACAATGTTCCTCAGCGCTTACCTCGCCATCCTTGCGACACAGCTCCCGGTCGACGTCCGGGCAGGTGAGAACAAGCTCACCCAGCTCGAGCTCAAGGTGACCCCCAACGGGCTCACTTTTGATTGGGCCGACGCCGACGAATCGTTGCGGGGGCAGCTCACCCCCAGCCCCCTTCGTGCGGGTGGAAACGCCACTCTTTCCGCGGTGTTGCAGCCTTTTACGGGCGACGATTTCGACGGGCCGATCACCTTTGCCATCCGCCCTTTGAAGGAGATGGGGTCGACCTGGAGCAAGACCATCAAACGTCAGAAGGGCGAGCGGGGGTGGTCGACAGAGGTCACCTTGCCCGACCCCGGCGAGTACCGGCTGGAGATCAGTTGGAGCACCACGCACCACAAGGTGGTCAGAGGGGTGTTTCCAGTTTCTCCGGGATCGTTGCCGGGTTGGGTGACATGGGCAGTGGGCGGCGGGCTGATCGCCATCGGCCTCGCCATCGGATTGTGGATTTTGTTCGGTCGTAAGGAGCCTGTCTCTTGAGCACCATGAAGAAGCGCGCGTTGGGCCCTCCCCGTCGTGATCGGGGCCCGAAGGTCGAGAAGAAGGACCGCCCCAAACGCGACAAAGATCCCAACTCGCTGGCCAACCGCGCGTTGCGCGAAGACCTGGTGATGCTCGCGTGTCTCGAAGCGTACGGCGCCGTGCGCCACGACGGCCGCCTGGCTGATCGCGCCCTCGACTTCACCCTGCGCCGCGACAAACACCTCTACTCGCAAGAGCGCCGCGCGGTGGCCGAGCGGGTCTACGCGTTGCTGCGCAAGCAGCGGCTGGTCGACTATCTCGCCGACTTGAAGGTGAAGGGATTCGAGGCGCTCGTCTCCAGCCGCAAAGACATCTACCGCTTCGCCATCTCGCGGGTGCTCGAGGGTGAAGACGTCTCCCTCGTGGTGCAGACGCAGGGCATGCCGGGCACCGATGCGAGCTGGCTCAAGACGCTCTCGCACGGCCGCGCGAAGTTGATGGAGCTGCCCGAGCTGGAGCGCTTCGCCATCGAGGCCTCCATCCCCGACTTCCTCGCGGTCAAGCTGCTGGCCGAGCTGGGCACCGAAGCGAGCCTGGTGGGCGACGCGATGAACAAACGCGGGCCGCTGTGTGCGCGCACCAACCCGCTCAAGGGCACCCGCGAAGAAGTGAAGAAGCTGCTCGAGGCAGAAGGCGTGAAGGTCTCGCTCACCCTGCTCTCTCCGTTCGGCCTCATTCTCGAGACGCGCACCAACGTGTACGCGCTCAAGACGTTCAAAGACGGCTACTTCGAGGTGCAGGACGAAGGCAGCCAGCTGCTGGGAATGCTGGTCGACGCGCCGCCCCGCAAGGTGATCGACGCGTGCGCCGGTGCCGGTGGCAAGGCCCTGCAGCTCGCAGCGCAGATGAAGAACCGCGGTGAGATCTACGCGCTCGACGTCGAAGAGCGGCGCCTGGAAGATCTCAAGCTGCGCGCTCGCCGTGCGGGCGTGCACAACGTGCGCATTCAGGTGATCGCGCAGGGGCCGGAAGCAGAAGAGCAGCTGGTCAAGCTCAACGGCCAGGCCGAACGCGTGCTGGTCGACGCGCCGTGCAGTGGCTCGGGCACCTATCGCCGCAAGCCCGACGCGCGGTACCGCCTCACCGAAGCGATGCTCGCCGAGCACGTGGAGAAGCAGAAGGTGTTGATCGCCCGCTTCGCGAAGCTGGTGAAGCCCGGTGGCCGGTTGATCTACGGAACCTGCAGCCTGCTGCGCGAAGAGAACGAGGGCGTGATCGAACACTTCCTCGCCTCGCACCCCGAGTTCCAGCTCACGCCCGCCACGCAATGGCTGGGTGAAGAGCTCGCCGCGCAGACCACCCGCGACGGCATGCTGCGGCTCTACCCGCATCGTCACGACACCGACGGCTTCTTCGGCGCGGTGTTGGTGCGAAAAGCGAAGTGAACGAGGGTCTCCAGGTCGCCACGCCGGAGCGCGTGGCAGTCGATCTTCCCATCGCGGGGCTCGGCTCACGTGCGATGGCGTACGTGATCGACGTGGGGCTGCTCGGCGCCG
>JANODF010000713.1:0-2550 GCA_031412555.1 Archangium sp. | reverse complement strand
CCCTGCTGCGCGTGCTGCAGGAGCGCGAGTTCGAGCGCGTGGGCGGCAGCAAGACCATCAAGATCGACGTTCGCATCATCTGCGCGACCAACCGCGACCTGGAGCAGCTCATCGCGCAGGGCCGGTTCCGCAGCGATCTCTACTACCGCCTCAAGGGCGTGATGATGGAGCTGCCCTCGCTGCGGGAGCGCCTGGAGGATCTGCCCGGCCTGACGCAGCACTTCCTCGAGAAGGTCGCGCGCGAACGCAACGAGCCGGTGCGCCGCTTGTCCACCGAAGCGCTGGCGCTGCTCGGCCGGCACCGCTGGCCCGGTAACATTCGCGAGCTGGAGAACGTGATCGCGTCGGCGTCGATCTTCGCCGAGGGCAGTGAGATCGATCTCGAGGCCTTCACCCACGTCGGTGAGCTCCGCGCGTTGATCGAGGCGCCCACCGGTGCGTCGGTGAACGTCATTCCGATGGCGACCGCTTCGCTCGACACGCCTGCGCCGCTCGCCGTGCTCCCGGTGGTTGCGCCGGTCGCCGCGCCGAGCCCCGATGGACCGCTCGACTATTACGAGCTGGCGAGGAAGCGAGACCTCTCGCTCAAGGATCTGCGCCACGAAGTCGAAATGCAGTGCATCAAGCGCGCGCTCGAGGAGGCCGGCGGCAACATCAGTGAAGCGGCCCGCCTGCTGAAGATGAAGCGCTCTCGATTGTCACAAATCGTCAACGGCGAGACTGAGCTCAAGGAGGTCACCCATGGCGACGAGTGAAGTCACCTCCGCCCGCGGTTCGGCATCGGGGTTGCAAATGGTCAGCAGCATGAAGCGGGTCGCTGTCGCAATTCTGGCAATGGTCGTCGTCTCCGGGTGCGGAGTCGGCGCCGATGAGTATTACGACGGCCAGAATCTGGTGTCGGCCAACGGTGAAGCGCTCACCATGGGTCCTGAAGTCGGCCCTCAGCTGCCCGGCACGAACGGGCCGCAAACGCCCGAGACCACGGTGCCTTCACCGGTTCGTGATCCCTCGACGGTGGCGCTGCCGCAGGACCCCATCCCGGTCTACGAAGGCAAACCGTTCCCTCAGCAGCCCCCTCCGATGATGGAAGGTCAGCGGGGCCCGGCGCTGACGCCCGGCTTTCGCTGAAGCGCCAAGCTCCTAACGGGGTGACACGGCTGGCAGCGAAACCCGAAACAACGCCCCGCCTGCCGCGCCGTCAACGGCCTCCAGGCGGCCGCCATGTTCCTGACAAATACGCAGGGCGATCGCCAGACCCAGCCCGGTGCCCTGGGGCTTGGTGGTGACGTAAGGCTCGAAGAGGCGGTCTTTGAGGGCGGCGGGGATGCCCGGCCCTTCGTCTTCGACCTCCAGAGTGACTTCAGGGCCCTTCTTCACCCGCACGTGAATTGCGCCGGTTTTGCCCGCCATGGCCTCTTCTGCGTTCTTCACCAGGTTCACCAGCACCTGGGTCAGTTGATCGCGATCGACTGAGACGAAGGCTCCCTTCTCGAGCACCACGTCGAAGGTGATGCCGTCGTGTTCGGCGTAGAGCGACATCACTGCCTGCATCACCTCGGCGAGATCGTGCGGGGCGAGCTGGGGGTGAGGCAGCCGGGCGAACTGGCTGAACTCGTCGACGATGCGTTTGAGCCGGTCGACTTCTTCCAGGACCGCGCGGGCGCTCTCGGTGAAGAGGCCCTTGAAGCGGTCATCGAGGGGGCCGCGTTGGCTGGCGGCGAGCAGGGTCTCCAGCGACATGCGGATGGGCGTGAGCGGGTTTTTGATCTCGTGGGCGAGGCGGCGGGCGACCTCTTGCCAGGCGGCGACCCGTTCACTGGCCACCAGCTTGTTGGTGGCGTCTTTCAAGTCGCCGGTCATGCGGTTGAAGGTGTCGATGAGGCCCTTGAGCTCGCCCGAGGCGTCCTGCGCGTCGACGGTCACGCCGGGCGTGCCGCTGGAGATCTTCAGCGCAGCGTCGGTGAGCGCCTCGACGGGCCGGGTGATGCGGCGGCTCACCAGGAAACCCAGGATGACCGAGAGCAGCAGGCCGACGCCTGCGAACCCGAGGAACGCGCGCAACACTTCGCTGCGGGTGGCCACCAGGTCGGCCTGAGAGAAGATGAGACGAATGGTGGCCACGTCGCCTACGGGAAGTGTGCGGGTGAGCGTCGGTGGGGCCGCGCTGCCAGCAGAGGCGTGGGCCACACCATCGGAGACGATCTCCACGCGGGCGCCGGTCAGCCGGGAGAGATCTTTCGCGCGCGCCTCCGAGAGCAACACGCCGCCCACGGCCCAGACCCGGCGTTCGCCGTAATCGATGGGCCGGGCGGTCACCAGGGCGGGTGCGCTCACCAAGCCATCGGCGCCCGAGAGCTCGACCCTCGTGGCGGTCACGGTGCGCGCGGGGCGTTTGGTGACGGCGAAGAGCGGATCGTCAGGCTCGCCGAGGCGGGCGGGCAGGCGTCCTGAATATAGCGTGCGGCCCTGCTCTTCGATCAGCGCGCGCACGTGGTGTCCCCGCGGCGTCCTGAGGGCGTTGGCGGCTGTGGTCACGAGCGCGGGCGCGGG
>JANODF010000712.1:0-4540 GCA_031412555.1 Archangium sp. | reverse complement strand
CGGCCAGGCCCACCAGATCTTCACCGACCCGACCAACCGCTTCGCGTACGTGCCATGCAAGGCCGACGACGAAGTCGCGCAGTTCTCGTTCAACGCGGGCACGTTGACCGCGCTCACCCCCGCGGTGATGGCCACCGACGCAGGCGCAGGACCGCGTCACCTCGCGCTCCACCCCACGCAGCCGCGCGCGTATTTGATCAACGAGCTGGGCGACACGCTGCAGACGCTCGAAGTCTCAGCGGCGGGCACGTTGACGCCGGTGCAGCAGGTCACCACGTTGCCCGCGGGCTTCAACTCGACCAACACCACCGCCGAGGTCGCGGTGCATCCCAACGGTCAGTTCGTCTTCGGCAGCAACCGCGGTCACGACTCGATCGCCACGTGGCGGGTGGATCCAGTCACCGGGTTCGTGACGTTGATTGGGCACACCCCCACCGGTGGCCAGACGCCGCGGCACTTCTCGCTCGACCCGTCGGGCAACTGGCTCATCGTGGGGAACCAGGGCTCGGGCACCATCTGGTTGTTCCGGGTGAACACGGCGACCGGTGCACTCACTTCGTTGGGCCAGGTGGCGACCGTCACGTCACCTGCATTCGTCGGCTTCGTCGAACTCTAAGCAGCCAGTGCTGCGAACCCGGGCGCCTCACCCGCGCCCTGCATGGGCCGGCCGAGGCGGTAGAGCGTGCGCACGTGCGCGGAGATCGCCTGAAAGAACGTGCCTGAGGTCAGGTACGGCAACCCGTGATCCGCCGCGCAGGCCCGCACCACCGGAGCGAGCGCGCTGTAGTGGATGTGGCAGACCCCGGGCAGCAGGTGATGCTCGACCTGGTTGTTCAAGCCGCCGAAGAAGAAGGTCGCCACCGAGCTGCCCTGAGAGAAGTTCGCCGTGGTGCGCAGCTGATGACTCGCCCAGCCGTCGGCCAGCCGCCGCGACGAATCGGCTTCGGGGAACTGCGTGCCCTCGACCACGTGCGCGAGCTGAAACACCACGGCCAGGGTGAAGCCCACCGAAGCGAGCATGGCCAGGTAGCCCACCAGCACCTGCCACCACGCGTACGGGCTGATCACCATCGGAGCCGCGAGGAAGAGCCCGAAGTGCACCAGCTTGCCGAAGATCATCGAGACCACGCCGCGTTTGCTGGGGCCTCTCCCGGTCATGGTGCGATCGAAGATCTGCACGAAGTCCTTCTTGAAGACCCAGACGATCATCGTGAACGCGTAGAGCGGAAACGCGAACAGGTGCTGCAACCGGTAGATGAGCGCGGGCTTCGGCTGCGGGTGCAACACCAGGAACGGGCCCGGTTCGAGATCGTGATCAGTGCCCGGCACGTTGGTGAAGGTGTGGTGCACCACGTTGTGCGCCCGCGACCAGTTGTAGGAACTGGCGCCCAGCATGTCGAAGACGAACCCCAACACCGCGTCGACCTTGCGATGGCCCGAGTACGAGCCGTGCACCGCGTCGTGCCCGACGTTGAAGCCGATGCCTGCGATGACGAGGCCCAGCACCAGCGTCACCGGCAACGCAGCGAGCGCGGGCAAGATGCCGCTGAAGAGCAGCGCGAGCAGCCCCGCGCCCACGGAGAGATACGCGACGGTCTTGGCGATCATCCGCCCGTCGGCGTAGCGGCTCTTGCCGGTGCTGGAGAAGTACGCGTCGACCCGGTTGCGGAGGTCGACCTTGAAGGCGGTGTCATTGGTGTTGAAGGTCGGCCGGGTTTTCATGGCCGCATCAACAGACAACTCGGGCGCGTCAGCCCGGCTCCGTGAGCCCTGCTGACACGCCCGTGTGAATCACCCGCTTCGACCCGCCTATTTGAGGAGGGCTTCGACCGACGCCTTGAGCGAAGTGCGCTTGATGTCGTCGCCGGTCAGCCGCTCGCCGAGCTCTTTTCCGCCCTTGAAGAAGAGGAGCGTGGGGCTGGCCGTCACGTTGAGCTGCTTGGCGAGCGCTTCGTTCGAGCCCCGGAGGATCTTGAAGAAGCGGATTTTGCCGTCGAACTTCTCGGCCACCGCCCCGAAGCGGGGCGCCAGCGTGGCGCAGGGGGCGCTGTCAGCCGAGTAGAAATCGAGCGCGACGGGCTCGGGCGCCTGGAGCACCTCCGCGTCGTAGTCCTTCTCCAGCAGCTCTTTGACGAACAGTTTCTCTTTGACCGGCTCGACGACTTTGGCGCTCATCGACGGGTGATGACACACAAAGACCGCGGTAGCTCACTCTTCCCACGAGAGCGGGGAGGACTGGGTGTGTTGGCGGTTGATCAGGATCTCGCGCGGGCCGTGTTTCACCCCGTCGCGGCCTCGCACTTCGATGCGGTGCGGGCCGACGGGGAGCTCCAGGCGGGCAGGTACGAAGCCGCGTGAGAGGCCGTCGACGAAGAGTTCACCTCGCAGGAGCAGCTCGCCCCCCACGGTGAAGATGCCGGTGCCGGTCTCGACGGCTGCGGGTGGGGGCCGGGGGAGCTTCTTCTTTGGTTCGGGTTTGGGTTCTGGCTTCGGGGCTTCCTCGACGACGGGCTCGGGCGGTGGGGCGACTTCGATTGGTTGGGGCGTTTCGGTTTGAGTTGGGGGGATCGGCACCAGGCCCTCACCCCGACCCTCTCCCTTCAGGGAGAGGGGGATCAGTGGGGCCAACATTGCGATGGCGACGAGCCAGGGCCAGCGGCGCCGTTTGGGTTTGAGCAGCGGCGTGGGCGGCAGGGGGGTGACGTGCTGGCTGATCAGCGGCGCGACGTCTTTGACCCACGTGCTCAAGGCGGTTCGCGCGTCGACGGTGAGGAAGGTGGGCAACAGCTGCGTGCAGGCGAGCGCCATCTCTTCAGCGCTCTCGAACCGCTCGGCTTTGTTGCGGCGGGTGGCGCGCGCGACGATCTCCCGAATCGGCTCGGGCAACGAGGCGTCGAGCGGCAGCTCCACGCCGGCCAGCAGGTCGACCAACGAGTTCTCGTCACGCAGCGCGCTCTCACCGGCGATCAACGCGTGCAGCACGCAGCCCAGGCCGAACACGTCGGTGCGGCCATCCATCGCGCCGCGTACCGCCTGCTCCGGCGCCATGTACGCGGGCTTGCCGCGCGCGATGCCGCCCACCGTCTTCTCTGCGCGGCCTTCGGAGAACGCGATGCCGAAGTCGGACAACTTCACGTCGCCGCTGCGCGAGATGAGCACGTTCTGCGGGCTCACATCACGATGCACGATGCGCAGCGGCTGCCCGGCGTCATCCACCGCCACGTGCGCGAAGTGCAGCGCGTGACCGACCACCGCGCAGACGTGCAACGCCAACCCCGGGGAGAGCGGCTTGCCCTGGGCGCGGCCCCACTTCACCAGCCGCCAGATGTCGAAGCCGTCGACCAGCTCCAGCACCTGGAAGGGCCGGCCTTCTTCCACCCCGAAGTCGAGAATGGAGACGATCGCCGCGTGGTGCAGCCGGCTGGTGATGCGCGCCTCGTCGAGGAACATGCGCTCGAAAGACCCGCCGTCGACGTCGACCGGGAACAGCTGCTTGATCGCCACGCGGCGGGTGAAGCCCGAGTCGCCGTGCGCGGTGGCCAGCCACACCTCGGCCATGCCGCCTTCAGCGAGGCGCTCTTTGAGCTCATAGCGGCCGGCGAGGCGAGTCACGGCGCGCAGCTTAGCCCCCTCGCCCCTCGAGAGAGGGTTGGGGTGATGCGCTCATCAAGGCTAGAGAGCTGGAAATGAAGACGGCCCTGAAGTCCATCGCAGTGGTGACGGTCCTGTTGGTGGCTTTCCTCGCGCTCGGCGTCGGTTGTGCCGGCCCCGCTTACGTGGCGGGCAAACGCGTGGCCCCGCCCTCCCCTGCCGACGTGGTGCACGCCGAAGCGCGCATGAAGACCACCGACGGGCTCGAGTTGTTGGTGCAGTCGTGGCGGCCGCAAGGCGAGACGAAGGGCACGTTGATCATCGTGCACGGCCTCAAGGACTACGCCGATCGCTACCTCGACTTCGCGCTCGCCGCTGCCCGCCGGGGGTACGCGGTGCACGCGCTCGATCTGCGTGGTCACGGTGACTCGCAAGGCGACCGCGTCTGGGTGGAGCGTTTCGAGGACTACCTCGCAGACCTCGGTCAGTTCGTGGCGCGCGTGCAGGCCGAGGAGCCGAACAAGCCGCTGTTCCTGCTCGGGCACTCGATGGGCGGGGCCATCGCCACGCTCTACACGCTCAACGAGAAGCCAAAGCTCGCCGGGTTGATCACCTCTGCAGCCGCGCTGGAGACCGACGCGCCCGCAGGCGTGGTGAAGGTCGTCTCGGTGCTCACCCCGCGCCTGGCCATCTTCGAGCTCGACGACTCGAACTTCTCGCGCGACCCGAAGGTGGTCGAGTCGATGAAGACGGATCCGTTGATCTACGACGGCAAGGGGCCGGCGCGCACCGCGTCGGAGTTGCTCGGGGCCATCGCTTCGTTGAGAGAGAAAGCGCCCACGCTGACCGTGCCGTTGCTCACCCTGCACGGCTCCATCGACAAGGTGACCCCGCCCACCGGCAGCGCGTGGCTGGTGGAGCAAGCCGGCAGCAAAGACAAGACGCACCG
>JANODF010000711.1:0-1580 GCA_031412555.1 Archangium sp. | reverse complement strand
CACTTCCGGGCAGCGAAGGCGTGCGCGCCTCGATACTGTTGCCGGGGCGAACGTCGCTTGCCTGGGCTTCCGGCAGATCGGCGTTCACCCATACCGAACCGAGACCGTTGATGCGAAAGAGCGGCGCGCCCGTCATCACGGTCATGCCTTCCCGCGCCGTGAGCTCGGCGATGACGCCCCCGATTGGCGCGAGAACCGCGAGGCGCGGATGGACTTTACCGGTGGTCTCGACCAATCGGATATGCTCGTCCGTCATGCCCGCGAGCCGCATCCGTTGGCGCGCGCCGTCCAGCAGTCCTTCGAGCGCAGTGCCGGTCATGCGCTTGACCGACAGGTACTCTTCCTGGGCGGCCACCCAGTCGGAGACATACAGCTCGGCAAGCGGCTGGCCTATGCGGACCGGGTCGAGCGGCGCGCGTGCGAAAAGCTTTTCCACATACCCGTTCGCGCGTGCCTGCACGACGGCGACGTCGCGTTCGTTGAACGCCACGCTGCCCACGGCATCGACCCCGACATTGAGTGCGCCTTTGGTGACTTCCGCTGTGCGTACTCCCAGGTTCTGCTGCACGCGCGGGCTGATCCTGACCGTCCCATCATCGCCCCCGGCATCGGCGTAGACCGGAACGAGCTGCATATCCATGAAAGGCGATTTTCCGGGCTTGTCGAACTTGGTGCCGGGGGCCATGGGGTCGTGCCAGTAGAGGACCTTCCGGTCGCCGGCTGCGCCTTGCTCGCCTGCGGGCGCAGCACTACCGCTTCCCGGTGCCGCCATTTGCATGCCGCGACTCATCCCAAACTGGTACACGCCGTACACAACGCCTGCCACGATCCCGAATGCAAGCAGTACAACGATCAATGTTCTGGATTTCATCGCGACTCCTTCGTCTTCGACAGCGCACCGACGTCAGCGGCGGAATGACCATCGGCCGCGATGGGTGAGCGATACATCCCGTCTGGATACAGGAAGCGCAGCTGTGCCCATATCCGCGCCGTGTCGACCTCGAGCTGCAGCGCCTGGGCTCGCGCTTCAATCTCACCCCGCCGTGCGCTGAGAACGGCAGCGAGATCCCCCTTGCCGCCGCGGTACGCAGCCAATGCGGCTTGTGTGCGCTCGCGGGAAAGCGGAGTCAGCTCCTGCTCGTAGCGCCGCACGCGCTCACGCCCGTTCTCCCACTCGTTCAGCATCGTCTGAACTTCCGCAATGTGTTGCCGAAGCGCTTCGTCTCGCTGCGCCGTGGCGCGATCCGCCAGCGCGAGCTTCGATGCGAGCTCGCGGTTCTGGCGATTTTTCTGGTCCCATTGAAGCGGTATCGAAACCCCAACGGAGACCATGTCAGAGAAGGACGACCCCCGCTTCTGATAGGCGAGCTCCCAACTCCAGTCGCCACGCCGGTTAGCCTGCGCAAGACGCACCTCGGTTTCCGCAATCGCCACGTCCTGGCCAAGTGCGGTAATCGTCGGGTGGCGTTGCAGTTGCTCTCTCAGCGAATGGGGATGCACGGGAACCGTGTCGAGTGCAGGGACAGCGCCCAACGGCCTGTGTCCGGCTTCCTCGCCTATCCATCGCCCAAGCGCCGTTT
>JANODF010000710.1:0-2400 GCA_031412555.1 Archangium sp. | reverse complement strand
GTGTAGTCAAACCCCGGGCCTTGATCGCCTGCACGCATTCCACCCAGCGCACGGGCCCAAAGGCCTGGCGGTACAGAGCGTCGCGAATGCGGTCCGCGTCGACTTCCACCGCAACCTCGATATTATTAATGAGGGCAATTTGCGGCGTGGCAATGTCCAGCATTTCCAAATGCTCCTTGAGCTTCTCTGCCGCCGGCTTCATCAGACTGGAGTGGAACGGGGCCGATACAGACAATGGCAAGGCCCGTTTGGCACCGTTGGCCTTGAGCAGCTCGCACGCTTTGTCTACCGCAGCCTTGCTACCGGCGATTACTGTTTGGGCCGGATCGTTGAAATTGACGGCCTCGACCACTTCAGCCGAATCCACGCCAAAGGACTGCGTGACCTCCAGGCATCCGGCGATCACCTTGGCCGCATCCATGCCCAGAATGGCTGCCATGGCGCCCGCGCCTACCGGCACGGCTTCCTGCATGGCTTGCGCACGCAGACGCACCAACGGCGCGGCCTGCTTCAATGTCAATGCCCCCGCAGCAACCAGCGCCGTGTATTCACCCAAGGAATGACCGGCAACCAGAGAAGGCGCCACGCCGACCTCTGACATCCACACCCGGTAGGCGGCCACACCGGCGACCAGCATCACGGGCTGGGTATTGGTGGTCAGCGCCAGCGCCTCCTTGGGGCCTTCGTGTATCAGCTTGGCGACATCTTCGCCCAATGCGTCGGACGCCTCCCGTAGCGTCTGCGCAACGATAGGATGGTCGCCCCAGGCGTCCAGCATGCCGACCGACTGTGATCCCTGTCCGGGAAATACAAATGCAAAGTTTTTCATAACCACTATTAGTTAAAAGTGCCTCTAGCCCCCGCAAAATATGCGTTAGTAGCTATAAAATCAGGAGCAATGCACCCCAGGTAAAACCACCGCCCACTCCTTCAAGCAACAGGGTCTGCCCCGGCTTGACCTGGCCCGATCGCACACCCGCATCCAGTGCCAGCGGAATGGACGCAGCAGATGTATTGCCGTGTTGGTCCACCGTGACAACCACCTTGTCCATGGAGAGCTTCAGCTTGCGCGCCGTGCTTTGCATGATGCGGATATTGGCTTGGTGCGGCACCAGCCAGTCGATATCCGCCTCGGTGAGATTGGCTTTGGTCAGCGTGGCACGGGCCGCACTCTCCAGCAGGCCGACCGCCAATTTAAAGACCGCTTTGCCATCCATCTTTAATAGAGGGTCGCCCAAAATGGCGCCACCCGACACATGGCCGGGTACGCACAAAATGCCCACGTGTTTGCCATCCGCATGCAAATCGCTGGACAGAATTCCCGGCGTATCCGACGCTTCCAGAACCACAGCGCCGGCGCCATCGCCAAACAGCACACAGGTCGTGCGGTCGTTGAAGTCCAGGATGCGGGAAAAAATCTCGGCACCCACCACGAGCGCACATTTGGCAGCGCCGGTTTTGACCATGGAATCCGCCACCGCCAGCGCGTAGACAAAACCACTGCACACGGCCTGCACATCAAACGCGGCACAACCATTGGCGCCCAGCTTGTTCTGCAAGATGCAGGCGGTCGACGGGAACACCATGTCGGGTGTCGATGTGGCGACGATGATCAGGTCAACATCCTTGGCGGTGCGACCGGCAGCTTCCAACGCCATTTTTGCCGCTTCCAGGCCGAGATCGCTGCTGAAAACGCCATCCGCGGCGAAGTGCCGGGCGCGGATGCCGGTGCGCTCCACAATCCACTGGTCGGACGTCTCGACGCCTTTGGCCGCCAGTTCGGCCACCAGATCGGCATTTGTCAGCCGGCGCGGGGGCAAATAACTACCCGTGCCTGTAATTCGCGAATATTTCATGGTGGGGTTGATGACACCCGATCAGGTTTTAGGGGGCGCTGTCAGCCGTCGCCAAAAGCGGCGCTGCGTGCGCGATACGGGCCTGAACGCGGTCAAGCAAGTTGTTTCGGGCTGCATCATACGCCCGGTTCAATGCGAACCCAAAACCCAACATATCGGCAGACCCATGGCTTTTGAAGACCAGGCCACTCAGGCCGAGCAAAGCAGCGCCGTTATAGCGACGGTGGTCAGTGCGAACTTTGAGCGCAGTTAATACCGAATAAGCAGCAATTGCCGCCACTTTAGTAAAAATGTTTCGCGAAAATTCCGCCTTCAGAAAGTTGCCAATCATGCCAGCCAAACCTTCACTGGCCTTTAAGGCCACATTCCCGACGAAGCCATCGCAAACCACCAAGTCCACGGTGCCTTTGAAAATGTCATTGCCCTCAACATTTCCAAAGAAGTTCAAATCGCCCGCTTTAGACGCGGAACGCAGCAGTTCGCCAGCTTTCTTTATGGTTTCGTTACCTTTGATGATTTCCTCGCCGATATTGAGCAGGCCCAC
>JANODF010000709.1:0-14647 GCA_031412555.1 Archangium sp. | reverse complement strand
CGTGGTGATGACGTCGGACACCGTGCCTTCCGAGATTCCCGGGCTGGAAGATCGCCTGCGCTCGCGGTTCGCGATGGGGTTGATCACCGACGTGCACGAGCCGAACTTCGAAGCGCGCGTGGCCATCTTGAAGAAGAAGGCGGCGGCCGACGGGGTCAACCTCACCGACAAGGTGACGCACTTCATCGCCCGGCACGTGGCGCGGAACGTTCGGGAGCTCGAGGGGGCGCTCATCAAGGTGACCGCGGTGCATGCGCTCACCGGGCAGCCGCTCACGGAAGAGCTGTGTGCGCAGGTGCTGGCCGACATGATCCCCGCGCAGAAGGCGCTCGATACCGAGTCGATCCAGCGGGAAGTGGCGCGCTACTACAAGCTGGCGGTCGATGAGCTGAGGGGCGAACGCCGGGTCAAACACGTGGCGCATGCGCGGCAGGTGGCGATGTACCTGTGCCGCACGTTGACCGCGGCGTCGTTGCCGGAGATCGGCAAACGCTTCAACAAGGACCACTCGACGGTGCTCACCTCGGTGCGCAAGATCGAGAACCTCAAAGAGTCCGATGAGCAGCTGAGGCTCGAGCTGGGTGAGCTGAACCAGAAGCTCGCCACGGTCTGAGCGCATGTCTCCCTCGCCCTGCGAAGCGGGGAGAGGGTCGGGGTGAGGGGCCGTGTCCCATCCATGCACCTTCGAGTGTCAAAGCGCCATGAAGCGACTCGTCGGAGTGTTGTTGTTCTGCGCCTGCTCGGGAGCGATGCCGGGGCCGGTCGATTCAGGCACCACGGTGGACGCAGGCGCGGATTGCCAGGGCGTGCCCGCGCGGCTGACCCAGTACACCTGCATCGCGATGGGCCAACCCGGCGCCGCGCGCTGCGAGCCCTCGGCTGAAGCCGCGCTCGCGGCACACTTTCAAGGCTGTGACGCAGGGCCCGGAATCCTGGGCCACGCCTCGGTCGGTGAATGCGGCAGCGGATTGGTCGCCGTGCGCTGGGTGTACGGCCCGCCCGGCGACACGCTGGAGTGCATCTACCCGAACGATGGCGGCGCGGCGGTGGGCGGGATCAACTACGGCGAGCGCGGCGTGTTCGTCAGCGGCCAGGTCGGGGATTGCACCACCGTGGCGCCGGCGACTTGCCCGTAAGCCCTCTCCCCGACCCTCTCCCCCTCGGGGAGAGGGAGACCGTGAGAGACCGTGTGGCGTTGGTTGGCTGGCTTGTTGGCTGGCTGCTGTTGCTGTCAGTTGGCGATCATCTGAAGCAGCTTCTGCGTGGTCGCTTCGACTTCTTCCAGCGTGCCTGACGACTCGGTCACTTCTGCATCGACGATGGCCGTGGCGAGCTGATCAGCCAGCTGCTTCGCGTCGGTCTGCTCCGGGTCGTACGCCAACACCGTCAGCTCGCGGTGCACCTTGCGCACCGACACCAACGCCCCGTGCAGCGCCCGCCGCGAGTGCCGGTTCCTCCGCCGCTCCTGCGCGTCGACCGACAGCTGCTCCGCGCGGTGCGCTTCTTCCTGCGCGGCCAGGGCGTCGGCTTCTCGCTTCGGCAGATCCATGCGGGCATCGACCTTCACCACTTCGCTCTGCCCCGACAGCCGATCCACCGCGCTGACCGAGAGCATGCCTTCGGTATCCATCGCGAAGGTGACCTCGATCGCGTGTTCCTTGCGCAGCGTGCCGAGCAGATTGCCCAGCTTCACTTCGCCCAGGCGCGTGTTCTCTTCCGCGCGTTTGCCGTCACCCTGCAGCACCGGCACCCGCACCACCGTCTGCCCATCGTGGCCCGGGTAGAACACCTCAGTGGCGTGACAGGGCAGCATGGTGTTGCGCAGCAGCAGCGGCTTGACCAACCCGCCTGCGATCTGCACGCCCAACGACGCGCCCACCACGTCGAGCAGCAGCGTCTTGCCCTTCTTCTCCACCAGCTCGGCCGCGTGGACTGCGGCACCCAACGCGACCGCCTCATCGGGGTCGATGCGTGAATCGGGTTCTTTGCCGAAGTGTTTCGAGACCAGCGAGCGCAACAACGGCACCCGGGTCATGCCGCCCACCAACAACACCGTGTCGATGTCGCTGGCCGAGACGTTGGCCTCCAGCAGCGCCTTCTCCACGATGGCCAGGGCGTGTTCGGTCTTCGGGCGCACCAGCTTCTCGAAGAACGTGCGGGTGAGCATCGACTCGAGCGCGATGCCCCGGCCGCGGGTATCGGGCAACAGCACCGCGGAGATGCGAGAAAACTCGGCGGTCGACACTTCACGTTTGGCCCGCTCGGCCAGCTGCTTCAAGTGCTGCACCGCCACCCGGTCGTGCGTCACCCGCTCGCGGGAGGGCGCGTCTTGCACGTGCGAGAGCAGCCACTGCACCAACACGTTGTCGAAGTCGTCACCGCCGAAGTACGGATCACCCGCGGTGGCGCGCACCTCGAACACGCCGTCCTTCACCTCGAGCACCGAGACGTCGAAGGTGCCGCCCCCTAAGTCGAACACCACGCAGGTGCCGGCAAACCCGCTGCTCAACCCGTAGGCCATGGCGGCGGCGGTGGGCTCGTTGAGCAGCCGCAAGGGCTCGAGGCCCGCGATCTCCGCGGCCTCGCGGGTGGCCTGGCGCTGCGCGTCGGTGAAGTTCGCCGGCACGGTGATTACCGCCTTGCGCACTTCGGTACCGAAGAGATCCTCCGCGTCGGCGCGCAGCTCGGAGAGCAACATGCCGGCGATCTGCACGATGGGCAGCGTCTGCATGCCCAGCTTCACCCGCACGTCTTCGCCGGGGCCCGCCACCAGGGTGTACGGATAGAGCAGGCGCGATCGAGCGGCGAGCTCAGGCGTCCACCGTTGGCCGATGAAGCGTTTGGTGGCCGAAGCGACCATGTCGGGGGAAATCTGCGAGAGCAGGCGCGCCTCTTCACCCACCACCCGTTGGCCGTCTTCGGTGATGCCCACCAACGAGGGCAACAGCCGCTGCCCGGTGGCGCGTTCGATGATGCGGGGCTCACCCAACGAACAGGTCGCGACCGCGCTGTTCGTGGTGCCGAGATCGATGCCGAGAGAAGGCTTCACGGAGGAGCCTCAGAGGCTACGCCCGAACGGCCACCGCAGGAATTTGTCAGCCGGGGTGTAGGTGCCGCGCTGCGCCGAGATTCTTGAAGTGGTTGATCAGCGGGCGAAGTTTTCTTGCGAGGAATCGAAGCCGGGTGGATACTGAACGCCCTTTCAGGAGCCACCATGAACGATCTCGAACTTCTCCCGGCTGATCTGCAGCAACTCCTTCAACTCTTCTCGTCGTTGCCCGACGTGCGTTTCCCCGAGCTGGATGCCACCGGTCTGCAGGTGGCGGTGGCCCGGGTCAAGGAGCGCCAGCTCGAGCTGCTCCACATCGAAGCGCAGCGCGACGCGGTGCGGGTGGCGCTCGACGAAGAGCAGGAGGCGCTGCTGCGCAAGGGCCACCGGCTGCACGCCTACTTGAAGGTGTTCGCCGAACACGACGAAGCGCTCGCGGTGAAGGTCAACGCGCTCGCCCTGCCCCGCCTGCGCAAGCAGCCGGTGAGCGTGCCGGTCGAAGGTGCCGAGCTGGTGACGGCTCCGAAAAAACGCGGCCGCCCGCGCAAGACCTCGGCGACCGACGCGCTGTTCACCGAAGAGACCGGCGCCTCGGCGAGCCCGTAGTAGGAGTGGCCGTCATGGCCACGAAGAAGACGAAGGCGGAGCTGCCCACCGCACCGTTCGCCGGCTTTCCCAAAGCCGGCATCAGCTGGTTTCAGAGCCTGGCGATGGCGCAGAACCGCGAGTGGTTCCAGGCGCACAAGTTGGCCTGGGAGCAGCTGTGGTTGCAGCCGATGCATTCGTTGCTCGCCGAGCTGCGCGCGCCGCTGGAGAAGATCTACGGGCGGAAGCTGGGACCCACCAAGGTCTTCCGCCTGAACCGCGACGTGCGCTTCGCCAAGGACAAGAGCCCCTACAAGACGAACATCGCCGGCATGTTGCCCTTCGAGGGCTTCAAGCCGATGGAAGGCCCGGCCGCGCTCTACCTGCACCTGGGGTTGGAGGAGGTGGTGGCCTTCGGCTTCTACATGCTGGAGCCGGCGAGTTTGCAGAAGCTGCGCAAGTTGCTCGTCGAGGAGAAGACCGGCGCGCCGCTGGCGAAGTTGATCGCCGACGCGGGCAAAGGAGGGCTGGTGCCGGATTCGATGGAGCGGCTCAAGCGGCCGCCTCCGGGCGTGAGCGCTGATCACCCGCGGGTGGAGTTGCTCAAGAACAAGGCGCTGGCGCTGAGCTGCGAGAAGGTGCCGAAGAGCGTGCGCTTCGGGGCGGAGTTCAAGGGCTGGGTGCTGGAGCAGGCGAAGGCCGCGGCGCCGGTGGTGAAGTGGGGCCTCGCGCAGAAGTTGTGACGACGTGCTCCCTCTCCCTGCGAAGCGGGGAGAGGGTCGGGGTGAGGGGAGGTTCAGGGCAACGGAGCCGCGCAGGGAGAGGTTTTCAAGCTTCAGCGCTTCAACACCACGTGCACCACCAGCTCGACCTCGTCCTTGTTCCTGATCAACCCCAGCGCCGCGCTGTAGGGCTTCACGCCGAAGTCGCTGGTCTTGAACTTCACCTGTGCATCACCTTCGACCTGTCGATCACCCGTCTTCACCTTGATGGGAAACTTCAGCTCCTTCGTCACCCCGTGCAGGGTCAACTTGCCCGCGCACTGCAGCGCGCCGCTCTCTTCGCGGGTCACCTTCGAGACCACGAAGCCGATGGTGGGAAACTTCGCGGCATCGAGCTGCTCGTCACTGAGCATGTTCTCCAACACCTTCTGGCGATCCTTCTCGGGTACCGGGGTGTTGGGCAGGAAGTACTTCCGGCGCGTCTCCGGCTCGTCGGGGATGAGCCCGGCCACTTCCACCGTCAGCTCGAGCTGGAGCGACTCGGGGTTGCCCGAATCATCGAGCGAAGCCTTGCCGGAAAACTTCGTCGCGCGCGCCACGTGATCGTGCGCCATCGACGCGCCCGCCCCCGTCTTCCACGTCTTCACCGCCAGCTCGGTGGAAGGAACATCGAGGCTCCACCCAGCAGGTTGAGCTTGGGCGGAGAGGGCAACGAGCGCGAGGGCGAGCGGCAGACGGGTCATGTGCGTCGGGTATAGCCGGGCCCTCTTCTGTGCCGCCATTCCTGACATGTGGCACGCGAGGAATAGGCGGGCAGGGGGACCGCGTGCGAGACTGCGCTCGCGTCTCGCGGGCTGGCGAGACGGTTCGACGCTTCAAGGGGGCCCGACCATGGAGCACGACATGATGCACACCTCCCGGTGGTTCTCTGTTCTCGCTTTCGCCGCGGCGCTCACCCTGGCCGGCTGTACCTGCGCGGGGGCCATCGGCGCTCCTTGCCAATCAGGCGTCGATTGTTCACCCACGCTGACCTGTCTGGACACCCAGACCTGCGCCACGAAGTGCGCGGACGACTCGAACTGCGCCAGCGACGAAAAGTGCTCTGCGTCGAAAGGCTGCGTGCCCCGCACCGGGTGTGGAGCGGACACCGACTGTCTCTCTGGCCAGGCCTGCACCAGCGCGGGCACCTGTGCGCAGAGCTGCCAGGGCCCGGGCAGCTGCGGCAGCACCGCGGTCTGCCTGCAGAGCGGCACCTGCACCGCGAAGTGCACCACCCCCGCCGATTGTGCGGCCGGGGAACGATGTTCGACCACGGGCGGCTGCGTACCGGGCACCGGCTGCGGCGCGAAAGAAGACTGCGCGGGCAATCAGCTGTGTGACTCGTTGGGCCGCTGCGTGAACGACTGCCGCACCTCGGGCTGCAACCCCGGGGCGACCTGCGGCGCCAACGGCCAGTGCCTGCCGGCCAGCCCCGACGGCGGAGCGAGCACCTGTGGTGGTGAGCTGTTCCAGGCCCAGAAGGTGAACTCGAACATGTACATCGCGTTCGACAAGTCGGGCTCGATGAACGACCCCATCGTGAACAACGGCCCCTCGAAGTGGGACATCGCCACCGCGGCCATCAAGCAGGTCACCCAGCAGTACGACGCGCAGATTCAGTTCGGGCTGGGGCTCTTCCCCGCGGGTGGTACCACGGCGCTGCGCTGCGAGGCGGCGCCCACGGCGGTGACGGTGGGTGACAGGCGGGGCGCGCAGATCGCCACCGCGCTCGATGCCGTGGCTCCGGGGGGAAATACGCCCATCGGCGCGGTGTTGATCTCCGCCGGCAACGTGCCCGAGCTGGTCGACGCCACACGCGCGAACTACGTGATGCTGGTCACCGACGGCACCGAGACCTGCAACGGCAACGGCGTGCAGGCCGCCACCAACAACCTCGCCCTGAAGGGCATCAAGACCTTCGTCATCGGCTTCGGTGGCGAGGTCGATGGAACGAACCTGGCCGACATCGCCACCGCGGGGGGCACGCCGCGCGCGGGCACGCCGAAGTACTACCAGGCCGATGATGCGCCGGGGTTGCTGGCCGCGTTCAACCTCATCGCGCAGGGGGCGTTGGGCTGTGAGTACCGGCTCGCGTCGGCGCCGCCTGATCCATCGAAGGTGTTCGTGTACGTCAACGGGGTGCTGCAGAACCGCGACGTGTCGCACGCGAACGGGTGGGACTATTCGCCGGCGACGGTGCGCATCACGTTCTACGGCGGGTTGTGCAATCTGGTGGCGACCGATGCGAGCGCGAAGGTGAGCATCGTGTACGGCTGCCGCGATGATTCGCTGACCGAGGTCGACCGGCGCGATGGTGGTGCGCGGTTGCCCAATGGCTCGGCGTGCACCGTCAATGGCGACTGCGCGAACAACCTGTGCTCGGTGGGCGCGTGCGGTCTGCCGGTGGGCTCGAACTGCACCAACAACGACGTGTGCTCGACGGGTGTCTGTACGAACGGCAAGTGTGAGGCAGGGATCAATTAGGTTCTCCCTCTCCCTTTGGGCCCTTTGGGCCCTTTGGGAGAGGGTTGGGGTGAGGGCGCTCGTCGTGGCTCTCGCCTCAGGCCTTCACCTTCTTCATCTCGGGATCGTAGAGCGGCTTGATCGACGGCATGCAGGGGTAGCGCTTGCCGTTGATCTCCGCTTCCCAGGTGCCGGCGTCGAGGTACTTCTGATCGACCACCTCGCTGCCGCCTTCGATCATCGCCAGCCCCACCGCACCACCGACCGTGTGGCCGTACGACGCAGCGCGCACGTAGCCCGCGCGCTTGCCGTTTCGCCAGATGGGCTCGGCGTGGAACATGAGCGGCTGGGGATCCTTCACCAGCACCTGCAGGATGCGGCGCTTGAGCGGGCCTTCGGCCTTCTTCTTGAGCACCGCGTCTTTGCCGATGAAGCCGTCGGGCTTCTTCAAATCGACCGCAAAACCCAGGCCCGCCTCGAGCACCGAGTCGGTGTTGTCGATGTCGTGGCCATAGTCGCGGTAGCCCTTCTCCATGCGCAATGACGCGAGGGCCTTGAGCCCGGCGTGCTGCAGACCCAACGGAGCGCCCGCTTCCACCAGGCGGTCGTACACGTGCACGGCCTGCTCCGCGGGGATGTAGAGCTCGTAACCCAGCTCGCCCAGGTAGGTGATGCGCACGCAGAGCACGCGGGCGAAGCCGATGTCGATCTCGCTCACCGCGCGGAAGGGGAAGGCCTCGTTCGAGAGATTGGCCGAGGTGATCGACTGCATCAGCTCGCGGGAACGCGGACCCTGAATGTTGATCTGCGCGTACGCCGAGGTCACGTCGGAGCAGAACGCGTGACCGGTGTCGAACAACCGCTTCATCTTCGTCTCGACATGCCGGTGCGCCGTGTCGGAGGCGACCACGAAGAAGTGCCGGTCGTCGAACTTGGTCACCGTGAGGTCGGCCTCCAGCGTGCCGCCTTCGTTGAGCCACTGGGTGTAGGTGATGCGGCCGTTCTCTGCGTCGACGTTGTTCGCCGAGAGCTGGTTGAGCAGCCGGCCCGCGTCGCGGCCCTCGACCCGGAACTTCGACATGAACGACATGTCCATCAGGATGACGCCTTCGCGGGCGGCGCGGTGTTCGGCTTCCCAGTTCTTCCACCAGGTGGGCCGGGTGAAACCGAGCGGCCCCGCATCAGGCGTCTTGCCCGCACCGGCGTACCAATCAGCGCCTTCCCAGCCGCTGACGTCCTTGAAGTACGCGCCTTGTGCCGTGAGCCTGTCGTGAATCGCCGAGCGCTTCGCGTCACGCGCGGTGGTGAGCGACTTGAAGGGGTAGTGGCAGGCGTAGACCATGCCCAGTGACTCGACGGTGCGCTTGCGGCGGTACTCGGGGTTACTCTGGTAGGTGTGCAGGCGATCGATGTTCATGCCCGTGATGTCGACGTCGGGCTGGCCGTTGATGATCCAGTGCGCCATCACCCGGCCCAGCCCACCGCCGGTGAGAATGCCGATGGAGTTGAGACCCGCGGCCACGAAGTAGTTCTTCACCTCGGGTGCTTCGCCGACCACCGGGCGCAAGTCAGGCGTGAAGCTCTCCGGGCCGCAGAAGAACTTCTTGAGGCCGGCCTCTTGAGAGACGGGCACCCGGGCCATCGCCTTCTCGAGGTACGGCGTCATGCGATCCCAGTCGGGGGGAATCTCGCCGAAGCTGAAGTCTTCGGGCACCCCGCCGATCTTCCACGGCGCGCAGACCGGCTCGAACATGCCCACCATCAAGCCGCCGCCTTCTTCGCGGAAGTAGCCGTAGGAGCCCGGGTCCTCCAGCACAGGCCAGTTGCGGTCGATGCCGGGGATCTTCTCGGTGATCAGGTAGTAGTGCTCGGCGGACTGCAGCGGAATGTTCACCCCGTTCTTCGCACCCAGCTGGCGGGCCCACATGCCGGCGCAGTTCACGACGAACTCGCAGCTGATGGTGCCCAGCGGGGTGTCGACGCCGGTGACCGCGCCGTTCCTGGTGACCACGCCGAGTGCCGGCACGCCTTCGAGCAACGTGGCGCCCTGCATGCGCGCGCCCTTCGCGAGCGCCATGGTGACGTCGACCGGATCCACGCGGCCATCTTCCTTCACGTAGAAACCCGCGAGGATGTCGTCGACCTTCGCGATGGGGAAGAGCTCCTTCACCTGGCCGGGGGAGATCTCCTGCACGTCGATGCCGCAGTAGCGGTTGAACGCGGAGACGCGGCGGTATTCTTCGAGGCGATCCACATCGGCGGCGACTTCGATGAAGCCACAGCCGCGGAAGCCGGTGGCCTGGCCGGTCTCTTTTTCGAGGCGGGCGTAGAGATCGCGCGTGTACTTGCGCATCTCGGTCGAGGTCTCCGAGGTCGAGCCGAAGGTGACCATCAAGCCGGCCGCGTGCCAGGTGGTGCCCGAGGTCAGCTTGTCGCGCTCGAGCAGCACCACGTCTTTCCAGCCCATGTGGGCCAGGTGGTAGGCGACGGAGGTACCAATCACGCCGCCGCCGATGACGACGACGCGGGCATGCTTCGGAAGTACGGGCTGAGACATGGCGGGTGCTTACCACGTGACGACGCGCTCCCTCTCCCTCTGGGAGAGGGTCGGGGTGAGGGAGATGGCGCCGAGAAGGCCTCCGCGACGTGTGCCTTCAAATACGGAAGCTGCTGACCTGCGCGGACGCGCAGCCAGTCGGTCTTCTCCATGAAGCTCACGAGGTCTCTGAGCGCGACGCGTCGACCCTCACTTGTTACGGAACTCGCAATCGATGAAGGACTCGACGACCAGCCGCACGGGACACCCGTGGTTCTCGTGTTGATTGCGAGTTCTGCAACAAGGTGACCTGGAGGCCAGTCACGAGCGGCCCCTCACCCCAACCCTCTCCCCGCGTTCGCAGGGAGGGAGCTTCATTTCGAGTTCACCACCGCCACCGCGTCGAGATCGAAGCCGCCACCTGGTGGCCCGTAGAACCGATTCGCACCGCTGTCGGTGATGCGCACGAACCGCGCGCTGCTCAGCCCCACGTCGGCCAGATCAAACCCATCTCCCCCCGCGACGGACGGATCCGTTCCCGAGATGCCCTGATCAGGGTTCGCGAACACCGGCTTCGTTCCCGCACACCCCGCGGAGCCGCCATCCAGCACGGCCGCGCAGGAAAACTTCCGCCACTCCACGCCGTCTTCGCTGACCTCGACCACGCCCGTCTCGAGAAACCCGGTGAAGGGGTTCTCGAAGACGAGCAGGTCGACGCCCGGCCCATCGATGGCGATCAGATCGACGAACTCCAATTCGATGACGCCGTCCTGGCCGAGCGACAACACGTTCAACGACCCGCTGGTCTGGCCCTGCCCCGACGGAGCGCCGAGCACCACGCCGGGAAAGAGGTCTTGCCCGAAGCCCGCGCCCGGCCCCGGACTGAATCGCACCACGCGATCAGCCCAGGGATCCCCCGCGTCGGCCTCGAGGCCTGCGTCGACTTCGACGCCGGCATCGATCTCCGGAGGGGCCACGCCGCAGCCCGCGAGCACCAGCAGGAAGAGCCACCTCACGGCTGGATGTCGAGCAACCGGCGGCCGTTCTTGTCTTCGATGCCCACCAGCAACCGCGGCCCGTTGCTCTGAATGAAGAGCACGTTGCTGCAGGTGTCGCTCGTGCTGAGCAAGGGCACCTTCGTGCCCACGGTGATGGTCTGCACGCCCGAGCCGCTCAAGGTCAGGGGAATTCGATCGACGTGACTGATCCGCGCGGTGAAGTTCATGTCGTACGAGCCCATCGCCACGAAGGCGTCGTTGCCAGCGGCAGCGAGATCCATCACGTCATCGGTGGTGTCGGGCGAAGCGACGAGCACCTCGGGGGCGAGGGCGAAGGGCACGGTGCCGAGATACGTCGACGGAGCCACGCCGCGCACGTAGTTCCCCTGCATCGGCATGCCCTTGTAGTAGCCGATGAGCGCGATGCCCTCGGTGGTCATCGAAGCGAAACTCGAGCCGAGCCAGGCGGCGTCGAAGGTTGCGAAGGCGGTGCCGGCCTGCGTGCTCGCGTTCAACGTGTACGCCCCTGCGCCCGTGGCGGTGCCCAGCGCAATGCCATTGATGAGGAATCCGAGCGAGGACGCACCAGTCGCGTCGTAGTTGCCCGGCGCATTGATGAACGAGACGCCCGCATCGGTGGTCTCGATGAGCGCAACATTCGCGGAGACTCCGGACGTCGTGTAGCCGGCGAGCAGCTTGTTGCCGCTGGCCGCGAGGAACGCCCCGGCGAAGATGGTGGCGGTCGCATCACCCGGAGCGCGGATGCTGGAGACCGTCGTCCCCGCGGTGAGCGTGGGGAAGGTGCCGAGCCGCTTCACGGTGTCGTCGGACGAGAGACCGAAGACGGTGTTGCCGATCGCCGCGACCTGCGTGATGCCAGCCGGCAGTGTCGCGGTCTGCTGCACGACGGCGCCCGCGCCCAGCACGTACGTTCCCACACGGACATCGTGCGCGATGGCGTCGCACGGATTGCCAGCGTCGACACCGGCATCGACACCCGCGTCCATGCCTGCATCTGCGTCACCACCACCCGTGCCGCCACCCATGGCACCGCCGCCCGTTCCCCCACCCGTCACCGTGCCACCTCCCGTTCCGCCACCTGATCCACCGTCCACTTCAGGACCGGGGCCCGGGCAACCGAGGAGCACCACTGCGCACACCACTGCCAACGACACTTGAATGGTCTTCACGTTCATCTCCAACGCGATCCCCTCGGATCACGTCTCTGGCTGAACGAGCGGACGCGTGGACGGAGCAATGCCGAAAAAGACGCAGCGTGACCCGCCAACGCGCTCCCCTCGGAGCCGGTGGACACTTCATCGCTGGCAGGTTTTCGGACTTGCAGGCGCGCGCTTCGAAAAATCCGAAGTGCTCCTACTCGCCGTCGCTTCCCAGGAACCCCAATGGCGCCCAGTGCTTCGAGTTGACGGCTTTCGTTCCTGCTTACCGCTGCGGGGCAGTCCCGGAGTTACACCGGTGTTCCCTTACCGACGACGCGGCGCGTGTACGGCGCGGCCGGGGAAGGGTCAATGAATTCAGTCGACGATGAAGAGCTTCGCGCCCTTCTCCGTGGTGGAGGAACGGTGCGCCGCGTCGCCCTCGTCGGAGACCGTGTAGCTCATGCCCGGTTTCAGCTTGAAGGTGCGGCCGTCACGCAGCTCGGTGTCGAGCTCGCCTTCGAGCACGTAGAGCACGTGGCCCCGCTCGCACCAGTGGTCGGCGAGGTAGTTCGGTGAGTACTCCACGATGCGGACCCGCAAGGTGCCGATGGTGAAGGTGCGCCAGTGCGAGGTGCCTCGTTCGCCTTTGTGTTCGACTGCGGGAACGGTCGCCCAGTCGGTCACCGTGAAGGGGAGTTCGGGGATCTTCATGGCAAACAGATTAGCCCCTCCACCCCAACCCCTCCCCTCGGAGAGAGGGGGACATGGGTATAGTGCGGCGCGTGCGGGCACTCTTCGCGGCGGGCCTTCTCGTCTTCTTGGGCTGCCCGCTGCCCAGCAATGTCCTCTATCGGTGCGAGTCGAACGGCTCGTGCACACAACCCGGGCGGGTGTGCGCGCTCGATGGGTTCTGCCGTGAACCGGTCGATGCCGGACCTTTCGACGCAGGTCTGTGCGTGCCGCATGATCGCACCGCGGCGTGTGTCTCGGTGGAGTGCGGCTTCGTCAGCGACGGCTGCGAAGCAGAGCTCGATTGTGAGCGCCCGTGCCCCGCCCCTCAGGAGTGCGGGACCGCGCAGCCCAACCGGTGTGCCCTGCCTTCTCTGTGCTCCGGTGAGAACTGGTGCTGGGAAAATCCGTTGCCGCAAGGCCTCACGCTCAACGCGTCCACCCGCATCGATGCGCGGCACACCTGGTTCGTCGGAGAGAACCGGGTGATCGTCTTCTTCGACGGTGAACGTTCGCGGCTGCAAGACGCGCCCGCGCCCCCGGGTGTGGAGCTGCTCGGAATTCACGGCACCGCGAGCAACGACGTCTTCGCGGTCGGCAACAGCGGCGTGACGCTGCACTTCGACGGAACCCGCTGGGAACGTGAAGGCACGTTGTCTGGCTTCAACAACCAGCTGCGCACCGTGTGGAGCTTCGGTGATGGCGGCGCGATGGCCGCGGGTCCGGGGGGCCGCTTGCTCACCCGCGCGGCGCTGGTGGATCCGTTCTCGCGGTGGACGCTGGAGCCCTTCCCGTCGACGGAAGAGATCAGCGAAGTGTTCGCGGACTCCGCCGGCGATGCCTACGCGGTCACCCGGCGCAACGAACTGTTCATCAGGCCCGCCGGCACCGGCACCTGGACACGCCTCGACACCGTGCCGTTGAACGAGACGCTCTGTGCCATCGCGCGCAGTGACGGCCTCACCTTCGGCGGCACCAACCCCAACCGCGCGAACGTGATGCACCGCCACTTCGACGGCGGCTGGCGGCAGCTCACCGATGCGGGCTTTGCCACCAGCGGCTTCTCGCGGGGTGACGGCGGCGTGTTCGTGCTCGGTACGGGTAGCGAGTTTGCGTGGCTCGATGACGCCGATCAGTTCACCCGTTTTCAGGTGCAGCCCGGCACGTGGAACACCGGTGTCGCGTTGCCCGGCCCGAAGCTGTTGCTCGCTGGCCTCGGTGGATCCACCGCGGAGGCAGAGCTCGATGGGGGCCTCACCTGGCGCAGCACGCCCCGGGTGACCCGCGGGCTCTCGCTCAACGCCGTGTGTGGGTACGCACCCGGGGCGATGTTCGCGGTGGGCGGTACGGACACCAATGCGGGCCCGGTGCGCTGGCTCGAGCGGCAGCTCACCACCAGCGGCGCGCAGTGGGTCGCGCAGGAACTTTCGCTGGGCAACACCACGCAGCTGCTCGCCTGCTTCGCGGAAGGGCCCGACCGGGTGTGGCTCACCGGAGATGATTCGAAGTTCGTCCACCAGTCAGCGGGTGCGCCCACGTCCGGCGACTTCGGGGGCTCGGTGGCAGGCCGGTACTCGGGCGCGTGGGGCAGCGCGGATGCGGGGTACTTCTTCGCTCGGCGGCAGAGCTCGGAGCTGACCACCTCGGCGGATGGGGTCAGTGGGTTCGCGACCCTCAACGTGAGCGCGCCTTCGAGCGTGTTGTCGGTCTGGGGTCTGAACCGCGACGACATGCTGGTGGCCGGACTCAATGGTTCGATCAGCCACTTCGATGGCACGTCGTGGATCTCGGCGAGCGGGATCGCGCAGACCGAGTTCGCGAGCGTGCATGGTGCGCGGCTGGCGGATGGGGGGCAGCGGTACGTGGCGGCCGGGAGCGCGGGCGTTCTGTATTCGCTGGAGGGTGATGCGGGGATCGTGACGCAGCTCAGTCCCGCGGTGGATTTCAGGGCCGCGTGGGTGTCGCGGCGCGGCACAGCGTGGGCCGGCGGGAGTGCAGCGGATGGCGGCGCGTTCGTGATGCGTGGTGGAGCGGCGTGGAGCGTGTTGCCGCTCACTTCGCCGCGGCCGGTGACCGGCGTGTTCGGGTTGGATCTACCGGATGGCGGCGTGGAGCTTTGGGTGAGTGGCCCGCTGGGAATGGTGTTGCGCCGCTTGGAATAGAGCCTCCCTCTCCCTGCGCGAGCGGGGAGAGGGTCGGGGTGAGGGGCCGTCAGGGCTCCCGAGTCGCGCCCCTCACCCGGTCCTTCAGACCGACCTCTCCCCGCTCACGCCCGCTCACGCAGGGAGAGGTTTTTCCTTCTTTTTCTTCGACTCGTCTGCGTGGCAGATCATGTCGATCACCACCGTGCTCGCGAGGATCAACAC
>JANODF010000708.1:0-5949 GCA_031412555.1 Archangium sp. | reverse complement strand
CCCAACGCTCGTGCGAGTTGTTCACGAGGGGCTCGCCATAATCGCGCCGCCCGTTGCCGTTGTAGTCCCACGCCAGGAGGATCGGCGCCGCCAGATCTCGCTGCCGGCAGGGGTCGACGGTGCCGGCGTTCTGCAGCCAATAGAGGATCTCGGTGTCCTTGGTGGCCTCCACGGCGCCGCCCTTGTTGAGGCAGTACTGCGCTGCGAACGCGGCCTCCTGCGCGACGGGCAGCGGGCTCGCCACGTTCGCGGGGTCGGAGCAGAAGTTCACCTTCTCCTTGCCGGTCGAGCAGAAATACAGCCGCTGCTTGCCGTCGCAGAAGGTGATCGCATCGTAGGTGCCGGCGGGGTTGTACTCGGCGTTCTTGAGCCCCTGCACCCGGCGCGGATTGCTGCAGATGTCGGCAGGCGGGTGGCGCACCACCTCGGCGTCGATGCCCGGGGGCGCGATGGGCGAGTCGGGGTTGTTCGTGAAGAAATTGCCGTACGCCAACATGAGATCGCCCATCATCTCGAGGTAGCTCTCCCGATCGAAGGTGCCGCCGTTGTTGGTGATGTGCAGGTGGTTGAAGTCGTTGGGGTGTTCCCACTTGCCGGGCACGGCCCTTCGGGGGGTCGCGCACACGTCGATGACCGTGGGATCATTCAAGCGAACGGGGTCCTGCGCCATGATCGTTTCGAGTTCTTCCTTCGAGCAGAAACCGCCGGCCACGAAGTCGTCGATGAAGCGCTGGAAAAACGCGGCATCGATGGGCCCGCCCAGCGACGCCACCCCGTCGATCTTCTCCGGGTTGCTCGAAGCGAGCGCCATGCCGCCGATGGCCCCCATCGAGACGCCGCCCAACACGCGGTACGTGGTGCGAATCTTCGCGGGCTCCGGTGGCGGCGGCTCCACCGGCTTCGGCGAGCACGAGACGAAAATCGAGGCAGCGGTGATCGCCGCGAGCGGAAGACGCACTGGGGTGACTCCTGAGTGGGGGCTGCCCGAATGTAGGAATTTCACGGGTGAATAGCGAGGGCACCTGACAGTCAAGTCATGCGCTCCGTGACATCGTTGTCGGGGCGGGAGGTCACACACAATGCTGCGACACATGGGCTGGTTGATGTTGCTCGCAGGCGCGGCATTCGCCGAGAGCCCGCAGAAATTGATCAGCGTCTTCGGGCCCGGCGAACAGACCACGTACGACGTCAGCTACATGGGCCTCACCGCGGGCCGCGCGGAGATCACCGTCGGTTGGAAGATGGAGCAATTCGGCCGCGACGTCTGGCCCCTGGTCTGCGTGGGCGAGACCACCCAGCTGGCCGCGGTCTTCCCGCTGAAAGATCGGTTCATCAGCTACTGGGATCCGCTGACCCGCAGCTCGGTGGGCGCCGACTTCTTCGTGCACGAAGACAAGCACCGCGCGAAATCGCGCTTCAAGTACGACTTCGACGCGGGCGAAGTGACCGTCACCCGGGAGTCGCCGGGCTGGCCCACCACCGAAAAGACCTTCTCCATCGAACAGGGCACGCTCGATCTCGCGGCGGCCGGCTTCAGCATGCGCAACGTCCCCCTCGTGGTGGGTGCGGTGCACGACTTGCCCATCTTCACGGGCGCCAAGTTCTACAAGATGAAGGCGACGGTGGTCGGCCGCGAGTCGATCCGCACGGGCCTGGGCGACCTGGAGGTCTACCGGGTGACCGTCAACGGCGACTTCAACGGCAAACTCGCCACCCAGGGGCTGATGACCCTGTTCTATACGGCCGACGAGAAGCAGCTGCCCGTGCGCGCCGAAGCGAAGCTCATGCTGGGGTACGTCAGGGTCGAGGCGGTGAAATACGAGCCGGGCCGCCGCTACACGGGAGTCGAATGATGCGGTCCCTCGTGTGGTGTCTGCTCTCGACTTCGGTGCTGGCCGCCAACGGCCCTGCCCCCGCGCCGCGAGGATCGGTGGTGAAGGTGGCCAAGCTGCAGCCGGGGCAACGTTCGCCCTTCCCCACCGAAGCGCAGTGCCAGGCCCTGGGCTCGGTGATGACGCCCATTCCTTTCGGCCCGGGCGAGACCCTGGAGTTCGACATCGACGCGCTGGGCGCCCGCGCGGGCACCATGACCATGCAGACCCTGCCCATCCGCGATGGGGTGCTGCCGTTGGAGGTCGCGGTGGAGACCAACACCTTCTTCAGCAAGGTGCGCCGGGTGAAGGGCACCGCGAAGACCGAGCTCTCACCCAGGACCTTGCGCCCGGTGCGCTACTACGAAGACGCGTTCGAGAACGAGGTGCACCGCATCGCCGACGTCACCTTCAAGAAGAACAAGACGGCGAAGCTGGTGAGCACCATCAATGGCCAGACGTGGATGGAAGACATGCGCTGGGGCAACGACGTGAGCGACGTGGCCGGCGCCATTCACCTGCTGCGCGCGATCCCCATGAAGGAGGGTCAGTTCCTCTGCTTCGACGTCTACGGCATCCGGCGCATCTGGCGGGTGTGGGGCACGGTGATGCCGCGCGAACACGTCTCGATGCCGGTCGGTGAGTTCGACACCTGGCACCTCGCGGGCGAAGCGGCGCCGATCAACCTGCCTGACGCCCGGCGCGAGATGCACGTGTGGATCAGCGATGACGCGCGCAGGCTGCCGCTGGCGGCGATGGGCGTGATGGATTTCGGGGCGGTGCGCGCCACGATGAAGGCGTTCAGCCGGCCCGGCGAGAAGAGCAATCGCGCCGAGAACAAGGCCAACATCAAGTGGTGACGCGCTGGTCCCCCTCGCCCTGCGAAGCGGGGAGAGGGTCGGGGTGAGGGGCGTTTGTTGCGTCCTTACCGCGGAGCGCGCTCCCGCATCTTGCCCGCGGCCTGGCTCAAGCGCCGGCGCAGCTGCGCGACCACGACCATCAGGTACTCGATGCGGTTGAGCACGCGGAAATCTTCCGCGGCGTCGAGCAGCTTGATGGGCGTCACCTTGTCGGCGCGCAGGGTATCGAGAATGTCCGTGAAGTGAGCCTCGACCTCGGAGATCGCGTCGAGCCCTTCACGCAGATCGTCTTCGATGAAGTCGAGCACCACGGCCGAATCCTCCCGGTCGGGCAACATGCGCTCGAGGCGATCGACGGAGTCACGGATCGCATCAACGGACTTCGACAGCGGGTACGCGGTGGCGGTCTGGATCATCGACATGAACATCACGCTACAGGCGTGATCGAGCCGGTCAATTTTCTGGGATCCTGCAGACAGACAAAGGGCGGAAAGGACTCGTGGTCCTCCCCGCCCGTCACCCTCAGTCGATCAGAATCAGATCAAACCGCGAGCGCGGCGGATCTGGTCGACGACCTTCTGGTACTCGATCTCGAACGCCCCGGTGCCCTCTTCGAGGTGCTTGAGGCGGCCGCGCGCTTCGCGGTCGATGTCGTCTTCGATGTCGAGGTGCTTCTTCATGACCTGAAGAATCTTCGGGCGCATCGCTTGATCGTCCGAGAACACTTCCTCGACGTTTCGCGAGACCAGGAGGAACTCGAGCATCTGGTTGATGACGAACTCGATGCCTTCCTCCCCGAGTTGAAAGCCGCGAACGTCAGCCATCTCGCGCTTGACCTGGGTGAACTTCGAGAAGTCATACCCGCGGCGCTCGAGCGCCTCTCGGGTTGCCTGATTCACGCGTTCCTCGTTGGCGAGGTACTCCCGCATGATGGCTGACAGATCCATCTCGGCGTCAGACGCCCTGATGGCTTCCACCTCGATGTCGTGCTCCGCCGCGAGGCGCTGCACGACCTCTCGAGCGATGATGGGAACGAGCTTGGGGTACAGCCTCATGGTGTGTTCGCCTCTCTTCGAGCCGGACTGGAAACGGCCAAGGTGTATGCCAGCGCCGTTCAAGCCCGCAACGAAAAATGCCAACAAACCCGCGATTTTTCCCGCGTCTCCCTGACATCACCGTCACGGTTTGGGTACGGCATCCTCTAAAGATGCCGCACGCACGGGGTCGTCGGAATCATCTTCATCAACTTCGGTCTTGAGTGGCGCGTGAAGAAAGGCATGGAGCCGGGCGGCCACGGCAGGCCCGATCGACTCCACCGCGGCGATCTCGGTGACGGTGGCCTCTTTGATGCGTTTGAGGCTCCCGAAGTGGGTGAGCAGGGCCTTTCTTCTGGTCTCCCCGACTCCGGGCACTGAATCGAGCTGCGACTGCAGGCCGCGCCTTCGGGAGAGCTTGCGCTGAAAGGTGATGGCGAAGCGGTGGGCTTCGTCGCGCAGGCGGGTCAACGCGAACAGCTCAGGCGAAGTCTGCGGCAAGACGATGGGATCCTTGCGGTCGAGCAGGAAGACGCGCTCCGGGCTGCGTTTGGTGCCTTCGTCGGGCAGCAGGGTGTCGAGCTCGTGGCTCTTGGCCAGGGCGACCATGTCGACGCCTTCGACCTTGAGATCGCGCATGGCGGCGTACGCGGCGGCCAGCTGGCCCTTGCCGCCGTCGATGACGATGAGGTCGGGCAGATCGCCGTCTTCCAGCCCGCGACGAAACCGCCGCGAGAGGATCTCGTGCATCGAGGCGAAGTCGTCGTTCTGGGTGACGGTCTTGAGCTTGTAGCGGCGGTAGTTCGAGGTGTCGGGCTCGGTGTCCACGCTGGCCACCTGGCTTGCGACGATGGAGGTGCCCGAGGAGTGCGAGATGTCGAAACACTCCATGCGCCGCGGGAGCCTGGTGAGGTGCAGGCGTTCTTTGAGCCGCTCCAGCACCTGCTCGATCTCTTCGCGGGTGCGGGTGCGTTCGCTGAACGAGCGTTCGGCGTTGCGGGAGGCCATGGCCAGCAGCTCGACCTTGTCTCCGCGCTGCGGCACGAACACGCGCACCTTCTCGCCCTTTTGCTCCGAGAGCAGCTCGGCCAGCGCCTCGGGCTCGTTGGGCGCCGCGGGGAGCAGCACCTCCTTGGGCACGAAGTTTTCGTCGGCGTAGTACTGGTTGACCAGTGACTCGATGAGCTCGTCGATGGGAAAGTCGCTGGTGAAGTGCAGCGGCCGGCCTCCGGTGATGCGGCCACCGCGCACGTAGAGGATGTAGATGCAGATGCGATCGGCTTCGCGGAAGAGGCCGAAGATGTCTTGATCGATGGTGTCGGTGGTGGCGATCGTCTGGCGCTCGAGGCTGCGTTCGAGGGCGATGACTTGATCACGCAGGCGGGCGGCGTCTTCGAACTCGAGCTTCTTGGCCGAGGCCTTCATGCGTTCGCGCAGTTGTTCGACCAGCGGGCCGCTGCGGCCTTCGAGGAAGAGGATCACCGACTCCACGTTGCGGCGGTAGTCGTCGACGGGCACCGGGAAGACGCAGGGCGCGGGGCACCGGCCGATCTGGTGGAGCAGACAAGGGCGTTTGCGGGTCTCCAGGGAGTGATCGGTGCACGTGCGGAGCTGAAAGAACCGGTTCACCACGCGCAACGTTTCGCGGATCGACGAGGCAGAGGAGTACGGGCCGAAGTAGCGCGCACCGTCGCGGTGGGGCCTGCGCACGGTCTCCAGGCGCGGGTATTCATGTGAGGTGTCGAGGCGCAAGCAGAGGTACTGCTTGTCGTCGCGCAGTTGGATGTTGAAGCGCGGGCGGTGCTTCTTGATCAGCTCGTTTTCGAGGAGGAGCGCCTCCTTCTCGTTGCGCACGACCACGGTCTCGAGGTCGACGAGCACGCGGTCGAGCAGCTGCACGAAGGCGCGCGAGTCGGAGGAGCCGCGGTTGAAGTAGCTGCGCACGCGGTTGCGGAGGTTGACCGCCTTGCCGACGTAGATGATCCGGCCGGTGCGATCCTTCATCAGGTACACGCCGGGCTGGTTCGGCAGCGCGTCGAGTTTTTCCTCGAGGATCGTCACGGGGAAACCGCCGCCCCATCAACTCCATCAACTTCACCAACTCCATCAACGCCCTCCCTCTCCCCGAGGGGGAGAGGGTCGGGGAGAGGGCTGGCACGCCACCTGCTCAACCCGTCCTCATGG
>JANODF010000707.1:0-6858 GCA_031412555.1 Archangium sp. | reverse complement strand
TGTTCTGTCCAGGCTCCTCGATTCCCGCCGTCTGCTTCTCCAAGCGGTCCCTGTCGTGGGGGAGGGTGGTCACCGGAACGCCGGCCTGATCGACGACCCGGCCCGTGACGCGCGCCACCACGGGCAAGGTGAGCACCAGCTCCGTCGCGGGCGCGTTGACCTGCTGGGTGGGCGTCTCCCCTCCGCTGGGCCCGACCGCGAAGACAGCGACGCTCCCCGGCGCCACGCCTTTCACTTCGAAACGCCCGTCGGCAGCAGTCACGGATTGTTGGCCGTTCACCGCGACCACCGCCTGCTCGACCGGCTTGCCGAGGTGATCGATCACCTTGCCGCTGACCGAAGCGCCCCGCTCCGCCTTGAGCGTCACCCGGGACACCTTGCCGTCGATGATCTCCACCTTCTGCGAGAGGGGCAGCCGCTCGGGCACCGTCTTCTCGACGACATAGAAACCCGCAGCGAGCCCTGCCAACCGCCCCACCTTGCCCTCGTCGTCGTCGACCCACTTCATCGACTGATCCTTCTCCGAGCGCACTGTCACGTCGCAGGGCAACGGCTGCCCATCGGCATCGAAGACCTCGACCTCGAGTACGCCCCGCGCCGCGAGCCGAATGGTGACGGGCGCCCCCGGAACCACGGCCGTCGCTTCGCCCACGCCCACTCGCGGGTCTTCTGCCTTGACGAGGAAGGTGCCCGGGTAGTGCAGCTCGACCTCGAAGTGGCCGTCGTCGTCGGTGAGACCGAGCGCGATTTCCTGCTCGCCTTCCCAGGCGCCGACGCGCGTCAGGGGCGCGGCCTTGCCATCGGGCCCGAACACCATGCCGGTGAGCTTCGGAGCCGAACGCATCACCACCTCGAGCGTCGTCTCTCCCGGCTTGAGATCGATGGAACGTTCGATGCCGACCATGCCCTCCGAGGTGAGATCCAGCGTGTATTCGCCCTCCGGTACCGGCCCCAGAATGAGCAGCGCGCCGTCATTCGCGTCGTTGCTCGTGTTGGTGTCACTGCTGGAGAGCGAACCATTCACCTGCTCGAGCGGCTCACCGGTCGCGGTCACCACGGTCACCAGCAGCTTCGCCCCGCGGCGCAGCTCGAAGATCAGCTCAGTGACCGGCTCGACCAGCTCGGCACTCTGTTCAGCGGCGACCAGCTCATCCGAGCTGACCATCACCGCGTAGTAGCCGAAGGGCAGCTGCTCGAGCGTGAGCACGCCGTCTTTCGATCGCTGCTTGCGCGGCTCACCGTGCATGGTGATCTCCACGTCGGCATCGGTGGGCTTTCCACCCAGCATCGTACGGATGATCAACGTGCGCGGTGGCGAGAGCACCACTTCGCCACCCATCTCCAGACGTTGCCCCGCTGCGAGCGTACCTTCGGATTCCGCGAAGAACCACGCGCGTCGATCGGAGCTCTCCAGCTGCACCGTGCCGTCGGCATCGACGCGCTTCTCCACCAGGGTGCCGTCGCGGGGCGAATAGAGCGTGACGCGCGCGTTCAGCACCGGCTTGCCCTCGAAGTCAGCCACGTGAACCTGCTCGGCCAGCGGTGCTTCGAGCACCAGCTCGAGTTCTTCGCCGTCACTGGCGGCCGCGGCGCTCATCTGCCCACTGAGGGCCACCACTTCACCGTCGAACGGAGCGGCTTCGAACACGAAGGTGCCATCGGCTTCAGTGGTGACCTCGGCGAGGATCGCGGGCGGACGAACAGCGCCGCCGCGCAGCATCTGGATCACCCGGGCCACCGTGGCGGAGTCTTCGCAGTCGAGCACCGCCGCGTGGCACAGCCCACATTCCAGCTCTTCGAGTTCCGCCCCGTGCGCGTAGAGCCGAACCTTCGCGCCCGCGACCAGCTTGAACTCGGGGTCGATCACCCGCCCGCTGACGCGCCCCACGCCTGCGTCGACCGCGTCTTCGCCTTCATTTACGTGCACGAAGGGCTCGCCGAGGTTGGGCGCTCGATCGTCGGGGGCGATCACGCCCGGCGTGGCTTCAGGATCGCCGGTGAGCCAGTACACGAGACAGCCCGTGCCCAGCACGACCACGCCGATGAGAAGGAGCCAGAGCTTGCGCATCGGTCATTGCACCAACGTCACTTCGCCTGCCGAGGGGATGCTCACGGGAACGATGAGGGGACCGCCGGGAAGCGCGGCGTGAAAACTCCCCCAGATGAGCGTGTAGCGGCCCGGAGGCAACGCGCCCAGGGTCACGCGATCTCCCAGCGGTTGGTAGACGAGCTGGGCCCACGGCGTGCGCAGCAACTCCATCGGCGGGTTGCCCACGGAGCGCACGTCACCTCGCACCAGCCACAGCGCGTAGCCGGGCTTCGGCACCAACTTCACCGTGAGCGTTCCCTGGCCGGGCACCGGGCCGAAGTCGAGCCGCGTCTCGGGGCCGGTGATCTCCGCGATCACAGCGGGTGGATCTTCGGAGCGCGTCTGGCTCGCCGGCAACGCGAGCATGAAGCGGTAGATGCCGGGTGAGATGTCCATCGAGTAGGTGCCGTCAGCGTTGGTGACCACGCTCACCGACTCGCCGCGATCCACGTTCACGCCGGCGATCTCCAAACCGGCCGCTGGCGTGCCCGAGGGGAGATACGCGAGCCCGCTCACCTTCACGCCCGGCTTGAGCACCAGCTCGAGACCTTGCAGCGCGCCATCGGCGACCGTGCGCGTGGCGGTGCGGCGACCCTTCTTGGCCACCACCGTGAACTCGCGTTGGAAAGCAGGCTTGCCCAGCGTGAAGCGGCCGTCTTGCCCCGTGAGCACCGATTGCTCGCAGCTGTCACAGCTCACCACCGCGTCCACCACGGGGCCGCCACCCTCATCACGCACGATCCCGCTGACCTGCGGCGCGCGATCGAGATCGAAGTCACCCAGCTCGGCGGCGTTGGGCCGATCCGCCATCATCGGCTCGAAGCCGGGCGCCTCGATGCTGACGATCACCCGATCTTCAGTGGCCGGGAGCGGCAGCTCGAAGCGCCCATCCGCCGAGGTCACCTCGTGTTCATCGACGCGGAAGTTCTTGAGCGGCTGGCCATCACCGAGCACGCGGCCGCGGAACACCGGCTGCCTTCGCAGCACCACGCGCACGGGCTCGCCGCCGGGCTTGGCGGTGACGCGATCGACCTGCTCGAAACCCTTCTGGGCCACGCGCAGTGCGTAGGTGACGTTGGGCCGAAGCGGAGAGAGCGTGAACTGCCCCTGCGCATCGGCGAGCGCTGGCTCTGCACCGCGCGGCAACACGGCGACGGAGACGCCCGAGATGGGTGCGCCCAGCGTGTCGACCACCTGCCCCACGATCTTCGCCCCGGGTTTCAGCTCGGCGGAGATGCGCTGCAGATCGCCATCACGCAACGAGAGCGGCTGTCTTTCGGAAGGGAGAAAATCGGGGTGCGTGGCGACCAGGGTGTACGTGTCTTGCGGAAGGCCGCGCATCAGCACCACGCCGTCGGCGCCCGAGGTGCGATCGCTGCGGAAGTTGCCTTTGGTGTGGAAGAGCGTGACCGACGCACCTTCGACTCGACGGCCGCCGGCGCTCACGGTGATCTCGGCGCCGGCGCGCGGCTCGAGCTGCAGCTCCACGCCTTCTTTGGGGGCCTGCACCTTGAGATCGCCCCCACCCCAGTCCGAGTGATGCGCGTGCAGCTCGTAGAGACCCGGTGACGGCACCGGCGCGACGAAGCGCCCTTCACTGTCGGCGATGATCGAATCTCCGGTCGGGGTCACCAGCAGCGAGACACCCGGCGCCGCGCGTCCGTACTCGTCGATCACCCGGCCGGAGATCACCGTGCCTTTGGTCATGGTGATCGCGATCTGCGTCTCACCCGGTTTCACCAACACCGGCACGGAGACAGGCTGGTAACCGGCGGCCGTCGCGCGCAGCTGGTACTCGCCTACGCCGAGCGGACCGAAGATGGCCAGCTCGCCGGTCTGCGCTTTCCGGGTGGTCACCCGCTCGTGGCCACGGGTGAGCAACTCGAGGGTGGGCGAGACGACCGGCTGATCGGAGTCATCCAGCACGGTGACGGCGATCGTTCCTCCGCGCTCGAGGGTCAGGGTGATCTGGGTCAACGCGTTGGTGAGCGCGACCCGGCGAGGCACGGTGGAGAGCTCGCCCGCGACGGCGGAGATCATCACCTCGTCGGGGTACAGCTCGTCGATTCCCCGGAAGCCCGCCTTCACTTCGAGCTGTCGGGTGAGGTGATCACCCTGAAGCGAGAGCAACGCGTCGATGGGTTTGCCGTTCGCCAACACGCGCACTTCGAGGCGGCGAGGCGAAGCCAGGGTGAGCACCACCGGATCGGGCCCCGCTTCTGCTTCGTCTTCCAGCGCGGGAAGCAGGCCCGGTGAAGTGCCGCTGACCGCGAAAGGACCTTCTCCCAGGCCGTCGAGGGTGAAGCTGCCTTCCGCGTCGGTGGTGGTCTCCACGACCCGCGCGAGCCTTCGTGAAGTGACACGCACGGTGCCGGCGACGGGTTGGCCTGCTTCTCCACGCAGCCGTCCCCGCAGCGATCGCGGGAGCGGCAGGAAGAGTTCGACCGGATCGCCCGGCGCGGCGCGCTCCTTCACACCATCGCCGAAGCCGCCGGCCCGGCCCCACACGGTGAAGCTGGTACCCGCGAGCTGCTCGAAGCGGAACTTGCCCTCAGCGTCACTGCGCGTGGTGAGTGCCGGCGAGAGTTCTCCGCGGCGGGTCTCCAGCAACGAAGCCACCGAACGCGCGGTCTCGTGAGCGTGGCAGGAGAGCAGCCACTCGGAACACACGCCACAGCGCAACGCGGTGAGGCTGGGCTGCGAAGACGCGGCGAGAAACACTTCGGCGTCGGCGATGGGCTTGCCGCCCGGCTCCTTCACCACGCCGGTGAGCGTCAGGCCCTGCTGGTTGCCCGTCGCGAGCACCTCGACCGCTTGAAATTGCGGGAGCGGCTCAGCCGAAGGCTCGACCACCGGTTCGTTCTGCGGCCAGAAGACGAAGGCCGCCACGAAGACCGTGAGGAGCCCCCCGAGGATGATGAACCACCAGCGGCGCATGGGCTTGAACAGGTTAGCCGGACGGACACACGAACGCGCCCCCCTGTTCCCCTTGGTCTCCCTCTCCCTTCGGGAGAGGGTCGGGGTGAGGGCCGAACCGGCTCTAGAAGTCGTACCGAATCGCAGCAGTGACGCCGTAGACGTTCGCCGCGTAGGAGTACCCAGGCTGGCTATCGACGGCTTCCTTCTTCGCTTCACGCGGCAGGAGGAACTGAGCCTGCGCAGCGAGATCAATCTGCAGCGGGTGCGCAAAGATCTCCAGCGGGTCAGCGAAGTTGAAGCCGATGCCGCCGGTGATCCCCAGCGCCGTGTTGTCCATCAGGTTGGTGCCTTGCGTATCTTGCTTCGGCACCGGCGTCGGCCGCAGGAAGCCACCCAACCGCGCCGCGAACCGTTCGGACAGCCGGTACTCAGCGCCCGCGCGAATACCCAGCGTATCGGTGAAGCCGGGCCGCTGCCGCGCCGAGGTCACGTCGAGCGCCGAGCCCAGCCCCAACGCGTCGAGCGTGGGCCCCGAGAGATCGATGGTGATGCCCACGTACGGAGAAGGCGCCGACGACCAGTTCTGCCACTCGCCATCGAGCGTGAAGGTGAGGTTCTCCGTGGCATCGAAGGCCGCGCCGAAGTTGAGGGTGTGCGGCGTGTAGTGCGCCACGCCGTTGACCGTGAACGCCAGCGTGGCGATGCCCTCGAGGTCGACCTTCGCGGGGATGACGTAGATGAGCTTCATCTCCCACTTGAAGGTGACGCCCAGGCGCAGCCGCTTGATCGGCGTGACCGCGATGGAGAACACCGGCGCCACGCGGGTGCCGAGGTACGCGTTGATGTCGCCGCCGTTGACCTGCCGGCTGAAGAGATCGACCGAGACGTTCGCCCCGCTGCCGATGAGATCCGCCAGCGCCTGGATGCCGAGGCCAATCTTGAACCAGTCGACGATCTTGATGCCCGCGCCGAGGTGAAGAATCAGGCGCTCGGGGTTCGCGTGGTACCGGTACCAATACGGCGACTGCGCAGAAGGCGCGTTGACCCGCAGCAACACGGCAGTGGGCAGGTACACGCCCAGGCCCAGCGCGAGGTGGTTCTTCACCTTGCCGCCGAGCGGGAACAGCAGGCCCACCGAAGTGCCAACCGAATCAGGCGCGGTGGCGTTGCTCAGGTCGAGGGGCTTGGCGAGGTCCTTCGACTGAACGTCGGAGACCATCTTGTAGAACTGAAAATTGAAGCCGAAGTTGACGTCCTTGCGGTCGACCAACAACGCTGGGTTGTAGAAGACGGCGGTGTAGTCGCTCGCTTCGGCGGTCATCGCACCGCCCATTGCGGTGGCGCGCGGCCCGTAGCCGTAGGTGTTGAAGACGTCGGCCCGAGCCAGGAGCGGAGTGAGAGCCAACAGCACGACGAAGCGTGACAGCTGCGACATCTCACTCCCCTTACTGAATCAATCTTCTGCGAAGGGCTGAATGGCCTGCGCTGCGGCCAACTCCTGCCGCGCCTCGGAGAGCTCCGAGTTCGTCTCGCGCAGCCGGTCAGAGAGCACCTGCACGAAGCTCCACAAGAGCTTCACCGCGAGGATCGACTCTCGCTTCATCAGCCCCATCAGATCGCCGCGGCCGATGACCATCGTGCGCGTGGGCTCGATCGCCCGAACGGTCGCCGAACGAGGCGCGTTGTCGATGAGACCCATCTCGCCGAAGTGACCACCGGCACGAAGCTCGGCGATCTCGACGCCGTTCTTCTCGACGGAAACGCGGCCGCGAATCACCACGAACAGCTCTTCACCCGGCTGGCCTTCGGTGACGATCTCCCGGCCCGCGGGGAACGTGCGCGTGCTGGCC
>JANODF010000706.1:0-13537 GCA_031412555.1 Archangium sp. | reverse complement strand
GGGCCGCTTTGTGGGGGGCCCGCGCCCTGTGGTCCGGGTTTATCTTCTGGGGCGTCCCGCCCCCCCCCCCCCCCCCCCCGACCCCCCCCCCCCCGGGGGGGGTGTGGTTGGGGGTGCGGGCCCAGGTGCCGCCGCAGGGCTGGGTGGCAAGGCAGCCCTGCTGGCGGTGGGCCTCGCAGTTGGTGCGATCGGCGGAGCGCAGCTCCATGCGAACTTCGGCGAGCCGCGCGAAGTCATCGTGGAAAGGCGAGTGGAAGTCCCCATTCGCGTCGAGGTGCAGGTGCCGGTGGAAGTCGAAGTCCCCGCAAAGAAGCCGGTGGTAACCGATGTGGCCCCTCACCCCGACCCTCTCCCCGCTTCGCAAGGAGAGGGAGCACAACGAGTTCGTGCCCCCCTCGAGCTCGAGCGGTTGTTGATCGAGCAGGCGACGTCAGCGCTGGGAAGAGGGCAGGGTGCCGACGCGCTCGCCGCGTGTTCGGCGCATGCGAATCGCTTCCCCGCAGGGCAGCTCGCGGAAGAGCGCGAGATCGTCGCGATTCGCGCGCTCGTTCTCCTGGGTCAGAAGGCGGGAGCGGCCTTTCGCGCCGAAGACTTCCGAAAGAAGTTCCCCGAGAGTCTGTTGCTCGACGTGGTCAACGAAGCGGTTCGTTAGACCCCGTGCGGAAGCGGCGGGTGGCTCGCGGCACTTCTACGCTGAGCAGCATTGAGGCCACTTGCAGCCAGACGTCCCTACTGCAAGGTGACCCAGGGAATGGCGCACCACCGTCCGCGCAGGGATCTTCTCGACCACATGGTTGTCTTCGTAAGCGGCGAAGTCACCCTGCTGATGGACGCTCCAGTCGTCGGGCGCCGTCTTCACATACCTGTGCACGGCAGCGGGGAAGAACAACGGTGAGGGGTTGGGCTCGGGCACCCACACAGTGGCGTCGTAGCGTTTGATTTCAAGCGCCCTGAGCGCCGGCCTGTTCGGGTGAGCGCGCAACAACTGCTCAGTCGGCCCGCTGACCTCGAGCTCACGCAAGTGGAGGCGTCGCAGTCGCGGGAACCGGGCGGCCAACAAGGCGTCGGCGACCTGGGGAGTGATGGCCGAGTTCCCCAGACAGAGCGTCTCGAGGCGTTGTGCCAGGGGCGAAGCCACGAGGGCCCTGACCTTCGGCAGCGAGAGGTCGAGCCAGAACAACGAGAGCCTCTCGAGCGATTCGGCCGAGTTCACGAGCCGCTCAAAGGACCGGTCGTTGAAGTCCTTGAGGGTGTCGAACTTCAGACTGAGCTGCTGGAGCTGTCGCAGACTGGGCGCCTGGGCCCAGTGTGCCCACGCCTCGGGGCTGGCGCTCACCTCGTCGAAGACCAGCTCCTTGCACGCGAAGGGCAGCGCCGAGAAGACGTCGAGGCTGGCATCGAACGAATCGCGATACCCCGTGCGGCCACGCAGGCGCAGCGAAGGCAGCGCCCTGAAGCGAGCGTCGCTGACGACGCGCAAGAAGACGTCAGCGGGCAGGGGCCGGGTCAGGTCGAACTCGGCCGGGGGGAGGAGCGGCGGCGCGACTGGCTCGGCCAGGCCCAACAACGAATGGGCGAGCGCCTGGCTTCGCTGCTCGAGGGTCTGCGTGGGGGCGGGGAAGTAGTCTTTCAGGTGCCAGCGTGCTGGGCATTGCGCGATCGATCGACTGACGCAACGGAAGGTGACGATGAACGTCCCGTCGGCTTGCGGCTCGAGGAGCCCGACGTGCGGCCCAATCGCGTTCGCCCACCCCGGCTGCCCGTCGCCGCGGGGGTACCACTCGAAGGGGGTCTCCAGCAGCTCCTCAACGTTCTCCGGGGGCGTCATGCCTCGCATCGTATGGTTCGGGAATGAACGAGGCACATGCCTTTGCGAACGTGGTGGCGCGGCCACACGAACTGTCCTCGAGGGTTGCCTTCGCAGACCTCGTCGGCGGCGATCGCGCCGACTTCATTCGCGCGCAACTGGCGAGCAGCGCAGCGCTTCGTGCCCAGCCACCGGGCTTCGACGACGACGCCGTGCTGGCCGCCGAGGATCTGCTCCTGGGTCGGGAAGCCGACTGGGCCCAGGGCGCCGACTCTCTGGTGACAGCGTTCGCCTACATTCGCGGCTTCGTCGAGGTCGCGACGGTCGAGGCGGGCTGGTTCACCGAGCACTGGCGAACGCTCTTCGCGCGGGCCCCCATTCGCCACCTCGAGGTCTACGGCCTCGCCCGGGCCCCGGGGTTCTTCGAGTGTGAAGGGCTGCGGCAGCTGGTCGCCCTGAGCTTCAACCTCTCGGGAACCCCAGCGCACGGCGAGCGCCTCGACGACGCCTTGGCCTGCGCGCTGGCGGCCTCGTCACACCTCGAGGGGCTGCGCCTTCTTGACCTGCGTCATTGCCAACTCACCGACGCCGGCAAGCGCGCGGTGCTCCGCGCCTTGCCATCGCTGCGCGCCTGTCAGTTGGATGACCTCAGCGAGACGGCCTTGCAGGACTTCGACGGCAGCCCGCTGGGGGTCCATGAATCTGACGAGTTGGTGTCCTTCGAGCTCGCGTACGGCCGCTTCCCGGCGCTGCACGAGCTCGCCCGCACAGGCTCGGCGGTCCTCCGAGAGCGTTACTGAGAACGCGCCCTTCCCTGGTGCCACTGCGTTCTGGACCCCGCCGCCGCGCTGCCTTCTCTACTTGAGGGGCGCGCCGAAGATGAAAGCCGGGGTGGCCGCGTCGGGCGCCTTCCAAACAGCGATGACCACGTCTTCGATGATCGACGCATACGCGCCAGGACTGAGCCCCTCGAGGTAGACCGCGTTCACCTTCTGCAGGCCCGAGGCGGTGTTGACGGTGACGGTCTCAGTGCGCGTGCAGAAGGACTCGTAGATGAGCGTTCCGCTCGCGGTGATCTGCGTGATGCGGTTGGTGGTCTTCGACTGGGCGCATTGCACCTGTTTGACCAGCTGCTTCTTGAACTCCACCGTCGCGACCGTACCGGCCTTCGTCACCTTCGCCACCACCCCGGCGCCCCCGCCGGCGCGGGTACCACCACCGCCACCACCGAAGCTGCGCTGCACCTCTGGGTACTCGAGCTGGGCGTCTCGATCATCGAGCGTGAGGCCCGCGCCGCGCATCAGCGTCGCCGCCGTGTTGCGTGGGCCCCGAAAACCCGGCCAGCGCTCCATCGCGCCCTCGAGCACCCGCGCCAGCACGTCTTCCTTCCCTCCCTCCTGAGCCGAGCTGCAGGTGGCCAGCGCCACCGACGCCAGGTAGACGCGCGGCTCGCCCATCAAGGGCCCCATCGCCAGGTCGATGAAGCTGGTGCCTTTCGAGAGCGCGTCGTGCATGCCGGCGAACTTGCGGGCCGGCACCGAAGAGGCCGCCGACTTCCAGGCGGCCCGCGTGGTCTCCACACAACCAGCGAAGGCCTTGCGTGAATTGGTGGCGCGCGCGTCATCCATCGCGCTGGTGAGGGCGAGGAGCGGCGCTTGAGCAGTCGCCAACTCAGCCCAGGTCTTGCGCGCCGTGGCCGCGAGTTCGAAGAGCGTGACGTAGGCTGGGTCGGACGCGAGGAGCTTCTTGACCCGCGCGGCGTGCGTCACCAGGGAAGGTCGCAGCACATCGAGGGCAATCTTGATGCGCACCTTGTCCTCGCCGCTGGCGGCCTTGTCCTCCCGCAGTTCCTTCGAGAGCTTCGCAGCGTCGAAGACGTCGAGGTCGCCCTGACACATCGCCCACTGCACGGGGCCGTTTCGGGAGCTGCCGATGCACCCCGTGATGTAGGCGAGGCGGCCCGCTTCGGTGAGCTTCGGCCCCAGCGCGTCGACGAAGTAGTTGTGGTCGAGCGCGAGGTCGCCCGAGCGGCCTGCGTCTGAGAGGACCATCACATACTGGTCGACCGGCTCCAGGCTGGACCAGGCGCGTTTCTCCAGGCCCTCCGAGCCACGCACGCCGCCGCCGGCGCGCTCGTTGTACCTGAGCTGCGCATAGGCGGTGGCCGCCGCCCAGTCGTCGTCGTTCATGTCGAGGCGCTTCGACCAACTCGCCCGCGCGGTCTCGAGCAACTGCACGGTCTCGTCAGGCAGCGGCCTTGGCGGCACACACAGGCCACCAACGATTGCCTGGAGGGCGTTGTGGGGGGCGGTCTCTGTCGCGATGTCTGCGAAGTTCTGGTCGACGCTCACCCGGGCTTCACCGAGCGCTTTGCACCACGCCGGCGTCTCCGCCAGGACCGGGCCGGCGAACACCACGCAGCCGAGCAGACCCAACCACGACTGCGACCGTACCTTCATGAGGTTCTCTCCGATTCGATGAGTGGGATGCGGGAAGACGCACGCAACTTGCCCGCGAACGCCTTCAAGAGCCACGCAAAGAGGAAGACCAAACGGAAGACCTGGCCCCACCGCTGATGCGTTCGACGCTGCTGATTGCGAGTTGCCACGTGAGCCGGCGGAAGGTGCGAGCGCTGCTGGCCGACGGAGAGGCGCGCATTCACGCTCGGCACCGACACGAGGGGCGGAGACCTCGCTGTGACGCGGGAGACTTCGACCACTGGTATTCAACCGAAGCCGCCCCCATGCCGCAGCTTCAGCACCTCGACATTTTCGGTTGGCCGGCGCAACGAGAGCCGTGAGGTGCTTTCAGAGCTTCACCAACTCCGCGCTCTTCACCCACACCTTCTCCGCGAGAGCCTCATCACGCGCCAGCGGAGCGCACCCCTTCTGCTTGTTCTTCTCGAAGTACTTCCCGGTGATGCCTTCGACCTCGGGCGACGTGGCGAGGTAGCTCAACGTCTTCCCGCCTTGTTCCGGCGTGATCAGCACCAGCTTCTTCACCACCGAGAGAATCGGCTGCGACCACTTCGGCGCACCATCCCAGATGCGGGTCGCCACGCCGCCGGGGTGCAGCGCGTTCACCGTCACGCCCTTCCCCTCGAGCCGTTTCGCGAGCGACCGGGTCATCATCACGTTGGCCAGCTTCGAGCGCGTGTACGCCTTCATGATGCCGTAGCAGCCCTTCTCGAAGCCGAGGTCGTCGAGGTCCATCGTGCCGCGGTAGTGGCCGGCCGACGACACCACCACGATGCGTGCGGGCGCGCTCTTGACGATCAGATCGAGCAGCAGGTTGGTGAGCAGGAAGTACCCCAGGTGATTGACCGCGAAGGTGCTCTCGATGCCGTCTTTGGTCAGCGTGCGGTGTTCGTTCACGGTGCCCGCGTTGTTCACCAGCACGTCGAGCCGGTCGTACTTCGCGCGATACGCCTCGGTGAAGGCGCGAATCGAGGCCTGAGAAGCGAAGTCACACAACATCGATTCCACGTTGGAAGAACCCGAGCGCTGCTTCACTTCATCGACCGTCCTGCGCGTCTTCGCTTCATCGCGGCCGACCAGCACCACCTTGTGGCCTTCGCGCGCCAACGTGACGGACGCTTCGAGGCCGATACCGCTGGTGGCGCCGGTGACGAGAATGGTCTTCATGGCGCGACCCTGTAACCCGCCGGCCAGGGCCCCGCTCGTTCAGTCATGAGGTGAAATGCCTGCGGCACGATGGCGACGGAATGACGTTCGAGTCGTCCGGGCAGTGACCCACCTCGACCAGAAGAGGTCATTCGAGGTATGGGAAGCGTGTGCACCCTCCCATTCAAGAAGCCCTCAGTGGTTTGAATCAGTCCAGTGTCCTCGAGTGGGCCTCGCAGTTCCCCCGCCTCTCGGTGGTTGAGCTCGCGAAGCAGCTCTCGGGTCGCATCGCGCCGATCTCGTTGCAGCAGGCGATGGTGAAGGAAGCGCGTGAGCGCGGCACCTTCCCGGCGCTCGCGCGTGCGTTGCTCGTGCGGGTGCTCCTGCGTGATTTCCCCCGCGGCATCGGCCAGGTGAGCCCGGAAGACGCGCAGTCGGCGCTCGCTTCGGGTTTCTCGGTGTGGATGCTCATCTTCGATCCCGACCAGCGCGCGGCTGCCGAAGAAGTGTGGGCCGCCGTGGTGGCCGAGCTCGAAGCGCACCCGGAGTGGGTGCCGCAGCACGGTGACGAGCCGCGTCTGCTCCAGCTGTTCGCGGGCCGCGATCTCTCGCGCTCCAAGCGGGCCGCCCTGGTCGCGCGCGCCAAGGAGCGCATCGAGGCCTGCCTGCACGGTCACCGCAGCAACAAGTCGTGGCTCGAGGCGCTCTCGCAGCTTCCGCCGGGGCACGGCTTCATTCACGCGGCCGGCTGGGTCGACTCCGAGGTCCGCAACGGCGGCTTCGCGCAGTACTACAAGAACAGCGGCGGCGTCGAAGTGCCCCTGGCCATCACCGCGCTCAAGGCGATGGGCCGTGGCGATCTCGCCGCGTTGCTCGAGGAGTCGTTGGGCACCGCGCGTGAACACCACCGCCACCTGCTGGCGCCTTCGCTCACCACCGAGCCCGTGTTGACGGCCACCGAGACGCCGCGGTTGTTGCCGGTGCTCGACAAGTCGTACTTCAGCCTGTCGGGTGACCTGTTCGAGTCGTTCGCCACGCTCATCGAGTCGGCGCCGCAGCTGTTCGACCCCATCTTCCGCGAGCTGCAGCACCGCGAAGACGGCCGCAAGTGGCGCGTGCGCACCAGCGGCGCGTCGATCGAGATCGAGATTCAGCTCGAAGACGGCACCAGCATCACCCGCACCCGCCAGCTGGCCACCGCGTCACGCGCTGAGCAGGAAGTGCAGACGATGATCAACGAGCAGCTGGCAGACGGTTTCGTCGACGTCGCCTGAGTTGAAACGAAGGTCCCCTCTCCCCTCCGGGGAGAGGGTCAGGGTGAGGGGCCAAATCACCTCCGCAGTGAAGGAGGCCCCCACCGCTCCTCCCGCAGCAGCTCCAGCTCAGGCAGCGCACCGCCGACGAGAGCCGCCGCCAACACCTCCAACTCCTCGCGCTGCTGCACCCCGGTGGTCAACACCGCGCGCCCGCCGGTGATCGCCTCCCTCACCACCGGCGCAGACCCCACCACGCCATCCAACCGGATGATCAACCGCCGCCCCACCGTGGTGCTGGTGAGCGCCGCAAAATCCCGCGCGCCCGCACGATCGAAGTCGAGCATCAACCCCGGCTGACCCTTCTGCACCTCCGCCGCCACGATGCGAGGCGACAAGCAGCTGGTGATGGAGAACGCCGAAGCCTGACCACCTGACGTACCCCAGGCGAACTCCGAGCCTGCGTCCGGCAGCGCGGCCTCGAGCGCCGAGCGATCGGCCGCGAGCAACGAACACGTCTTGCCCACCGAATCGACCACCACGCCGGCAGGCCACTGCTCGTCACACCACTTGCCTGCGACGGTGGCGTTCTCGGGGCAGAACTCCAGGTGCCCACGCTGTGCGAAGAGCGTCTTGATGCGGCTGACGTCAGCGCCTTCAGGCACGCGCACGGTGAGCGTGTGGTCGTCTTCGCTCAGGTTCGCCCGCAGCTTCAACTGGGCGAGCCTTCGATCGACGCTGGCTCGCAACGGCGTGCTGCTGGGCTTCTTGTAGACGAGCTGCAACCCGCGTTCGGGTTCGCGGCGTTCGGGACAACCGATCAACAGCAGCACCAGCGGAAGCCACTTCATGGTCACCCTTGCAGCAACACGTACAAGCCGAGGATCAACATCCCCACGCCGACCACGGTGAGCACGATGAGCCCCGGGGTCCACACCTGGGCCTTCTCCCACGGCGCCGGAGCGCCCCGCATCACCGGGCCTTCTTGTTTGCGCAGGGTAGGCAATTCAGGCGCCGACTCGAACGCATCGGCCTTGAGCGGCCCTTTGCGGCGGGTGGTCATCGCCTCCGAGACGCCGATCACCTGGCCGGGTGCAGCGGGCACCTGAATCTTCGGATCGGTGGGGATCTCTTCGACGGGATCGAGCAGCTGCGTGGCGGAGACGGGCAGCGGCTCTTCGTCGAGCGTGATGGTCGCGCCGACGCGTTTGAGACTGGGGCTGGTGTCCACGGTGGGCAGATCATCGTGGGTGGCCTCGACGCCGCCGTTCTTTCCATCACCGGGAGTTCGACTGGTCACCCGGCAGATGATCACCGGTCACTCGAGGATTACCAACCCCGTTCCGCCTGAGAGGACCGGTGTGTCCGTTGGGGTTCAGGGCCGTGAAGGCTGCGGCATGGGCACGAACTCGACCCGGCGGGTGCGTTCGCCACAGCGGCGCGCGGAATCGCTGCGCGAGGTGAGCACGCACAACGAACGCTGGAACAACGCGGTCACTTCCCGGCTGCAGCGCGACTCGTTCAAGGACACCAGCGGCATCGACTCCACGTAGAGGTCGGTGGCGGCGAGCAACGAGTTGATCAGGTGCTGCACGAAGGTGTCGTCGTTCACCGCGTTGGCCGCCGAACGAAGCGCCGAGGCCATGGCCGCGTCTTTCACGCCCGCGCACGCCTCGAGCAACTGGCGGCGAAGCGAGTCTCTGACTTCGACGATGAACAGCGCGAGCACGCCACCTTCGAAACGAGCCGCGGCTTCGTGCACCGAGACCCTGGCGAGCATCGCCGCGGTGCGCTGGAGCGCTTCACCCAGGGAAGCGCCGTCTTGCAGCGCGGCGACGAGCTGCCGGCTCCCGGTATGCGGGCTCGGCCGGGGGCGGTACTGACGCCAGACGGTAGAGAGAGCGTTGAGAGGCGACATGTCGGATTGTCACGCAAAGGCGACATCTCCTTTCGTGAGAGAAGTGCCAGCGGCGTTGACGTTTCGGCCCTATTTTCGGCCCCCTATTTCCGAAGGAGTTTTCATGCGCGCAGTGGTGCTTCAACACGAGACCCACGAGGAGCTGGGGCTGCTGGAGCGGCCGCTCCTCGACGCCGGCTTCACCCTCACGAAGCGTTTCCGCGGGGTGGAGCACAAAGACCTCGACGCCGAGCTGCTGGTCATTCTGGGCGGCTCGATGAGCGTGTGGGCCACCGACCAACACCCGTTCCTGCGTGACGAGCTGGGCCTGCTGGTGGAGCGGCTGGCGAGTGGCAAACCCGTGCTGGGGCTCTGCCTCGGTGCGCAGCTGCTCGCCCAGGCCGCGGGGGCTCAGGTGAGTGCGGGCAAGAACGGCCTGGAGATCGGCGTGCACCCCGTGCGGTGGACCAAAGCGGCGTTGGAAGACCCGGTCATCAAGGGCGTGGGGGCGAAGTCGGTGGTGGCCCACTGGCACGAAGACACCTGGACCGCCGTGCCCAACGCGACCTTGCTCGCGTCGACGGATCGCTACACCCAGCAGGCGTTCCGGCTGGGCAACAGCTTCGGCCTGCAGTTCCACCCTGAGCTGACCGCCGACGCGTACGGCGATTGGCTCAGCCGCGACCAGGAGCTGCTCGAGCTCTACGAGAAGGACCCGGCCGAGCTGCGGGCGGGCCTGCCGAAGTTGAAGGCGGCGGAAGCAGAGAACGTGCTGCTGCTCGAGCGCCTCGCGCACCACTTCGCCCGGGTGGCGTGAGTGTCAGACGGTTCGACAAAGACTGACGCATCTTTGTCACTATCTGCGTGAGGCGGGCGGCTCCTAGCCTCGCTCCATGCTCCAGCCCCGACGTGGCCAGTTCACCGACGAAGCCCACGCGACCTGGGGCGCCATCGCCGCGATTCACCGGGAGAACCGGGGCGCGCAGATGGTGCCGATGTTCCTGCGCGGGTTGCACACCCTGGGGCTCGACACCGACTTCATCCCACTGCTCGACGAGGTGAACGGAAGGCTCGAGTTCCTCACCGGTTGGCGGGGCGTGTTCGTCAAAGGGCTGGAAGACAGCGCGGGTTTCTATGGCCTCTTGCGCGACCGCTGTTTTCCCATCGGCAACTTCATGCGCGACCGCCGCGACCTCGACTACACGCCCGCGCCCGACGTGCTGCACGACCTCTACGGCCACCTGCCGTTCCACGCCGACGAGGAGTACGCGGACTACTGCCAACGGTTCGGCGCGCTCGCCTGCGAGTTCCTGGGTGACCCGGTGCGCTTGCGCCGGCTGGAGCGCTACTTCTGGTTCACCAACGAGTTCGGCCTGGTGCAGACGCCCGACGGCCGTCGCATCTTCGGTGCTGGCATCGCCTCGAGTGTGGGGGAGTGCGTCTACGCCCTGTCGGAAAAGCCCGAGGTGCTCCGCTTCGACGTGGAGCACATCTGCGCGCAGGAGTTCAGGATCGACCAACTGCAGCCGCGTTTGTTCCTGCTCGATTCGGTGGAGCAGCTCTACCAGGCGTTCCCGAAGCTGGAGGCCTGCGTGCGCGCCTGACCCTGAGCCCGCTGAGCCGCTGAGCCGCTGAGCCCCCTCTCCCCGAGGGGGAGAGGGTTGGGGAGAGGGCAGTCGCGCCTTCAAGTCATCAACGCACCTTGAAGCGCACCAGGCCACCTTCCCACCCGGCGCCCCAGACCTCGTCGCCGCGCACCACGATGCGGCCGCCCAGTTTGGTGGGCGGTGCGCCGATCTCCCGCACCACGAAGTTCGACTTCACCTCGAGCGCGGCGGTGTTGTCGTCGCGGAAGAGCAGCGCGGTCTGTGCGTCGATGGGCACCACCCGCTCGAACGCGCCCTGGGTCAGGGTGTGCTGCGTCCAGGCTGCGCCCAGCTGGCGGGTGGCGAGCCGGTTGCCGCTGAGGGCCCACTGCCGGCCAAACCCGAGCGCCAGCTCGCTGATGTCGCCGGTGAGGCCCACGTCTTCGGGCGTCCACACTCCGGCGACGGTCGAGCGCAGCACCACGCCGGCACTTCCGGCGGCCCACACCGTGCCGTCGGCCTCTCCGCTGAAGCTGCTGATCAGCACGCCCGCGTCGAACGACACCGGCGCCTTGCCGCGAAGATCCGTGTCGAGCAGCGTGCCGTTCGCGCGAGCGATCACCACGCGCTCCTCGGAGACCACGAACATGCGCCGCGCGTCGTTGAAGCTCACAGGCAATACGCCCGCGGGGGTCTCCAGTCGATCCGCCGAGAGATACGCGTAGCCGCCGCCGTCGGGATACGCCCAGAAGCTGCGTTGACCTGTGGTGAGGCTCTTCACGAACGCCCAGCCGTTGGCCCCTCGTTCGTAGAGTGCGTCGTCGGTGATGGCTGCGAAGCGGGGCTCGGTGCTGAAGTCTTCGAAGCCCACCGCACAGGCCGAGCGGGGCACCCAGACGCCGGCGTCGCGTTCGAGAATGCAGCCGCGTTCGCCCACCACCCAGGCCTCGCCGGAAGGCGGCGACCACACGCCGCGGTGATAGCTGTTGCCGCTGGAGGCCACCGTCGACTCGACTGCGCCGTTCGCGGTGAACTCGACCACCAGGCCGTTTGCGCCGACCGCGATGCTGCCTTGCGCGGTGGGCGCTCCGGCGTAGACGTCTTTGTTGAAGGTCGGCGTGCCTGCCCAGGCCGGGGCCCAGCCCGCATCGCGCTGCCAGATCTGCCCCTGCGCGCCCGGAAGGCCGGCCAACATGCCGCGGTTGGAGTCGAGCCACAGCGAGCGCACGCCGAAGCTGGTGCCGAGGCCACCGTCGTCGATCACCTCGTGCTCCACGCCGCCGTCGCAGCCACGCAGGCGCACGAAGGGCGTCACGGTGCCGCCCGACATGCAGCCCACCACGCAGCTGGTGTCGTCCTCCGCCACGCTCGTGCAGCGTTCGTCGGTGCCCGCGGTGAGGGTGAACTGCCGGGTGATGGCCGAGGTCGCCCAGCTCATGCGGGAGCCGCCCACTTCCTGAGCCATCCACAAGGCGCTCGGCCCGCAGGCGAGATTGTTGATGTCGTCACGTGAGCCCTGCACTTCGTTCAACGCGCCGTTCCACTTGAAGAGGCGGTTGAGCTGCAGGGTCGCCGCCGAGCCGAAATACACGCTGCCGTCGTGACCGCAGATCGACGTGAAACGGTGACGCGCGTCCTGGTTGTACGAATCCCACTTCGTGCCGTCGAAGTGCAGCAGCGTGCCGAGCTGGCCGCCGATCCACACGTCGTTGGGCCCGGAGCCCCACACGGTCTCGAGCACCACGCCGGTCGGCCGTGGGTGGTCCCAACACCAGCCGCGGTTGCACGCGAGCGCTTCGTTCGGACCCGCATCGGTGCTGCCGCCATCTTCCGACCCGCCGTCTGCGGATTGCCCACCGCAGATCCACACGCCGTTCACCCGGCAGCGCGCGAGCTGCTCTTCGAAGCTCAGACAGGAGGACGCGAGCAACGCCAGCACCAGGACCGTTCCCCCCGAGCGGAGTCGAGGGATCACTGGAACACCCCGCTCAATCCGAAGGCGGCGCTGTTGCCGCTGACGCTGACTTGCGGCGTGACGCTGGTTTGTCCTCCGAGGAGGAACATCAGCAGCGCACCCGTCAGCGCCCCGGCGCCCACGCCCACCATCGTCAGTCCCGCAGCCTGCAAGGCAGAGCCATCCGCGGCCAGCTGCACCGCGCGCATCTCACCCACGCCCGGAATCTGCGCGTAGTTCGAGTTGGCGAGACCCAACGTGACGCCCGCACCCACACCGACTGCGACGCCGGCGGCGAGGGGAATCCACGAGAGAGCGCGCGCCGAAGGGGGCGGAGGTGGCGGGGGTGGTGGCCGCAGCTTCTTCACCAGCCGCAGCGCCGCCGCTTCCAACTCGCGGGCGAGCGCCTTTTGACCACTGGCCTCGATGGGCTCGTCGGCGAGCGTCTTTCCATCACGCGCCGAGAGCACGCGCAGGCTGCCCTGGTAGGTGTCGTCGAGGCGGGCGAGGTTGGCCGTGAGAATCCCATCGCACCCGAGCGCCGCGCCCAGCTCGCTCATGCAGCTGTTCACGTCTTCCGAGCAGCCCAGCAGCAGCTTCTGCCGCTCCAGACCCAACACGGTGGCGATGTCGCGCGAGGTGATGACCTCGAAGCCTTGCGTGCGCAGCGTGCGCGCCACTTCGCCGGCGAAGAACGCGGCGAGGTCGGCCGGAATGTTCACGGTCGACCACTCGGGTGCGGCCAGCTTGGTGGGGCCGGCGGAAAGGGTCGCGAGGAGCACTGCAATCGGAACGAGCAAGCCCGCGAGTGTAGCCGAGCTAGAAGGGGGTCATGCGCTACTTGCTCCGGCAGGACCTCCTCTCTTTCGGTGACGACTTCACCATCAAGAATGAAGCGGGTGAGCCCGTCTTTCAGGTCGACGGCAAGGCCTTCACGCTGTTGCGGGAGAAGCTGGCGTTCGAAGACATGCAGGGCCAGGAACTCGCTTTCATTCGTGAGCGAATCATCGCGTTGACGCCGTCCTACGAGATTCTGCGCAACGGGGAAGTGGCGGCGGTGGTGAAGAAGGATCTGATCAATCTCTTCCGCTGCGGGTTCACCGTCGACGTGCCGGGACCGGATGATCTGGAAGCGCAAGGCAGTCTGCTCGACCACGAGTACACCTTCACGCGCGGCAGCCGCACGGTGGCCACGGTGTCGAAGCGGTGGTTCTCGTTCACCGACACGTACGGCGTGGAGATCGAGCAGGGGGAAGACCCGGTGTTGATCCTCGCGAGTACGGTGGTGATCGACATGATCTGCCACGCCGATGCAGCGAAGACGAAAAAGGAAAAACCTCTCCCTGCGTGAGCGGGGAGAGGTCGGTCCGAAGGACCGGGTGAGGGGCCCGACTCTGAAGCCCGAACGGCCCCTCAC
>JANODF010000705.1:0-2357 GCA_031412555.1 Archangium sp. | reverse complement strand
CCACCGGGCAGAAGGTGACCGCGGGCGACATCATCGCCGACTCGGGGACGACGGGACGAAGTACTGGACCGCATGTGCACTACCAGCTCGAACTCGGTCACAAGCCGATGGACCCGTTTGCTTTCAGAGGATCAAAGCCGGTCATTCTCGAGGCGGTGGTGGCTCCCGCTCCCCGGCCCAAAGGGGATTTGAAGAAGGCGTTCGAGCAGTTTGGGCCTCCTCCGGCTTCGGAGGAGTGACGTGCGCCCTCACCCTGACCCTCTCCCAAAGGGAGAGGGAAACGCGATTTGTGGTATCCGGCTCGCCATGAGCGTGACCGTGAAGGTTCGTCGCGTACGCCCCTCCGACCTGCCGCTGCCCAGCTACCAGACTGCGCTCTCCGCCGGGATGGACCTGCTGGCCGACCTCACCGGCGAAGTGCACCTCGACCCGTTGGAGCGAAGGCTGATTCCCACCGGGCTCTCCCTCGAGCTGCCCCCCGGCTACGAAGCCCAGATCCGCCCCCGCAGCGGCCTGGCCCTCAAGCAGGGGCTGACCTGCCTCAACAGCCCCGGCACCATCGACGCCGACTACCGGGGGGAGGTAGGGGTGCTGCTCATCAACCTCTCGAAGGAACCAGTGACCCTCAAGCGGGGTGATCGGATTGCCCAGATGGTGATTTCCCCCACCGTTCAGGCCCAGCTGGTCGAGGTCGAGGCCCTCTCGGAAACCGCCCGCGGGCAGGGCGGCTTTGGTTCGACAGGGGTAGGGCGTTGAAGGTGTAAGGGAAGTGGGCTAAAAAACTGAGTCTGATTCACGCTTTACGAACTCTCCCCGGCTGATTCGCAAAGGCTCGCCCCGTTGCTCTGCTACCGCTGCGGCACCCACGTACCGGACACCTCTGAGAAGTGTCCGACCTGCGGGCAGAACCTGTCCACGGGTGGGTTGCGTCAAGCGACCGGCACGTTCAGCCGGCGACGCGCGGCGACCAGTCAGATCGAAGGCGCTCCGTACAAGCCTCAAGATCTCGTCGCCAACCGCTACCTGATCAAAGACATCGTCGGCGCAGGCCCGCTGGGCTTCGTCTTCCGCGCGCACGACAAGGAGCTCGACGTCGAGGTCGCGCTCAAGGTGATCAACCCGCGGCTCCTCCAGTCGGCCGATGAGCGCAAGCAGTTCGGCAAGCAGCTGCGGCTGGCGCGCAAGCTCTCGCACCCGAACCTGGTGCGGGTCTACGAAGAGGGCGAAGACTCCGAGCGCCCGTACTTCACCTCTCAGTTCCTCGACGGGCTCACGCTGCGGAAGATCATCGACCTGCGTTTGCAGAAGGGTCAGTTCTTCTCGTTGGGAGAAATCGAGCCGATCCTCTCGCAGATCTGCTCGGCCCTCGATGGCGCGCACAAGGTCGGCCCGCACAGCAACCTGAAGCCCGACAACGTGCTGGTGCTGCCTGACCTGCTCAAGGTGACCGACTTCGGCCTGGGCCTGGCCATGCCGCGGCTGCCGTTCACGCAGGCGATGAAGGCGCGCAAGGCAGATCGGTACCTCGCGCCCGAGCTGATCGAAGGCAGTGAGATCGACGGCCGCGCCGACATCTACTCAGCGGGCGTCATCCTGGGCGAGATGCTCTCGGGCCTGACCCCTGACGGCTCCATTCCCGAGCTGCAGCGGCGCAACCCCGAGGTGCCTCCGCAGCTCGAGGGCATCTACCGCAAGGCGCTCAACAGCAACCCCAACGCCCGCTTCAAGACCGCGGGCGACATGATGAACGAGATCGTCGAGCTCTCCCGCAAGCTCGCGCCTCCGCTGCCTCCGAGGGTGAGCAAGCCCGAGCCCGCCAGCGGCACCGCGCCTGCGCCCCGGCCGCGCACCACGACGGGCATGCTGCAGCTCTCCCCGCGCCGCGACAACAAGCCGCCGCCGCCGGTGCCTGAGCTGCCGCCGCCGCCTCCTCCGCAGAGCGAAGAGTCGTTGATGCCGGACTCCACGCAGGAGGTCGACCCGGCCCAGCTCCAGCGGGCGCTCAAGAACGCCAACGACGTCGACTTCAAGAAGGACCGCGAGTCGACGCAGGTGATCGACTCGGGCCAGTTCATCGCGCAGCTCGACCAGGAGGATGGGGTCGAGACCCGCGCCATGGTGGAGACTGTCGCACCGCCCCCGCCGCAGGCGGTGCCGCCTGCCTCATTCCAGGCGCAGCGAAAGCCGAACCGCACGTGGATGTTGGTCGCGCTGCTGGTCATCGCAGGCGTGGGCGTCGGCGCGGGTGGCGGCTTCCTGCTCATTCAGCGCCAGCGCGCGCAGCAGCAGCAACAGCACCCCGATCCCACGCCTCCGAACCCGACCGGCGTGGTCGAGCCGACTCCGGAGGAACTCGC
>JANODF010000704.1:0-12055 GCA_031412555.1 Archangium sp. | reverse complement strand
CCGCCGGTGTGACCCAGGCCTCCACCTCGGGAACGGCGATCGCGGCGATGGCGGCGGGTGAGACACGGGTCTTCACACTGCAGAGCTACGAGGTGCTCCAGTTCTCGTCGGCCACGGCCGGGGCCAACTTGAACCCCGACTGCCTGAACAGCGGCAACGCGTCATTGTGCCGCAAGGCCAACGATCTCACCGGCTCCATCATCACCACCGACAAGCCCGTGGCCCTCTTCGGCAGCAATCCCTGCCTCAACGTGCCGTGGAGCCGCGCTTACTGCGACCACGTCGAAGAGCAGGTCTTCCCCTTCAACACCTGGGGCCAGAACTTCGTGGCCGTGCCCAGCAACCCGCTGCGGCTCAACAACAACAACTTCTCCAGCAACCCGCCGCCCGATCACTTCAAGATCGTCGCGGGCGCGCCTACCTCGCTCATCATCAGCCCGCCTCCAGCCGCCGGCGACGTGGTGGTGCCGGTCAACTGCCTCACCGGCACGCTCCCGGCGAACACCTGCACGCTGGCCGGTGGCTCGTTCGTGGAGTTCAAGTCCACGCGGGCGTTCACCGTGCGCGCCACCGCCCCCATCGCGGTCGCCCAATTCTTCCCGGGCCAGGGCACCGTCACCGGTTTGCCCACCGATCCGCAGCAGGGCGATCCCTCCATGGTGCTGCTGCCGCCCATCGAACAGTGGCGCAGCCGCTACACGGTGCTCGCGTCCACCGGCCTGAAAGACAACTACCTGGGTCTGTCGATCGACGGCTCAAAGGTGATGAACGTGAAGGTCGACGGGGTGGTGGTCACCGGCTTTGCCGCCATTGCCGGCAGCTCTTTCCAATCGAAGAATCATCCGGTGACCACGGGCACGCACACCATCGAGGTCACGCCGCTGGCCGGCCAGTTGACGCTGCCGGGCGCAGGCGTGACGGTGTACGGCTACGACGGCCAGGTGAGCTACGGCTACACCGGCGGCCTCGACCTCACGACCATCGTGACGGGCATCAACCCCGGCGGGTGAGAGGTAGCGCCTGCGGGCGCCACCGGGTAGACGGTCGGCATGACGTCAATTCGCGCCGTCGCCGTCTGCTGCAGTCTGACCCTCGCGCTCGTCGGCTGTGCGCCCAACCCGTGTGAACGCTCGACCAAGGCCGCCAAGGCCAACCAGGGCGACTGCGGAGACGAGATCGCAGGTTCGCTCCTGGGCAGCGCCTGCTCTTCGAACCTGAGCTCATGCAACGAAGCCGATCAGAAGGTGATCGGCAACGTGCTCACCTGCGTCGAGAAGATGTCGGCCTGCAGCTCGTTTCAGAAAGACGCCTGGAAGCTGCAGCGTGACGGCTGCGCGGCTGATCTGCAGACGCTCTCGCCCACCTGCCGCGATGCGTTCGCCAGCGCCGTGCCGGTGATCGACGCGGGCATGCCCGACGCCGGCCCGCAGGCCATCAACGACGGCGGCAACGCCCTGGGGCTCTTCGGGGTGGCCAACGCCGACACCGTGGCCCTCGCGTGGGATCGGCGCCGCACGGCGATGGTGGAGAAGTGGATGCTGGTCGAGAGCGACGCGCTGGGTGACAACCGCACCGAGCGGTTCCTCGACATGACGCCGGGCGAAGCGATCAACGTGCTCATCCCCGACGCGGGCATGGGCGGCCGCCGCTACTACATCGCGGGTTTGAACGCGGCCGGTGACGTGCTGCTGGGCATGCCCATCATGGAGATGGTGACCGTCGTCGACGCCGGGATGATGGCGTGCATGGGCCCCGACGGCTGCCCCGACGATCGCGTGTGCGATCTGGGCCAGTGCCGGTTGCAGACCTGCCCCTTCCAGATGAGCAACACCTGCCCCGGCGGCTACGCCTGCTTCGCACCGGGCGAGTGCCGGCGCACCTCGACGGACGGCGGCGTCTTCACCGGTGGCATGCGACGCGACGCGGGCACCGCGCCGTTGCCGTACATCTCCAACGAGATCGCCGTCACGCCCCGTCCTCCCCTGGTGAAGCCCACCGTCACGGTCGGCTCGGTGAGCGCCAAGCGGCCCGACATCGCGGCCCTCGACACCGCGCGGGTCTCGCTGGCGCTGGAACAGGAAGGCCAGCTGATCGCCCACCCCAGCATCGAACGCGGCGCTGACTTTCTGACCGACGAAGCGAGCACCAGCTTCAGCCTCGACACCACCGGCACCCGGGTGCACCTCGCGTGGAACCCCGACAGCCAGGCGCTCTACGCCTGCTACGTGGTCGGCCGCGGCATTCGCGTGCAGAAGAGCGTCGATCGCGGTCAGACCTGGGGCGCGGTGGTGAACACCTTCGAGCCCCCGCTGCCCGACGACGGCGGCGTGGGCGAGATCATCCGCGACTGTGACATCGCGCCCTGGAAAAACGGTGGCGCACTGATGGTCACGGCCGAGCCTGAAACGCTGATCGTGCGCGAGTTGAGCGAGACGTTGTCGGTCACCATGACGGGCCCGGCCTTCACCTCGACCTCGCCCGATGCGGGCGTCACCGCCGTCTTCTCACCCTCGCACCCGGCGATCGCCACCCTGCCCTCCACGGGCCTCGTGCACATCACCTTCACCGGCACGCGCCTGCTCACCTCGGGCAGCACCGACTCCGAGCCGTACGGCGTGTTCCGCGAAGGCGCGGGCTCGTTCTCAGCCGCCGCGCGCATGACGCCGTCTGCCCAGCCCAGCGCCCTGCCGGAAGACTGGACCACGGTGAGCATCCACCCGAAGACCGGCCGCGCGGTCGGCGCCTTCACCACCGTCTCTCCGGGCGCGCAGCAGTACAGCACCGTCTACGTCTCGCTCTTCAGCACCGTGACGCGGGGTTGGGGCACCGGCTCGCACTTGAACGTCTTCGTGACCGACCAGAACACCTCGGTCTGGCTGCCGGCCAAGGCGCCCACCGACATCTGGTTCGCTTTCTCGCCGCAATTTGCGCCGCTGCCCGACGGCACGTTCGCGTTCAGCTTCGTGGCCGGGCCGCACAACGCCACCTCGGGCGACTACCGCATGTACATGGTGCCGTTCGATCTCGACCGCGTGCCCAGCATCACCAACGGCCGTGGCTGGTTCGTGCCGCCGGTGATGAAGATGTCAGAGGAGCGCGTGCTGGATCCCCGCGGCACTTTCGGGGCGCCGCAGCCGCCGGTGACCTCGTTGACGGCCGACCAGCAGATCTCGGTCTACGGCGTGTTCATTCAGGGTTCAGGCATCGGCGGCGATATCGAAGGCGCCGCGCGTTACTTCAGCTGGCCTTGAGCTGATTCAAGAAGAGTGAGCCCCGCGGAAGGTCTGGCGGGTGTGCGACCACACATCACGGAAGCGGATGGTGCTGACGGCCCGGGCGAACCGGTGACCGTTGGTGCCCTGCTCCAGTTGCATCTGGCGTGCGATGGCGCGGGCCAGCACGAAGGCCGCGAGCACCAGCAGGCCACCGGGCACGACGACCATCAGCGTCAGGGTCAACAGTCTCATCATGGTCGTTGTCATCGTGAACCCCGCACACTCCGAGCGTGTGCAACTGCAGTCGGCGTGCCCACCTGAAGACTGACGAACTCCGCCGCCAAATCAGGCTCTTGCGGGGGAAATCGAATGAGTCAACGCAGCCTCTGCGGGTCCATCGCGTCACCCGCGCCACGGGGATCCGCGGGCCGCCTGTGACGTGCGTGTCAGGGCCTTCGCTGCGACGACTCGTACTCGAAGAAGAAGCCGAGGCAGGCGGAGGTGGCCAGGTGCCAGACCGCGTGGCCGTTGAGCAGGTGGTTGTGGGGGTCGCACGCGAGCCGGGTCTTGTCGGCCAGCCAGAACCCGAACCCGCCGAGAAAGCAGCCGATCATCCAGCGCAGCCAACGGCGTGAGGAGGCGCTCGGGGCCACGTGCGGCCGGAGCTCGAGCCCCAGCCAGACCAGCACCTGGGCAGAAAAGACGGGGATGCCGCTGCGGGGCACCAGGAGGAGCGTCGCCACCGACACCAGCACCAGGCTCAGCCAACGCACGGTGAGTTGGGTGGTGGACCAGTCGAACCTTCGCCCCAGCGCAAAGCTCAGCAGGGTGGCGCTGATGAGGAACATGCCGGAGACGTCGAGCGCCTCGCCCCAGAAAGTGCCGGTGGCGTGCAGCGAGAAGCCCAACGGCCCCTGGAGCAAGGCCGCCACCACGATGGCCCACAAGGCGGGCTGACCGCGCCGCCAGCAGCGGGCGATGAGCCAGAGACCGACGAGGGTCTTGCTCAGGCTGGTGAAGGCATTGGCCGGTTCTGCGATCACCGCGCACAGCCGCGCTTCGCAGAACGAGATCGTCGCGGGCGCAAAACCATCCCAGGGACAGAGGTCGGTCATGCTCACGGCGGCAGCGTATTCGCTGAACAGCTGTCTCGCGTGGCGTTCCGCTGCTATCTGCTCTGCGCACATGAGCCAGTTCGCCGACATCGACGACGCCTCGAAGCGCCTCGCTTCGGTCGGGTACCTGCCCTCTCGCGACATCTCCACCTCGGCGTTCCTGCTCGACCGGCTGGAGAAGCCCGTGCTGATCGAAGGGCCCGCGGGCGTGGGCAAGACCGAGTTCGCCCGCGCGCTCGCCGCGTCGCTGGGGCGCGAGCTGATTCGCCTGCAGTGTTACGAGGGCCTCGACGAGTCGAAGGCGCTCTACGAGTGGGAGTACGCCAAGCAGCTGCTCTACACCCAGCTCCTCAAGGACAAGATCGGCGAGCTGATGGTGGGTGCGGGCTCGATCAAGGAAGCCGCGGATCGGGTGGCCGCTTCAGACGCGGTGTTCTTCTCGGAGCGGTTCCTGCTCCCCCGGCCGATTCTTCAGGCGCTGGTCAACCCGAAGCCCGCGGTGCTGTTGATCGATGAGATCGACAAGGCAGATCCGGAGTTCGAGGCGTTCTTGCTCGAGGTGCTCGCGGAGAACGCGGTCACGTTGCCTGAGCTGGGCACCATCAAGGCGAAGCACATTCCGCGCGTGGTGTTGACGTCGAACAACGCTCGCGAGCTGTCGGATGCGCTCAAGCGGCGGTGTCTGCATCTGTACATCGACTACCCGACTCGAGAGCGGGAGCTGTCGATCGTGCGCTCGCGGCTGCCAGGCGTGCCGGAGAAGTTGGCGGAGCAGGTGGTGACTGCGGTTGGGAAGCTGCGGAAACTCGAGCTCAAGAAGTCTCCTTCGATCTCGGAGACGCTCGATTGGGCTCAGGCTCTGGTGCTGCTCAACGCCGATACGCTGTCGGCGGAGCTGGTTGCCCAGACTTTGAATCTGGTCTTGAAACATGAGGCCGATGTCGAGAAGGCCAGGGGGCAGATTCACTCCCTGGTTTCGAATAGCTAGGCCCTCACCCTGACCCTCTCCCAGAGGGAGAGGGGACTTCGTTTCGTTACTCCGGCGCGGCTTCGACCGGGGCTGCCTTCTCGATCTTGTCGAACCAGCCCTTGTAACCGAGCTTCACCGAGTCCTTGGTGAAGACCTCGCCGCGCTTCTTGTCGACCACGAACCACTTCCCGTCCTTCTTGCCCACCAGGTACGCGGAGGGTTCGCCCTCGGCCATGCCCTTGTCGGCGACCTGGAAGTTGTCTTCGGTCACCTCGACCATCACGGTGCCCAGCGCACCCAACGACGCGGCGCCCATCTTGAAGTCCTTCAAGAAGTAATCGACCTTCTCGTGGAACCAGGGGGCCATCGGGTGATCCTCTTTGCCCATGCGCTTCGTGCGCTCGGCGATCGCCTCGACCGTCTTCGGGTGCAGCAGCTTCTTCGCGTCGGCCCACTTCTTGGCCTTCACCGCGGTGAGGTACTTCTGCACCAACTCCTTGGCCTCCTTCGCCTCGGGCGCGTCGCTGTCAGCCGTGGCCGCCGCAGCCGGACCGGAACCGGGGCCCTCGGTGCCCTGCGCAAAAGCAAGGGAAGCCATCAAGGCACAGACGATTGAGAGCAGGCGGAAGGACATCGGGACTCCAGAGTAAAGAGACAGGTGGCGCTTGAGACTTAGCTCTTACCCGCACATTCAGAGGTCGCCTAGGATCCCCCCACTTTGTCCAGCACCGTGAACATCCTCATCGTCGACGACGACCGCAGCGTGCAGCGGGTTCTCGCCGACGCACTCACCAGGCAAGGCTTCGTGGTCACCGTCGAGCGCGACGGCGAATGGGCCATCAAGAGCTTCGAGAAGAAGAACTTCGACGCGGTGCTGCTCGACCTGCTCCTGCCTGCACTCAGTGGTTACGAAGTCGCCAAACAGATCCGCGCGTTGCCCCGCGGCCGGCGGGTGCCGATCATCATGATCTCCGGCGTCTACAAAAACCCGGTGCACCAACGGGAGGCGGTCGACAAACACGGCGCCTTCGCGCTCCTGGAGAAGCCCCTCGATCTCAAGCTGCTCACCGGAACGCTGCGAGACGCGTTGGGCGATCGCTACCCCATGCCGTCGCCTCCGCAGCCGCCGCCCCCCCCGATGGAGGAGGACGAGAAGACCGGCGAGTACATGGCCGACGATTCGGCCCGCGAAGAAGCCGAAGACGTGGAGCGCGACATGCCGGCCGTCACCCCACCCCGCCCCAAAGCCCCGCCCGCGAAACCCAAAGAGGCCCCTCGTGCGACCCGTGAGCCCGCGCGCCCCGCTCCGAAAGAAGTGAAGAAGAAAGAAGCGCCGCGCCCGCCTCCGCCGCCGGTGGAAGAAGAAGTCGAGACGAAGAGCGAAGTGGCCTGGGCCCGCATTCAAGACAAGTCGTTCGCCCAGATCCTCGCTGACGCCTACCGCACCCGCTTCGGAGGCGCCGTTCGCCTGCGCCGCGGCAACGTGAAGAAGATCGTCTATTTCCGCGAGGGCACACCCGAGCTGGTGAAGTCGAACCTGCTGGTGGAGTGCCTCGGCCGCGTGCTGGTGAAGGAGAAGATGATCAGCGAAGCGGAGTGCGAAGAGTCGCTCCGGCGCATGAAGGCCAGCAAGCGCATGCAGGGCACGGTGCTGATCGAGATGGGCTGCATCAGCCCGCACAATCTCCAGCACTCCCTGGTGCTCCAGCTGCAGCACAAGGTGTGGGACGCCTTCAGCTGGGATGACGGCGAGTACCAGTTCATCGCCGACGCGCCGCTGCCTGCCGAGCCGCTCTCCATCGGCATGACCTGCGCGCAGTTGATCCACGAAGGGGTCAAGCGCACCTACGATGAGAAGCGGCTCTTCAAGGCCTTCTCCGGGTTGGACCTTCAGTACGTGCACCCCAGCGACGATCCGCTCTACGCGCTGCAAGACGTGGGGTTGGGCCCCGAGGAGCAGGAGCTGCTCAAGCTGGCCGATGGGCACAAGACGCTCACCACCTTGCGCGCGCTCGAGGTGTTGCCGCCCTTCGAGACCGATCGGTTCTTCTTCGCGATGAAGTGCGCGCAGATGGTCTCGTTCAAGGCGCAACACGCCGATGGAAAGCCGAAGGTCTCGTACGCGGAGATCGCCGCTTCGGTGAACGTGATGCCGGCGAAGAAGGCTTCGTTGCCGCCGCCGCTGCCGTCGATGCCGCCCCCGCTTCCCCCGCCGCTGCCGGCGCACAAGCGGCCCGCCGCGCACCCCGCCGAGCCGCCCCTCGAGCTGCCCTGGAGCGACGCCAAGCTGGCGCAGCCGATGGCACGCCTCGATGTGCCGCCGCCTCCGCCGCCTGATGCGTCACCGCAGCGCCCCGCGAAGAAGCCCGAGCCGCAGGTGCTGGCGAAGTCAGCGGGCTCGTTGTTGCCCGAGCTCTCCGAGGTGGTCAGCCTGCCGCGTCTCTCGGGTCAGGAAGGCGCACAGCGCGAGAAGCTGGCCGCCAAGTTCACCGCCATGCGCCGGCTCGATTATTTCGAGCTGCTCGGCGTGAAGTGGAGCGCGACGCGGGAAGACGTGAAGCGCGCCTACTTCGCGCTCGCCAAGGAGTACCACCCGGATAAACACTTCTCGTCGGCCAGCGCAGAGACGCGCGCGCTCGCGCAGCAGATCTACGATCTCATCAGCACCGCGCACGACACGCTCACCGATGCCGACGATCGCAAGCGCTACATCGCGCAGCTGGAGGAAGGCGCCAAGCAGCCCGACGACGCCGACGTGGGCAAGATCCTCGCGGCCGAGGGCAAGTTCCAACGCGGCGAAGAGCTGATGCGGCTGCGCCAGTACGGAGACGCGAACCGGCTCTTCCGTGAAGCGATCACCCTCTACCCGGAAGAAGGCGAGTTCCACGCGTGGGAAGGTTGGGCGCTCTTCCAGGCCGATCCCACCCGGGCCGACGACGCGGTGCGCTCGATCGAACAGGCGGTGAACCTGAACCCCAAGATGGACAAGGGGTACCTGTTCCTCGGCTACATTCACAAGGCCACCGGCCGGCCGGATCGCGCCGAGCGCCAGTTCGAGAAGGCCATTCAGTGCAACCCCGACTGCACAGAGGCGCTGCGAGAACTGCGGCTGCTCGGCAAGCAGCGGCGGTAAAGACGTACCCGTGCGGCTCCGCGAACGATTCGAGATCACCAGACCGCTCGAGGAGATGGAGCTGGCCCTCGTGCGCGCGGCCATCGCCGATCCGAAGCTGGTCGACGCGCATGAAGAGGCCACGCTGCGCACCGCGCTCTCGTTGGCGCGGCTCTACAAGGTCAACCACGAAGGGCGCGACGTCGGCGTGGGCGCGTACCTGCAGCCCTTCCGCGAAGATCTCACCCGGCGGCTGGGCACGTTGCTGCTCCCGGGCAACGGGAAGATCAGCCGCGCGCAGCTGCTGCCTCACCTGCGTGATCTGAAGGAGCGCACCACCAACACCCGCGATCAGCTGGTGCGCCGGTTTGCCGAGCGGTTGCCTGCCGCCGCGATCGACAAGGAACTCAGGGAGAAGGCGTTGGTGCTGGTGATGGGGGGCGGCGGCGGCACGGCCTACGTCTACCTGGGCGCGATGTCGCTGCTCGATGAGTACGGGCTGCAGCCCAGGCTGCTGGTCGGCACCTCGATGGGGAGCATCCTCGCGTTGTTCCGCAGCCGCATGGCGCGCTTCGAGCAGGATGAGGTGGTGGGCATCGTGCGCTCGCTCTCGTGGCGGAAACTCTTCCGCACGCTCTCCACGGAGAATCGGTACGGCGTACCAGCGGCGCTCCGATTGTTCTTGCGCAGCGGCATCGGGCGGTACTTCGGGGTCGACAGCCGGGGCAGTGAAGGCCCGCGCCTCAAGGATCTGCCGGTCAAGACCATCATCGCCGTAAGCGGCATCCGCAAAGGCAAGCTGCCCCAGCCGCTGGAGTTCTACGAGAAGTTGATCTCGACCTCACCGCGGTGGCTGCTCAACCCGATGATCCTCCCGCGCTGGTTCTCGGCGATCGCGGAGTTCACCGCGCGGCCCGACATTCTCACCCGCGTGCACCTGGGCGCCGATGAAGGCACGGAAGACTTCGACGCGCTCGATGCGGCCGGGTTCTCCAGCGCGTTGCCCGGGGTGATTCACTACGACGTGTTCCGCGAAGACCCGCGCATGCACTCGTTGCTCACCCAGTACATGGGCGACCACGGCATCGCGCGATTCATCGACGGTGGGCTGGTGGACAACCTGCCCGCGCGCGCGGCGTGGCGAGCGGTGCACAAGGGTGAGTTGGGTACGCGCAACGCGTTCATCCTCGCGCTCAATGGGTTCTCGATGAAGCTGTCCACGCCGCTGTGGCTGATGCTGGAGCGGCTGGCGGAAGTGAACGTGTCGCGCAACCGCGCGTGGGCGCACCTGGTGCACGACTTTCCGCGCACGTTGAGCCCGCTGGTGATCGTACCGACGGTCGAACAACTGCTCGAAGCGGTTCAGCTGGGGCGATCAGCGCTCGCGTGGGAGATGCAGGTGATCTCGCGGATGATGGCGCCGCTGCCGCGGATCTAGGTCTCCCTCTCCCTGCGAAGCGGGGAGAGGGTTGGGGTGAGGGGCCGAAGTGAGCCCCTCACCCGGCCCTTCGACAGGCTCAGGACCGACCTCTCCCCGCTTCGCAGGGCGAGGTTTTTCCCCTCACGGCTTGCGACAGAGGAAGAAGGGCACCACCGTGTCTTCATCGACGAGCTGCTCACTGGCCTCGACCTGAAAACCTGCACCTTCGAACGCCCTCACCCACTGCGCGCGGGAGAAGAGTCCCTCGACATGGCGATCGTGCACCGTGCGCACCTCGCCGTTCTCCCGCAGGACGAAGACGTACTCGACCCGGTACTGCTCATCGGCTGGATCCGGATCCCACGACCATTCGATGGTGCGCATCGACTTCACGCCGTCATCACCTTCGAACAGATGCGTCTGCTCTTCGAAGGTCTCCTTCACGGTGTCAGGCAGCAGCAACGCCGCGCCGCCGGCAGCGGTGTGCACGAAGGCCGTCTGCGCGAGCTGACGCAGCTCGGCCTCCGAACCCAGGTACATCACCGCGTCGTGAGCGAGCACCAGATCGAACGTGCGACCCAGCTGCAGCGTGCGCATGTCGCCCACGGCGTGTCGGCACTCCGGGTTCTGCGTGCGGCTCAGCTCGAGCATCTGCGGCGAGAGATCGGTCAGGGTGCAGTCGAAGCGGCGCTTGAAGAAGAACGCGTTGTTCCCTGCCCCCGCGCCCAGCTCGAGCAGCGTCTTGCCGTGGGGGCAGGCGCGTTCGAGGTGCTGCAGGTAGACGCCCGCTTCGCGTTCGTGGTCCGCCACGGGATCGATCAGGTGATACCAGGCCGCCAGGTCGGAATAGAGGAGCGACATGCGCCGATGATGCCCGTTGCGCCGCATGGTCGCATCGTGTGAAACGCATCGCATGAGCTCGACTTCGAACGCAATTCTGAAGGCCGACCAGGTGTGGATGGATGGCAAGCTGATCCCCTGGGAGTCGGCGACCGTGCACGTGATGACGCACGCGCTGCACTACGGGCTTGGGGTGTTCGAGGGCATCCGCGCGTACCGGGCGAAGAACGGCAAGCTGGCCATCTTCCGCCTGCGAGAGCACATCCGCCGGTTCCTCGACTCGGCGCACATCATTCTGCTCAAGATGCCGTACACCGAGGACCAGCTGGTCGACGCCTGCATGGACGTGCTCCGCGTGCAGGACGCGAAGTTTCCCAACGGCGCGTACCTGCGGCCGGTGGCCTTCATGGGCGACGGCGCGATGGGCCTGGGCGCGCAGAACGACACCCGCGTGGCGATCACGGCGTGGGAGTGGGGCAGCTACCTCGGAGACAAGGGCGTCAAAGAGGGAATCCGCGCGAAGGTCTCCAGCTTCACCCGCATGCACGTGAACGTGAACATGGTGCGCGGGAAGATCTCGGGTCAGTACGTGAACTCGATCCTCGCCAAGCGGGAGGCCGTGATGGGCGGGTATGACGAGGCCATTCTGCTCGACATCTCCGGCTTCGTGGCTGAGGCGTCGGGTGAGAACATCTTCTGCGTGGGCCGGCACGGGGTGGTGCGTACGCCTTCGCTCAGCTCGCCGATTTTGCGGGGCATCACGCGCGACACGGTGATCGAGCTGCTGAAGGATGCAGGGCGCAAGGTGGAGGAGGTCTCGTTCACCCGCGACGCGCTGTACATCGCAGGCGAGGTGTTCTTCACGGGCACGGCGGCGGAGGTGACGCCGGTGCGCGAGGTCGACAACCGGCAGGTCGGTGAAGGCAAGCCGGGCGAGATCACCCGGTCGATCCAGGAGCTCTACTTTCGCGTCGTGCGCGGGCATGAGCCTCGGTACGAGCACTGGCTGACCTACGTGTAATTGAAATCGAAACTCCCTCGCCCCTCCGGGGAGAGGGTCGGGGTGAGGGGTTTTGCTTCACCAACGCGGAAGCAACGCCAACAACTCCTCCGCACTCCGGCCGCGGCACTCAGTCGGATGCAGCTGCGTGAGCCGCCAGTCGGCCACGCGCACGTCGTCGATCAACGCGTCGGGCTTGGGCAAAAACGCGCGAAAGCAGGCTTCCACCCCTGCTTCCATCGCGCTCGCACGAGCGTAGTCGGCCCCTCCGCTGCTCCAGCAGTAGAGGTGCGCTCCTTGGCTCGCGAGCGCTTTGATGGCCTCGACCGTGCTGTCGATCGGAATGCGTTTTGAGCCGAAGCTGCGAATGAAGGTGTCGTCGA
>JANODF010000703.1:0-3494 GCA_031412555.1 Archangium sp. | reverse complement strand
TTGCTCATCGCCGGCTGGCCTCTCACCGCACGCGATCGGTCGCGAAATTCAGCGTGGCGATGATCCAGTGAGCGTTCAGGTCGACGCGGGCCGCCAACGTACAGCCCGCTGTACGTCCGCGCCCGAGGTGCACTTTGCCCGCCGCCAGCCTCCTCGATCGGCGTGCTCGGGTCTGTTTCGCCTGAACTCACCACCCTCCTGAGGGCTGCTGTTAAACAGCGCCCATGCGCGCACTTGTCCTGTCCCTGATGCTCCCGTTGGCCGCCTTCGCTCAGACCGCCGGTGCGAAGGTCAAGAAGGAGACGGCTGAGGCCGTCGATGCCTCGAAGCAGTACGTGAACGAGAAAAAGGAAGACTTCGAAGCCCGCATGGACGCTCGCCTGGCTGAGCTCCGGGCGAAGACGAAGTCCGTCAAAGAGAGCACCCAGGCTGGCGCCAAGGAGAAGCTCGCGGTCCTGGAGAAGCAGGAGAAGGCCGCCGCCGAACGTCTCGCCGCGGTGAAGAAGGCGGGCGCTTCTGCCTGGCAGAGCCTGCGCGCCGGTGTGGAGCAGGCGGTCGACGAGCTCGACAAGGGCGTCAACGGCCCGACGAAGTGAGCGAGCGCACCAGCGTCTCGTACGCCTGAAGCTCGGCATCCGCGCTGCGCACCTTCGCGCGCAGCGCCTTCACGTCGTCCCGCCCGCGGATGGTCTTACCCGGCTGCAGCTTCACCTCGAGCAGGTTGAGTTGCACCCCGCGCAGATCGACCGCGAGCAGCAAGCCAATCGACACCACCCCTGCCGCGACCCACGGCAGGAACAAACGAGCGGGCGGCTTCGACGGCGCGTCTTCGAACGCCATCGGCTCCGCCACCGGCAGCCGGTGCCAGGTGTGTCGCACCAGCACGAACAGGCCGGCGTTGCCGATCACCAGCATGACCACCGGCACCCACCACACCATGTCGGCCTCTTTCGCGCTGTCGCCCGCCGAGAGGAAGATCACCGATGAGAGCAGGTTGTTCGCCGCGTGCGCCGCGATGGCCGGCCACAAGGATCCCGCCCGCCAGGCGAGCAACCCGAAGAGCACGCCCAGCTCGAAGCGCGCGGTCAGCCCCACCGGATCGAGGTGGAAGGCGCTGAAGATGAAGGCGGTGAGCACGATGGCGCGCGGCGCTCCGCGGTGCAGCTCGACGCCGCGCTGAAGGAACCCGCGAAAGAGCAGCTCTTCACCCAGCGGCGCCGCGATGCTCACGCCCAGCAGCACCAGCGCCAGCTCCACCGGCGTGCTGCGTTCGAACACCTGCGAGCTGTCGAACTGATCCACCATCGACTGGGGAAAGATCGCCTGCGCGGCCGCCATCAGGGGCACGGCCCAGGCGAGGTAGTTCAGCAGGCCAAACGCGAACCCCAGGCCGAAGGTGCGGGCATCGAAGCGGTGCAGCCCCATCGCCCGGAGCGGCTTGAAGCCGATCAGCTGAAAGCCGATCACCGAAAGCCCCGCGAAGAGGATGATCTCGGAGAACCACAGTCCCCAGGCCAGCTGCATCATCTGGGCGGCAAACCCCAGCAACAAGAAGGTGATGAGGGCGAACACCGTCCACGCGACGGTGAAGTTCAAGGTGGGGCGGAGAGGCGGCTCTGGGGGGCTGTCGATCACGGGAACGGGCGCTCTCGGCGGTCGTTATACTCGGCGCCCCGTGAATGCACCGAGCCATTGGTCCGACGAGGTCCGCTTCACCGAGTCATCGACGGCGTTCCGGGGGTTCTTCACCGAACTCCGGGAAGCCTTCGTCGAACGCGAGTCGTTGTTCACGCAGCTCGAGCTGGCGCTGCTCTGCAAGGAGCACGTGCTCATCATCGGCCCGCCCGGCACGGCGAAGAGCGCGATCGCCGGCGCGGTGCTCGGCCGCATCGTCGATGAGAAGTCGGGCAGGCCTTCGCTCTTCAGCAAGCAGCTGGCGGAGAACACGGTGCAGACCGACCTGATCGGCCCGGTCGATTTCAAGGTGCTCACCGAGACCGGCCGCACGGAACACCTGACCGAAGAAGGCATGCTCGGCGCGGTGCACGCGTTTCTCGACGAGGTGTTCGACGGGCGCGACATGTTGCTGCGCTCGATCTTGAACGTGCTGCACGAACGTGAGCTGAAACACGGCCGCAAGGTGACCCCGGGCCGCTGTGAGTGCGCGGTGATGACCTCGAACCGGTATCTCTCCGAGGTGCTCCAGCGTTCACCCGAGACGCTGCAGGCCTTCGCTGATCGCATCTCGTTCATCTGCTTCGCGCCCAAGAGTTTTTCGCGCCGCTCCAGCCGCGGGCAGATGTTGCACCGCGCCCAGACCGGTCAACGGCCGGCGCTCCACGCGCGCATGACGCTGCAGCAATTGGACGTGCTTCAGGAAGCGGTGGAGGCGGTCGAAGTGCCGCCCCTCGTCGCTGAAGGCATGGAGGAACTCGCCGACACCCTCGAGCGTGACCTGCTCTCTCAGGTCGCCAAGCTGACCGACTACGTGCCGACCAAGTACTTCTCGCAGCGCTCGATGGTGAAGGCGCTCTGGGTGCTCAAGGCGATCGTGGTGCGCGATCGCATGTACCGGCGCCCCGAGCGCAGGCTGGTGGCGGAGCCTTCGGATCTCGAGATGCTTCGGCACTTCTTCATCCTGGGGGGCCCGGTCGAGGCCGAGCTCGATGCGCTGCTGAAGATCTCCTCGGATCCCCGTGAACGCGCGCAGCTCGAGATCATCCGGGTGGAGCACAAGACCTTCGCGACGGCCTACGCGAAGCTTCAGCCCTCCCTGCAACAATCCCTCGAGCGTGAAGCGGCGGATCTGAAGGCCCAAGAAGACGTGGAGGCCGCTGAAGGTCAAGGCCGTGGGTGGACCGCTTCGGTCGCCAGCACCACCGCGCTCGCCTTGCGCACCAAGCTGGTGCCGGGGCCGCGTCACCCCGACAACCGCAAGCCGCTGCTGCGCGCCGCCGAGTTGTTGCTGCACGCGATGGATCAACGCTGCGCGCGGGGCATGGCGGGGCAGGGTGAAGGCCGCGGTGGGGTCGCGCTGCTGGGCAGCTTCGGTGACGTGCTCGAGTTGGCGCACCGGGTTCCCGAGCTGCAGAGCCGCTTGCCGAACATCGCGCGCAGCGTGGCCGACTTCAGCAAACAGGCCGCCGAGATGATCGCGCTGGCCGCCGAAGGCACCGAGTTCGACGACGCCGTGCGCCTCGATGGGGTCTCCGGCATCGCCAGCAACCTCGCCGAAGAGCTCGAGCGCATCGGAGAGCTCGTGCAGGTGGCGGGCTCCATCGTTCCTGAAGTGGTCGAGCCGGTGCGGGCCCACCTCACCACCATGCGCGAGCGCACCTCGATCGCCTTGCGCCGGCGCGCGACGCGCACGTTTGCCCAGAGCCAGTCGGGGCGAAAAGGGGAGCCGCTCGAGCTGCTCATCGGAGACAGCCGCCGGCTTCGTGAGCTGGAGCGCTGCCTGGTGGAGCTCTCGCCTTCCCACGCCGGTCTGCGCG
>JANODF010000702.1:0-2606 GCA_031412555.1 Archangium sp. | reverse complement strand
TCCGCGGGCAGCGGCGAGAGGTGCTGGGCCGACTGATCATCGGGCAGCGTGTGACCTCGCGGCTGCCACGAGGCCCGGTTCGCGCTCCACCGCTCAGGGAGGTAGAGGCCCGCGCCCGGCTCTCCGTGGTTATGAAAGTAGACGAGCCGCCCCGCGGGGATGCCGGCGACGCTCTGGGTGGTGCGGTACAGCCCACAAGGAAGGAGTGCCATGGAGCCACTCATACGCTCGGTCACTTGCCCGACGCCATCGCCACCTGCAGCTTCTTCAAGAGCGCCTTCGAGGTGTCGAACTCCTTCTGGGTCAGGTGCTTGCGCACTTCCCGCTCGAGCCACAACAGGCCCTCTTCGATGATCGCCACCTCCTTCTTCGCCGCGGCGGTCACCTGCAGGCACACGCAGCGGCGATCTTCACCCGCAGTGCGTTTGATGAGGCCGTCCCGCTCCAGGCCCGCCACCATGCGGCTCGCCGCAGGGGCATCGATCAGCAGCCGCTCGGCCAGCTCGGCCTGGGTCTGAACTTCACTCGAGGCGACCACCCGCAGCGCCATCAAGTGCGTGATGGGCAGCTCGCTGCGTTCGGCCACGTGGCGAACGAGTGCTCGATGGAGCGTGCGCCGCACAGAACCGACCTGCTCGCCGTAAGTCATGGGGCGCCCATGATGGTTGACGAATACAACTGTTGTCAATTACATCCTTTGGCTCCCCGTGACCCTGCTCGCCTCACTTCCTCTGATGTGTCTGATGCTGGGGGCCGGGCCGGCGGCCCGCGATGGGGGCGAGTTGACGCCCGCGCCCCAGCCCTTTGCGCCCCAGGTCGACGATCCCCTGCTCGAGCCGGCGGTGCGCGCGCCGCAAGAGCTCACCAGCTGGGCCGAAGCGCGCGACCTGGTGCGGAAGAACTCGACCGATGAACGCAGCGCCGCGGCCGCGGTGGAACGGGCGCAGGGCCGTTGGAGACAGTCGTTGGGCGGGCTGCTCCCCAACGCGCGGCTGAGCGTGGGCGTGCAGATCGACGCCATCAACCCCACCGTCACCTCGCTGATCGGCGTCAATCAGAGCGTGCTCGCCCGAGGTGCACCGACCAGCCCGATGGGCTCGACCAGCGTGAACCTCACCCAGTCGCTCGTCGACCTGGGGGCGTGGAAGGGGCTGAGCGCCGCCGACTCCGCGAGGGAGAGCGCGCGCTGGAGCCAGGCCGACATTCGCCGCCGGCTCACCCAGGGCCTCGCGCGCAGCCTGGTCGCGGTGGTCGCTGCCGAACGGGTGGCCGAGCTGAACCGGGTGGGCCTGCGCCAGGCGCTCGAACGTGCCGCGTTGATTTCCCGCACGCAGCAGCTGGGCGCAGCCACCCAGGTCGACGTGGTGCGCACGCGGCAAGACGTCGACGTGGCGCGGGGCGCGCTCATCGCGGGTGACGAGCAGCTGCGCAGAACGCGTGAAGCGCTGGGCGTGGCGCTGGGTATCGACAGTGAAGTGGGTGTGCCCGCGAACTTCGGGCTCGAAGGCATGGCCGACGAAGCACGGGCGGCCTGCAAGCTGGTGGGTTGGGAACGACGGCCCGATCTCGAGGCCTCCCGCGCCAACGTGGAGAGCGCCCGCGACAGCCGCAAGCAGGCCTCGCTCGGGTACCTGCCCACGCTCGGCCTCACCAGCACCCTGTTCGGCTTCACCACCGACCCCGGCTTCGGCCGTTTCGCCACCTGGAACATCGCGGCGATGATCACCGTGCCCCTCTGGGAAGGCGGCACCCGCGAAGGCGTGGTCACCGAGCGGCAAGGCATTCAGGCGCAAGCCGAAGCCTCGTTGGAAGCGCAGCGGCGGCAGGTGCGGTTGGAGGTCGCGCAGGCCCAGCGGCAGGTGGGCGTGGCGGAGCAGCTGGCCACCACCGCGTTGCGCGCGCGCACCGATGCAGCGCAGCTCGACACGTTGACCCGGCGTGCTTTCGAAGTGGGCCGGGGCAGCAGCCTCGAGCTGGTGCAGAGCGCCGCGGTGTTGCGGCAAGCAGACGTGGTGCTCGCCACGCGTGAGTTCGAGCTGGTCCAGGCGCGCCTGGATGTCTTGATGACGGAGGCCCGGTGCGACTGGTGATGCGTGCAGTGATGGTGGCGATGTTGGTGGCCGGGTGCAGCAGCCCTCCGGCGAAGACCCCTCCGCCCGCGAGGGAAGTCGACGTGCTCACGGTGGTGCCCACCGAAGTGCGCGACACCGGAGAGTTCCTGGGCTCGCTCATGTCGCGGCAGAGCGTGAGCCTGCAACCCATCGTGGGGGGCTACGTGCGCAAGATCCTCGTGCGCCCGGGAGCCCAGGTGCAAGCAGGTCAGAGCCTGCTGGAGATCGACGCCCGCCAGGAAGCCGCGGCCCTCGACAGCGCGCGTGCGCAGCAACAATCGGCGAGCTCCAGCCTCGAGCTCGCCGAGCGCACCCTGACTCGCACGCAGCAGCTCTATCAAGAGGGTCTGGTGAGCGCGCAGGAGCTGGAGCGCGCGCAGGCGTCTCTGCAGGCGGCTCAGGCTTCCGCTCAGTCGAGCGCGGCCAGCGTCTCGCAACGAAAGGTTCAGCTGCAGTTCTACGAGGTAAAGGCGCCAGTGCCCGGCACCGTGGGCG
>JANODF010000701.1:0-10640 GCA_031412555.1 Archangium sp. | reverse complement strand
AAGGGGCCTTCGGGTGCACAGATGGCCCCTCACCCCGACCCTCTCCCCGCTTCGCAAGGCGAGGGAGCCAAGCTGAGGCACTACCCTAAATTCGGGCGTGGGACGACCAACGGGGATGACACGTTGGCTGCTGACCGGGTTGGTGCTGATCGCGGGCGTGCCGCTCACCCCGACCCTTGCGCAGCGCAAGCGCTTCGCTGAGCGCCACCCGATGAAGCTCGCCCTGAAAGGGGACGAGTGTCTGAAGGTGACGGCTCCTGCTGCGCTCGGTTGCGAGGCGCCGGTCTGGGTGTGCCCGCGCTCCTGGGCGAACGCGATGTGCACGGGCAGCTTCTCGGAGCAGACAGGCGTGACCTTCCAGCTGCATGCCCCGAGCAAGGATGAACTCGACGCGGAGCCTCTCCCCATGCTCGTTCTCGAGGAGGAAGCAGGCGACGACTGTCCCGAGTGTGAGTGCGCGCACGATGTCGGCATCGGCTTTGGTCCCGGCATGACGGAGGCGCAGAAGGCGCGAGCGCAGCGCGAATTCGCGAAGGAGTCGGCGCGACGGCACGACGACTGCGTCCGGGAGGCCGCCGCGCGGCAGAAGGCTGAGCGGGTGAAGCTCCGGTGCACGCTCCTGATGGTCGACCCGTGCCGGCAGGAGGCCTTCATTCGCTGCACGGGCAAGAACGCCGGTGTGCTGCCGCTCGGCAAGACGCTTCAGTTCTCGTTCGCTGCCCAGCCCGATGGTGGCGCGCCGATCGGCGGCGAGTGGGAGACGCCCGAGGAGGAGTAACGGCCCCTCACCCCGACCCTCTCCCCGCAGGGGAGAGGGAGCCAACGGTCTCGACTGCTCTCGGGCCAACGGTTGGCTTCCTCTCGATTCGGAATGGCGCCCTCCACCCTCCACCGGCACAATCCGAGGCATGGCGACGACTTCCCCCGGTTCAGATGGCCGCATCGTGCTCGGTGCCGAGTTCAAGAAGCAGCTCGAGCTCGCCTTGCCGCGCCTGCTCGCGCCGGGCGCGCTGCCCGACGACTGGGACCCTCGCGCCACCACCTACGATCTGACCCGCTTCGATTCCGATGAGGGCTTCGCTGCGCGCTTCGCCTCCGTGCTCTCGCAGCTCGTCGTCGAGCCGGCCCCATCGCCAGCGCAGATCCGTGAGGCCCTCATCACCGTCGGCCTGCCGTTCGACTACGCGCGCCTCGGGCAGCCACTCTCCACGCTCTTCGAACTCTGGGTGCAGTCGCACACCAACGCCGCGCGCTGCTTCTCATTCGCCTCGGTGACCAAGCCGTGGCTCGCCGTCATCGAGTCGCCGCTCCGAACCCTGAAGGTCAGGGTCTACGCAGATCACGTGCTCCCCGTGTCCGATGAGAAGAAGAAGGCGCTGCGGGGCGACGGCATCGAGCTCCACGAGCGCCATGAAGGTTCGTTGCCCGCCGCGTCGGCTGACTTCCTGACGGTCTTCGTCACCGCGAAGCGCTTCACCGGCGACGTGTCGAGTCTCGCCGCTGATGCCCTCTGCTTCCCCGTCATGCACGGTGGGGTGCTGCTGCTGCGAGACCCGTCGCGCATCGTGCCCTCCGGCATTCAGCTCGTTCGCAAGCGCACCGTGTCGGCGCTCATCGCGTCGGATGCACGCACGGAGCTCGAGCTGGCCGCGGGCGTGACCCCCACCCGTTTCGCCGAGGCCACCCACGAGGCTTGCCACGCGCGACTGCAGGCGCTGTTTCCCCAGATGCGAGACAGCCTCACCTTCTGCACCGGCCTCGCAGCGGAAGCGGCGGTGTTCGAGGCGCTGGGCGACGTGCTCGGACCCGAGCCGGTCACCATCTTCTATGCGCAGAACGGCTACGGCGGCACGGGTCAGCTCATCACCGACTTGCTCAAGCGCACGCGCGTGAAGCCGGCGCCGCTGGCCGTGCTGGGGCAAGGCGGCGACGGCAGGCCCGTGACGTTGATCGATCGCGTGATCGCCGGCCTCGCGGGCCTCGGTACGTCGCCGGCCTGTGTCTTCCTCGAGACGCCGACCAACCCCGAGCTGCAGGCGCACGACTTCGAGGCGCTGATGCGTGCGCTGCGCTCGCACGAGCAGACGACGAAGCGCCGCATTCCCGTCATCGTCGACACCACGCTGGCGCCCCTCTTTCCGATCTTCAGCCGAGCGTGGGCGCACGACTGGCCCTTCCTGCTGGTGAAGAGCGGCTCCAAGTACTTCACCAGGGGCAAGGCGACGCTGGGGGTGGTGGCCTGTGCAGCAGAGCCCCTGGCCCAGCAGATCGTGGCCCGGGCGCGGGTGCTGGGTCGCGACGCCGACTCCTTCGCGAAGCCCGCGCAGCTGGTGCACTTGCTGGAGGCCCTCGGTGATCTGCGACCCCGGCTCGCCACCATCAGCGAGCACACCATGAAGCTGGCCGAGGGCATTCGCGCGGCGCTCCGGCGGCGGGGTCACGAGATCACGCTCTATGCGATCACCCCGGAGCAGGTGACCGAGGGCATGGCGAGCGGACTCTTGTCTTTCTACCTCCCCGCCGCGCCCACGAGCTTCCCCGACCTGGTCGATGAGTTCGTCGACTCGCTGCTGAAGCAGGCGCCGTCGCTGGTGAAGAACCGCGTCAGCTATGGCCAGTCGACCGGCGACGGGAAGCCCGACGTCTTCTACGTCATCAACCCTCAGGAATCGACGCAGGGCGCGTTGTCGGCCGAGGTGAAGGCGGCGCAAAAACGGGACAACGTTCAGATCTGCCGGATCTCGGTGCCCGAGCGGGCCGACGTCGATGGCCTGCTGGCCGCGATGGAGCCCTTCTTCGAGCGCAAGTACGGGCCTCCGCGCCAGGCGTAGGGCGCAGTTCCGCGATCCCGGTGAGTTGCCATCAACGCCCAGATGGGTTGACGGACTGGTCTCGCTGCCGTATTTAACCAATTCGTTAAATACGACCCATGCGAAACCTCGACGCCACCTTTGCTGCCCTCGCCGATCCCACCCGGCGCGCGATCGTCGCTCGCCTCGCGAAGGGTGAGGCCACCGTGCTCGAGCTGGCCGAGCCGTTCGAGATCAGCCTTCCGGCGATCTCGCGTCACCTCAAGGTGCTCGAGCAGGCGGGGTTGATCGCCCGCGAGCGCGATGCGAATCGCCGCCCCTGCCGGCTGGTCGGCGACGCACTGAACGACGTCGTCGAGTGGGCCGAGCACACCCGGCGCGCCTGGGAAGAACGCTTCGACCGCCTCGACGATTACCTGCGCGAGTTGCAGGCGCAGGCCCCCTCACCCCGCCCCACCAAGGAGAAGAAACATGTCCGCAAACAACGCTGATCATCTCAACTGGGCGCTCGATCGCGAGATCGTGCTCTCGCGCGTCTTCGATGCACCTCGCGCGCTCGTCTTCAAGGTGTGGACCGATGCCGAGCACGCCAGCAAGTGGTTCGGCCCGAAGGGCTTCACCTGCACCACGCTCTCCTTCGACGTGCGCGTGGGTGGCAGCTGGCGGTTCGAGTTTCTCGGGCCCGACGGGACGCTCTATTCCAACCGAATGGAGTACCTCGAGATCGTGCCGAACGAGCGGCTGGTGATCGATCACGGCAGCGACATCGACAACGATCCCAATCGCTTCCGCGTGACGGTCACCTTCGACGAGCAGGCCGACAAGAAGACCGTCGTCACGATGCGCCAGATCCACCCGACGAAAGCGCAGCGTGATGCGGGGGTCGGTTTCGGCGCGGTCGAGCTGGGCTACCAGACACTCGACAAGTTCGCCGAGTACCTCCGCTCACAGCGCTGACGCCTCACCCAGGCTGGCGTGCGCTCCGCCTTGCCTCACCGACAGAGCTGAACGTCTGCCGGCCAGCGGAACACACCGCGATCGGTGAACAGCAGACCCGATTCCCAGTACGGACCGATCACCGGGCACCCCTCGCCGGTGTCGGGCTTGATCGTTTCCGCTCCGAAACGAACACGAACCGCGCGCCCCTCGCAGCTGCGCCATTCACGCGGCGTCTCAGCGCCGATGCTCGCGCGTGCATCGAGCCAGGTGAGCCCATCTCCCGGGCTGGTGCGCTCGGCGGGATTGACCAGACGCACCTGGCCGGTCGAACCATGGATGGCGATGGGCGGCTCGGTCGGCGCAATCACCTCGTCGGCGGCCACTCGCCACGCAGCAGCGCCCTTGCCCGAACCGACCTTGCGCGCCTTGCCTGAAGCGAGATCCCACACGAGCACGTCCCAGGCTTCGGCCCCCTGGTCGTCTGGGCTGCGCGAGCCGATGGCCCTGAGGAGCCCGACGAAGCGGTGCTTCCCCGCGGAAGCCGGAGCGAACGTGTTCCACGGCGCTTCCTTCATCACCCCGGTGGCCAGCTCGAGGCCCACCACCCGGAAAGCGAAGCGGCTGTCCATTCCGCGCGAGTAGACGACGGCCCCCGGAGGCTCCTTCGTCGAACCTTCCGAACTCCCCACCAACACGTCGGACGCCACGAGCACGTGGGTCGAAAGCACCGCAGCGCGCCCATTCGCAAAGCGCACCACGCGCTGCTTGCCAGGCAAGGTCAGCAGGCCCTCGCCTTCCCCTCCGAATTCTCCGCAGCGGCGATTCATCTGGAGGACAGCGCCCGTCGAGAGACGCACCCGCAGGTACGCGTCGCCGCCGAGCTCAGCCACAGGATCGAGGACGATCGGCTGTCCCTCAGGCAGCGGCGCGCAGCGCGGTTCGTCGACAGTCAGACGCGCCCTGGCGATCAGCAGCGCATCGAGTGCAGCGTCTTCCTCGAGGGCTTCATGCGAATCGGTCACCACACGGGTGGCAGCACGGAGCGACTCGATGCGCCGATCGAACGCGTGCCCGGCGAGCTCGCAGTCGGTGCGCGTGAGGCCTTCACCCAGTTGCCGAGTCACCGAAACGAGCTCTGCGCGCGTGGCGAGGAGACGCGGGTGTTTGTCGAGATAGAGGCGGGCCTGCACGCGCTCGCGGGCTTCGAGTTCTTCACGCCGCACCAGCAGCTGCGCCGGGGACTCACGCAGTTGCTCGAGCGCGGCGCTGACCTTCAGCAGCTCGAACAGGCGCCGGTACTCCGTGGCGAGGGCCTGGGCCTTCCGCATCTCCGGGTGACGAGGACCGAGGTTTTTGGACAACGTGAGCACCTGAACTTCTGCCTGCATCATCCTGGCGCGGAGCAGGTGTTTGAGCCGGGGCGCGTTCATCAACTCGACCGGTGCGCCGGCGAGTGAGACCTCCAGCTCGCGCAGACGTTGCTCGAGATCGGCATCAGGAACACCGTCGATCGCGCGAAGACGCTGGCGAACTTCGATGGCACGAAGCACCAACTCCGCGTCGGGCAACGCCGGCTGACGCAGCAACGAATCCAGATCGCCCGGCGTCGCGAGCAGCACGAGCGCACTGACGAGACTCAGGGCGATCATGGAAGCTCCGAGACGAAGATCACATCGGAGGGACTGAGCGGAACATCGACCATCTCTCCGGAAGCCAGCGCGCGCAGTCGAAGCTGCGAGCTGCGATCGGCAGGTTCACGCTTGATCATCACGTACTCGCTGGCGTCGCAGGTCAACCCGCCCGCTGCGACGAGCGACTGAGACAGCGTCATGCCCTGGACAAAGTCGACGCTCCTGGGCGCACGTACTTCTCCGATCACGTTGACCCGGTGCTCGGTGTGGCGGGCGAACCGCACGGAGACCTCCGGGTCGCGCACGTACCCAGCACGAAGGCAGTCGGCGATCGCGCGGGAGGCCTGTGCAGCATCGAGACCCGCCACCGTCAGCGGGCCGCAGAAGGGCAACTCGATCTTTCCACCCGGGCCGACCCGGTAGTGACCGGAGAGTGAAGGCTCGGAGGCCACCGACACGTCGAGTTCACCACCCGTCTCGAGGAGCGGCGCGGCGACGGGGTGGCGCGACGCGAGCGACTCCAGCGCGGCATTGAGTTCACAGGTGCCGCGCGGGGCGTGGGCGCAAGAAAGGAGGACCACGAAGCACCAATACCAACGCATGCCATGCTCGCTACCACGCTCTCAGGTGGCTACGCAGAACGTGATCGCAGACTCTCATCGAGGCGATCGCGCGCTGTCGCTGCCGCAGGAGACTGCGGATCCTCAGCGAGGCAACGCTCCCACTTCTCGCGTGCCTCGTCCTCACGCCCCGACGCGCCCAGCGCATCTCCCCACTCGACCAACGAGGCCCCCCCTTGCGCGCGGTAAACGCTCTCGCCTCCTCTGGTGAAGTCTGCGATCGCCTCTTCGAACTTGCCCTGAGCGAAGGCGACGCGACCGAAATAGAAGTTCAGATTTCTCCGGCTGCTCTCCCGAACGACGCACCGTTTGGCTTCCTCCAGTGCGGCCCGGGCGGGCTCCAGCTCGCGAGCTGCAAAGGCGACTGCGAAGCGGCTGAACCACAACTCGGCGACGTAGTCAGGGGGAAACAAGCTTGCGCGTGATGACTCGAGGACGGCCAGCTGCTGTCGCGCGTCCTCCACGCGCCCCAATTCAGCCAACACCCAAGCGAGATGTGCTGCCCGCCCCGTGCGAACCCAGACGCTCTTCGGCTCGAGTGGCTCGACCAGGGCAAGAGACTCCGCCCATTTTCCGAGGCATGCGAGCGCCTCAGCCTCGTTGATCTTCAGCAATGCGTCATGATCGCCGTTGGGTTTGGCGGCCCAGCGACTCCTCCACTCGAGCGCTTCCCGGTACCGTCCGGAGGCAACGTCCAGACACACGAACATGTTGAGAGCCTGTGCGAATGGATCCAGCCAGGGCGGCGCCAATTGCTTCGCGGCTTGGAGCGCGCGTGGGTGGAGTTGTCCCTTTCGGTATTGCGCCATCAGGTGGAACGCGACCTCGGCAACAGCGAAGCCGCCGAACTTTCCTTCGGGAATGTCGCGCGCTCGCTCGCGACTGCGCACCCAGGCGGCCATGCGGAGGCCCGCCAGCATGACCACCACCACGACCAACACTTCCCTCTCGGACATCCCCTATTCGCTCGCCAGCCGCGGCGGCTGTCAAGCGAGGTCAAGGGCTGGCGGGCATCGACGCAATCCACGCTTCAATCAGCGCCACGCCTTCGGCATCCACCAGGTTCCGGGCCAGCGGTGGCATGCGCAGATCGGGGTTGGTGCTCTTCATGCGCGCCAGCAGCAATGAGCCGGCGGGATTTCCCGGAGCGATCAGCGGCGCCGAGCCCAGGTTGAGCGCGCGCGCCATCGGGCCGTTGTGATGTGGCGCGCCGACCAGGCCCCGATCTCCCAGCGGCACGCCGTAGCTCGCGTTCCAGGTGTCGCCGCCGCCCAGATAGCTCGCCCCCGCGTGATGACAGCCGGAGCAGTTGGCCGCGAGGTACGCCGTGGCGCGCTGCTCGAGCGTCGCCGTGGTGTCTGAGGGCTGCGGCAGTGCGGGCGGCATGCTCGCCGCCGTCGCTGGCGAGAACACGCCGCGGCTCGCGAGCACCTGCAGTTGATCATCGCGCCGAAGCTGCGCGCCCGTGAAGCCGAGCACCCGGTTCTCCGCCCGGTGACACGACCAACACTGACCTGCTCCGGGAAAGTGCCAGCTGGTGCCCGCGGCGATGGTCGCGTCAGCAGGCTCGAGCACCAGGTCCGCATCAGTGCCCTGCTGATTCCATCGATAGGTCACGCCGTACGTGTCGTCCGAGCCCACCACCAGCACGCGGGTCTCCACCCGGCGTGCACCGAGATCGAACTGCTTCACCAGCGTCGTTCCCACCGGCAATGCCAACACGCCCGCATCGCCCATCGTCACCGAGCTGCCCGGCGGCACCGAGATCCACCGCTGCGTGCGCGCGCCGTCGGACCAGAGCGGCGAGTTGATCTCATACGGCACCAGCCCCGGCGCAGGACTCAGCGCGGCCACGTCATCAAAGAGCACCGTCTCCGACAACGTGCGCGGCACGCTGCTCAGCGAAGGATCGCGCACCAGCTTCGCGAGCCCTCCGACGAACATCAGATACAGCTCGCCATCGGGGCCCTCGGTGATCCCCGTGGGGTTGCACAGTTGGTTCTCGAAGAGCGTGGTGCGCGTCACCGAAGGGCCATTGACGCTGAGCGCCCAGACGCGGCACGACGGCCAGTCCGTGTAGACATACTTGCCCACCAACTCCGGCAGCGCGGTGCCGCGGTAGATGAAGCCGCCCAGAATCGAAGTGAGATCACCCATCTCGGCGTGCGAGTAGGTGAACTTCGGAGGCTGCGCCGTGCCGAGGGTGGTGGCGGTCATCGCGCGCACGATCTCTCCCTCGCGATACGGCCACTCGTAGTTGCCGCCCGAGGTGACGAGGTTGACCTCTTCACGCCAGGTGTCCCCCACGTCACCTGCCCACAGCGCGCCGGTCTGACGATCGAACGAGAGCGAGTAGGGGTTGCGCAGTCCCAGCGCGAAGTACTCCTCGAGCGCGTTGGGCACGCCGACGAAGGGATTGTCGTTGGGAATGAAGTAGCCCTGCGTGGTCGCTCCCGTGGGCTGCCGCGGAGGCGGATGACTGATGGCGCCACCACGCGAGTCGACGTCGATGCGGAAGATGCCGCCGAAGAGCGCGCGATCGATGCGTTGGTGGTTGGTGGTGTTGAGGTCGTCGCCGTTGCCGAAATAGAGAAAGCCGTCGGGCCCGAACTGCATACGCCCGGCGTTGTGCAGCGGGCGCGTCTCGACCTGGGCGATCAACCTGAGCTCGGAGGCAGGGGGAAACGTGCGGCTCACCGGATCCCACGTGTACCGGGCGAGCCGTTGCTGGCTCGGTGTTCCCTCCGCGTTGTACCAGACGTAGACGAAGGCCCTGGGGCCCGTGCCGTCACCGAAGTTGGGGTGGAGCGCCATGCCCAGCGCACCGGCCTCGCCGCGCATCGCCACCAGGTCGGTGAAGTCGAGCACCTCGCGCGCCGCGTTGGCCCCGAGCTCGTAGATGCGCCCGAAACGCTCGAGCTCGAAGGGCTGCGCACCTGCCACCCGCGGCCACTCCACGGCGCTCGGGAGAATCACCTCATCGAACGCAAACGCCGGAGCCAGCGAGTAGCCGCCCAATGACGGCGTCGCCATGGGGAAGGCGCGCCGCTCGACGGGCTGCGGCTGCGGTGGCGTTCGGGGTGCCCGCTGATGAGGGGCAGGCAACACGGCAGTGCCGGGTTCCTGGGTCACCGCTTCTGGCGCCTCTGGGGGAATCGCTTCGTGCGCGATGTCCTGCGCAGGCGCGTCGGACTTGCACGCGACGAGGGAGAACGTCACCAGCAGCCCCACCCAACGTCCCTGCTTCCAACCCGTTCGACCCAGTTCTTCGAGCATGCAGGTGCGCGATGCAACCTGAACGCCAGCTGCGGCCCTCCAGCACGCAACGAGTGCTCGACGGATCGCCTACTCGACTGAAGCTTGCGCGAGCTTGAACACGGCGAAGACCAGCGTCCACGCTTCGTCTTCTTGAGTGCGCTCGGCGCGCAGGTGGGTGATGAGCGGCGTGAGCGCCGGCACCCGCGCCGGAGTGCCCGCGCGCGGCGCACCGATCGTCGCCACCTCACGCCCACGGACGATCAGCTGATCTCCGAAGGTGCCCAGCGCCGTGCCGTCAGGCGCAGAAAAAGCGGCTTCACCCATCCGAAAGGTGCCCAGCACCGCGCCGTTGAGCGTGGCGCTGCAGAGCCCGCCGGTGATCGTCACCTCCAACCGGTGCGCCGAGGTCATCGCGAGCACCTTGCCGTCTGCACCGTCATTCTTGGTCTCGATGCTGAAGGCGAGCAACCAGCCCGCGGGCGCGCGACTCGAAGGCACGTGACCGGCGGCCTGATCGCTGCGGCCGAACATGCTCGTGGTGTACGTCGCGTGACCGACCCACTCGCGGGTCAACTCACCGAGCGACGTGTTCTCCCACGGGAGCAGCTCGCTGACCGTTCCCGACTTCAGCGCCGCGATGGCCGCGTGCATCTCGGCGTTACCGCCGCGGTACTTGATGTACAGAAACAGCAGGAACAGCGGCACCACCACACAGACGACGAAGGCCACCAACAGCACGCCGAGCACTTCGATGATCGCTCTGCCATCCATCGGCGGCCTCTTACCGTGGTTCGAGCAGGAGTCACTCCGTTTGGCCTGGTCGTTACCGTTTCCGCTGCATCACCCCACTCCATGGCCCCAAACGGAAGATGCGCTCAGTGTGGTCGCCGAGCACATTTGCTTTGAGGTCACCACGTGTCCGTCGGCGTCACTGTTCTTTCTCTCCTGAAATCCTCCACACAAACTCAACATCAAGCCGTCGAGGCAGTCGTGCCCCTCCTTCGCGAGGGGCTCCAACGCTCCCAGTACGCCGCCTACCTCAGCCGGCTGACGCCCTTTCAAGAGGGCATCGAGCGCGAATTGGGCCGATGGGTGGATGATTGGCCGGTGGCGCTGGAGATGCCCAAACGAGAGAAGGCGCCGCTTCTGCGGGCCGACCTGATCGCCCTGGGCTCGCCCGCAATTCTTCCTGCGCTCGTGTTCAATCTGAAGCTCGCCAGCATCAGTCACGCGTGGGGCTGTCTGTACGTGCTCGAGGGCTCGACGTTGGGCGGGCAGGTGCTCAGCCGGCGCCTCTCCCAGTCGCTGGGGCTCACCCCCTCGACCGGCGGGGCTTTTCTCTGGGCGTACGGAGATCAGACCGGGGAGATGTGGCGCCGCTT
>JANODF010000700.1:0-10019 GCA_031412555.1 Archangium sp. | reverse complement strand
GCGCGCGCACCTGCTTGTCGCCCGGTGTGCGGATCTCGTCGGCCAGCACGCCGCCGGGGAAGGCGTCGATGACCGAAGCGAACTTGCCGATGCGCGAGACGTCGTTGCGCATCAGCACGCCGCTGCGTTTCCCGAACGCGGGGAAGTCGATCACGCCCTTGCCCACCAGCGTGCCGCCCTTGCGATCGAGGTTGCCGGAGAGCGCGTTGATGCACTCCTGCAGCCAGAACCCGAGCGAACCGTTGGTGCCCATGTTCACGCCGGTCGAGGAGTAGATCGACGCGCCGTCGGCTTGGCGGAAGGTGGTGACGAGCTCACGCAGCGTCGTCGCGGGGATCTGGGTGACCGGCGCGGTGCGTTCGGCCGGCCAGGCGCGGGCGAGCGCGAGCACCTCGTCGATCCCTTCGGCCATCGACTGCGCGCGTTCACGCCGCACGCCACCCTGGCGATCGAGCTCGTGGAGAAACGAGAGGTAGAAAAATGGATCGGTGTTCGGGCGGATGAACAGGTGTTGATCGGCGAGCTTCGCGGTCTCGGTCTTGCGCGGGTCGACGACGATCAACTTGCCGCCGCGCTCCCTCAGCTCTTGCAGCGTGCGCCCCGGGTTGGGCACCTGGAGGAAGCTCCACTTCGAGATCACCGGGTTCGCGCCGACGATGATCAGGCAGCGGGTGTTCTGCAGATCCGGAAAGGGCTGCGTGAAGGGGAAGCCATAGACCTCGCGCGCGACCGCGAACTTGTTCGAGCAGTCTTGCGTGGCCGAGGCGTACATCGACTTGCTGCCCATCGCCGTCATGAAGCCCTGCGCGAAGACGGGGTGCAGCACGCCGAAGCCGGCCGCGGTGCCCACGTACATGGCGAGGCTGTCGGCGCCGTGATCGCCGCGCAGTTGTTTGACCTTCGCGCCGATCTCTTCGAGGGCCTGCTCCCACGAGATGCGCGCCCAGTTCGTGCCGGTGCGTTTCATGGGGTACTGCAGCCGATCGGGTGAGTCGTAGATCTGGGCCTGCTTGAGACCCTTGGGGCAGGAAAAACCGCCGGTGGTGACGTGCTCCTTGTCGGGGTGCACCTGCGTGACGCGGTTGTTCTCCACGGTGACCTGGAGGCCGCAGAGCGCCTCGCAGATTCGACAGAAGGTGGAATGGGTGCCGTCAGACATGACGAAGCTCATACGCGTTCCCCCTCGCCCTGCGAAGCGGGGAGAGGGTCGGGGTGAGGGGCCCACCTTGTGCGCCTAGGCGCTCTTGCGGTTGGCGCTTGCCAACTCATGAGCGAGCCGGCCCACCGTGCGAATCGCCTTGGCGGTCCGTTCGCTCCACGGAAAACCACACGAGATGCGAACGCAGTTCGAGAAACGTTCCCGCGGCGAGAAGATCGGCCCCGGAGCGAGCGAGATCTTCTCGGCCAGCGCGGCGCTCTGCAGGGCATACGCGTCGACGTTGGGCGGCAGCTCGACCCACAAGACGAACCCGCCCGCGGGCGTGGCGATGCGCGTGCCTTCAGGAAACGCCTCAGCGATGGCCGCGCGAGTGCGATCGACCTGCGCGCGAAGATGGCTGCGCAGCTTGCGGATGTGCCGATCGTAGCCGCCGCTCCCGAGGAACTCGGCGACCGCCATCTGGAGAATCTCCGGCGTGCTCACCGTCAGCGCGTACTTGAGGCGTTCGATGCGATCCTGATAGCGGCCGGCAGCGATCCACCCGATGCGGTAACCCGGCGCGACGGTCTTGGAGATCGATCCCACCAGCAGCACGCGACCGTCTTTGTCCCAGTGCGCCGCGGGCCGGGGGCGGCCGTCGAACGCCAGATCACCGTAGACGTCGTCTTCGATGAGCGGAGTGTCGTGGCGCGCGCAGAGGCGAACGAGGCGCTCCTTGTTCTCGTCGGTCATCACCGCGCCCAGCGGGTTGGAGACGTTGGGAGAGGCGAGCACCGCACGCACACCGCCTTGCCGGAGCACCTGCTCGAGCGCGTCGAGATCGAGACCGGTGCGCGAGTTGGCCGGCACTTCGATCGCGCGCATGCCCAGCTGCTCGATGGCCTGGAGCATGCCGAAGTAGCAGGGCGTCTCGACGGCGATGGCGTCACCGGGTTTCGCCACAGCGCGCAGTGCGAGATGGATCGCCTCCATCGCGCCGACGGTGACCACGAACTCGCTCTCGTGAATCGACATGCCCCAGGTGACGCCCCGTTTCGAGAGCTGGCGGCGCAGCGTGGGGATGCCGTTGGTGTCGCCGTAGCTGCCACCGGCATCGGGCATCTCGCGGGCGATGGCGGCGAGCTTGCGGTTGAGCGCACGAATCGGCAGCAGGGCGGGGGAGACCTGCGCCGCGCCCAGCGGCACCACCGCCGGGTCGCGCATCGACTGCATCAACGCGCGGACCCCGGGGGTGACCGAGACGGTGGCGGGCGAGAGGTTGAGCCGGGCGGTGCGGGGCTCGGCCACGGGGGCTGCGCTGCGGGCCCGCACGAAGTGACCTGAGCGCGGGCGCACCTCGATGAGGCCGTCGTTCTCGAGCTGCACGTACGCCTGGAGGATCGTGGCGATGCTGACGCGCCGTTGACGGGCGAGCCCGCGCACCGACGGCATGCGATCGCCGCCGCGCAGCGTGCCCTTGCGGATGGCGTTGCTCAGATCTTCAGCGACCTGCTCGTAGAGAAGCCCACTCATGATCCGACTGTAACGGCTTGCTCAGGAGTGGACCGGTACAGATGGCGTACCGAAAACAAGCCCACCTGTCCTCCCTCGCGGAGAGGGCAGACGGTCAGGGCGTCACGATCGTGAATCGGTTCCGGGGATTCGAGGTGCCGGTCACGAAGTCGCTGCCGTTGTCCGAGGTGTCCGACTGACGCAGCAAGCACGTGTCCAGATTCGAAGTCGTCGAGGTGGTGTTGTTGTGCGGATTCAAGGGCGCTGTCCCCTCACACACGAACGCAGGAGAACAACTCACGAGCGCACCCGCCGTCACCGAATCGAACTGAAAACAGAGCGCATCCACCACCGTGCCCGCCCGCCGAAGGACCAGGCTCCCCGAGTCCACCAGGCCCAGCGAGTACGAGCCATCGCCCGCGACGCTGCCGCCGTAGCTCGTGTTGGTCAGCAGCAGGTACCCGCGCGCGGGAATCAGCTGGCCGACGCCCGCGTACCGTTCTGCCTCGGTGTTGATCGAGCAGGTGCCCGTGGCGCTGCGAAAGCCGACCGTCCACGAGCTGTCGAACAGCACCGGCGTGGTGCCCGGGTTGTGAAGCTCGATGAACTCATCATTGCCGCCGCCGTCGCCGCGCGTCTGGACCTGGCTGATGACGAGCGTGTCGTTCACCGCCGTTCCACCACCACCGGCCCCGCCACCGACTGAACCGCCGCCCGTGCCGCCACCGACTGAACCGCCGCCGGTGCCTCCACCAATCGAACCACCACCGCCACCTGTCGCGCCGCCGCCGCCACCACCGCCCACCGACCCGCCGCCCCCTCCCGTCGAGCTGCCGCCGCCAGTCCCGGAGGCCAACGAATTACAACGCCCCGCAGCACAGCGTCCGCCCAGACAGTCGCTCTCCAGCAGGCACTGCGACCCTTCGAAACACCGGCCACAGCTCGGCCCACCACAATCGACGTCGGTCTCCGCGCCATTCTTCTCGGCGTCAGCGCACGTGGCCGCCGCCTCGGTGCCTCCACAACCGAGCACCACCACCGCCGCCAGCAGGGAGAATCTCAGCCTCATGCCGGCCAGACACCGGAACCCTGTCAGGTGCGCAGAGTTCTTTCCCTGTGCTGGTCGGCCTGACTTCTCTCTGCATCTGTGCCGGTGCATCGTTAGACAGCACGCTGCCTCCATGAGTACCGCACCTGCTTCGAACACCCGCCTGGTCGTCCCCGCGCTCGCTGCCGTCTACCTGATCTGGGGATCTACCTATCTGGCGATGCGGGTCGCGGTCGAAGGCCTGCCGCCGTTCATGATGGCGAGCACCCGCTTCATCCTCACCGGGCTCATCCTGCTGGCGTTCCTGCGCATTCGCGGCACGGCCTGGCCGACGCGCCGAGAGTGGTTGTACGCGACGCCGGTGGGCACGTTGATGTTCGTGCTGGGCAACGGCACGGTGGCGGTCGCCGAGAAGCACATCTCCTCCGGAGTGGCCGCGGTGGTGTGCGGCACCATGCCGTTGTGGGTCGCCGCGCTCGGCCGGTTCTTCGGAGAGAAGACCACCTCGCGCGAGTGGCTGGCGCTGGTGCTGGGCTTCGGGGGCGTGGCGGTGCTCGGCTTCGGAGGGGAGCTGCGCGCTGAACCGTTCTCCGCGTTGATTCTGTTTCTCGCGCCGATCAGCTGGGCGCTCGGGTCGCTGCTCGCGCGCAGGCTGCCGCTGGCGAAGGGGCTCATGTCGGCTGCCACGCAGATGCTCACCGGCGGGCTGGTGATGTCGGTGGTGAGCGTGATCGCGCGCGAAGAAGTGCCGGTCTCTCCGCCTGCTTCTTCCGTGATCGCCTGGGCCTATCTGGCGGTCTTCGGCTCGTTGGTCGCCTACAGCGCATACACGTATCTGCTGGCGAACGCGCGGCCTGCCGTGGCGACCAGCTATGCCTACGTGAACCCGGTGATCGCGGTGGCCATGGGGGTGGGCATGGGCGGCGAGCACGCGGGCCCCGAGGTGTTCATCGCGGTCGCGTTGATCGTCGCGGCCACCGTGTTGGTCATTCGCAAGCCAGCGCCGGTGCTCGAGTCACCGACGCTCAGCACGGCCGGCTCGAAGTAGCCCCGGGTCATTCGTGCGCGAGCGGGTCAGCCGCATCCCACCTCTGGTCGAAATGTTGGCGTGGCCCCTCGGGCCTGAACACATTCCCTCCCATGGAACCGCTTCCCCACCCGCAAGAACGATCGCGACTGCTCGTTCTCGAGAGCTGCCGGGTGCTCGACACGCCGCCTGAAGCCGACTTCGACAATCTCACCCGACTGGCTTCACGAATCGCTGGGTGCCCGGTGGGCCTGGTCAACCTCGTCGATACCGACCGCGTCTGGTGCAAAGCCTGGGTGGGCCTGAACGCGCCATCGTCGACGCGCAAACTCTCGTTCTGTGCTCACGCCGTTCAGCTCGATGTCGAGCTGGTCGTGACCGACACCGCGAAAGATGTGCGATTCGCGAGCAACCCGTTCGTCACAGGCGATCCGCATGTCGTGTTCTATGCAGGCGTTCCCCTGCGCGTCGGTGATGAGCGCCTGCCGGTCGGGACGTTGTGCGTGCTCGACTATCAACCGCGCACGCTCGACGCGTTTCAGCTCGAGGGGCTGCGAACGATCGCCCGGCAGGTCGAGCTGTTGCTCGAGGGGCGGCTGCGCGAGAACAAGCTTCAGGAAGTCGAGGCTCGAACGCAGGCGGTCATCGCCACGATGGATGACGGGCTGGTCAAGCAATCACCTGAAGGCGTCATCGAGTGGGCAAACCCCGCTGCCGAGCGGATTCTGGGAATCGAATCAGGCGGGCTCACTGGGATGAAGCACACGGACCCCAGCTGGCAGGTGCTCCGTCAGGATGGCTCGGTGTTCCCTCCGCACGAGTTCCCTTCGTTGCTCGCGGCTGCCTCGGGCCAGCCTGTGCGTCACGTGCTGATGGGCGTCGGTGTCGGGGCTGAGCGCCGTTGGATTCGGGTCAACGCCACCCCGATGTTTCGGCTTGGTGAGACACGGCCTTACGCGGTGGTGTCCTCGCTCGCGGACGTCACCGAGGTGATCCATCGCCAGCGCGAACTCGAGGTCGCCAAAGAGCTGGCCGAGCAGGCCGGCCGCGCGAAGTCCGAGTTCCTGGCCACCATGAGCCATGAGCTGCGCACTCCGATGAACGGGGTGATCGGCATGACCGACCTGCTGCTCGCCGATTGCCGCGACGAATCGATGCGCGAGGGCCTGAGCATCGTCAAGGAGAGCGGCCGCGCGCTCCTGCACGTACTCAACGACGTGCTCGACTACTCGAAGATCGAGGCCGGGGGCCGGGTGCTGGTGCCCGAGGCGTTCGAGCTCGACAAGCTGGTGAAGGAGACCGCCGCGATCCTCAAGCACGAGGTGTCACGCAAGAAGCTCTCGCTCCACGTCGACTGCAGTGAGGTCTCGCGGGCGGTGTGGGGCGACGTCGATGCGGTGCGGCAGGTGTTGTTCAATCTGGTGGGGAACGCCGTGAAGTTCACCGAAACGGGCACGGTGTCCATCCGCGCGCGGGAGCAGCGTGATGAGCTCGTGCTCGACGTCGTCGATGAAGGCATCGGCATTCGACCGGAAGATCTGCCGAGGCTCTTTCAACGCTTCAGCCAGGCCGACACCACCACCGCGCGGCGCTTCGGTGGCTCGGGGCTCGGGCTGGCGATCTGCCGCCGTCTGGTCGAAGGAATGGGCGGCAGCATCGGTGTGAACAGCGCCCCGGGTCACGGGAGTCGTTTCACGGTGAAGCTGCCTCTGGCGGCGCTCCACGTCATGATCGCTGCTCAGCCCGCGAATGATCCCTCCACCGGCAAGATCACGCGGAGGCTGCACGTGCTCCTCGTTGAGGACAACGTCATCAACCAGCGCATCTGCATCGGCATGCTCACGCGGCTGGGTCACAAGGTGCAACTCGCTCGCGACGGCTTCGAGGGCGTGGCCGCGGCGAAGGGCGGACGGTTCGATCTCATCTTGATGGATGTGCAGATGCCCGTGCTCGATGGGCTTCAGGCCACCGAGCAGATTCGTTCGCATGAGGTGGCTCAGGGGCTCGGGCGCACGCCCATCTATGCGCTGACGGCGAGCGTGCTCACCGAGGAGCGCAGCGCCTGTCTCGATGCGGGCATGGATCAGGTGCTGCTCAAACCGTTGACCCTCGACGTGCTTCAGCGGTCGCTCGATGCGCCGCAAGAACGCTTGAGGGTCGCTGGGTAGCGGTTCAGTCGAAGCGGTAGTTCACCCGCAGGCCGCCGATGATCGTGTGGCGATCCGTACCGGCGAGGGGCCGGGTCGCGGCCAGCTCGATGCCCACCTTCCCGATGGCGAACCGGAAGGCCACCGTCGGAGCGAAGTAGCTCAACGCGCCCAATCGCCCGGTCAGATCGAGCACCAGGCCGCCCCACTTGAACGGGGTGAACTGCGCACCGGCGATGAGCACCACACCACCCCGAGGCAAAGACGCTGCGCGGCCGATGGCGCCCGAGAGATCACCACCCACGTAGCCGTGCACCTCGAGCCATTCTTGGGGGCGCCACGAGCCCGACGCGCCCAGCTCTCCACCGATCAACCGCGCTCCGGGGATCTCGAACGAGGTGGGCAGCAGCAGCCGCGCGCTCACCGAGCCCACGAACGTCTCGTTCTGCGTGAGCACCTGCGTCGCGCCCAGGGTCATGTTGCCCAGGGTCAACTGGGTCGAGGTGAGCACCGCGTTGACCGCGTAATTGAAGTTCACCGCCTCGAGCGTGGCGAAGACTTCGGTGGTGGAGCGTACGGCCCACGAGCCAGAGAGCAGCCCGTTCACGTTCACCGAGCCGTAGAAGTCGGGCGTGTCGATGATCGCTCCGAACCGCGCGCCGAGGCCCACTTCACTGCGCGGGCAGGCACGCCGGCCCGTGGCCACGTCGGCCTCCGCATAACCCAGCGCGGCGGGACCTTCGTTGAGACCCTTCGACTGCCAGGCGTCACACGCCAGGGGAGGCGTGGGTTCTGCACCCAGCGACACGAACGTCAACAGCACCAGGGCGTTCACTGCTGTGCTCCCTTCGCGCCGGGCGCGGTGAAGACGCCGTCGGCGTTCAGATCGAGGATGAACGGATTGGTGAAGGCGAGCGGGTAGCCGTTGGTGATGGCCGTGAAGTCGTAGCCGGTCTCTCCCCGTTTCGGTTTGGGGGGATCCACCAGCGGGCCGATCTTCGCGCCTTCTTTCACGTCAGCCGCGTCGACCACGCCATTGCCATCGTTGTCGGTGGTGTCGGGCATGCCGTCTTTCGCGCCTTCCAGCCCGCCGCCGAGATCGCCGGCCAGCAGCAGCGGCTTGCCCGCTTCGATCACCAACCACGCGTCACCGGTCACGCCGGCGATGAGCTCGCTGAGCGCGACCTCGCCTTCGTAACGCACCAGGCTGCCGGTCTCCGCGAAGGGGTCGGCCGGCAACGGCAGGCCGCCGATCACCTTCTTCACTTCGCCGTTCACCAGGAAGCGGATCTCCTCCACCGGAATCCACGGGGCGGACGAGACCTTCACCTTCACGGTGGTGCCCGCGGCCGGCGCGAAGGCCGTCAGCGAATAGGAGCGGCCATCGATGGTGGCCTCGATGATCGGCCCGTTGGTGCCCAGGGAGCGGCCCTCTTTGAGAGCGCGGTTGAAGGTGACGATGTCGAACGCAGGCCCACCCGCCGAGGTGGTGGTGACCAGGTTCTGCGGCATGCCCACCGTGTTGTCGGTCAACGAGTGCGAGTCGGAGTTCGCCGTGCCCGTCTTCAAGACGCCCTGGCTCAGCGAGTAGTGCCAGAACGCGCGGTACTGGAGGAACAGCCCGTTGTCGGTGCCGTTCATCACTTCCTGCGCGTGGTGCGCGTTGTTGGCGAACGTCGTGCCGCTGGGGGTGCGCGCGAAGAACGCCTGGCGCGAGCCGTCGTCGCTCGCGGGCAGGTTCTTGGTGAGGTCCATGAAGATCGCGCGGGGAAAGCCGAGGTCGCGGCCGAACTCCGGGTCAGCCCAGGGGTGGTTGAGCTCGATGAAGGGCTCGGCGCTGAACAGGTTCTTCGTGCGCTCGAACAGCTGGCCGGGCTCGACGCGCTCGTCGTACGGGCCACCGTTGCGGGGCAGTGACGGGTCGTACTTGATGGGCCAGAAGTTGTAGTGGCCGATCACCAGCGGGAAGCCGTAGCCGGGCACCGTGAGAAAGGGGATGTGGCCGGTCGTCTCGAGGCCCACCACGGTGGCCAGCGTGTTCTCGAGGCCCAGGTCGCGCACGATGCGCCCGTAGTCCTGCACCACGTCGTGATCGGTGGAGATCACCACGTCGAGATCGGACGCCGCGAAGGAGAGCACGCGATCGAAATCGGGGATCGAGCTGTCGAAGCTGGCTGCGCCGTGCACGTGCAAATCAGCCGCGAGCACGCCCGCGGGCTTGAGCGGCAATTCACGCAGCGAGAACGAGACCAGCTGCGGCCCACCCGTCACTTCGACGGTCTGCTTCGCCAGTGTCCAGTACGGGCCGTGGAACGCGTAGATGTCGAAGCGGCCCACCGGCACGTCGGCCGTCGCCACGCCGTCGTGCACCAGCACGCGGTTGCAGGCAGGCGACGCACCGGCGGGAGAACCGAGCCAGGGCGCGCAGGTGGCGAAGCGGCCGTGCAACGTGCCCACCACCTTCGCCACTTCGGTCTCATCCACCGGAATGAGGAACAGCTCGGCGTCGATGAGAGAGAGCGTGGCCGCTTCCTCCACGCGGAAGGACAACGAGCCGGTCGAAGGGAGCACGAAGCTGCCGAGATCGGTATCGCCGCTCACCTTCGCGTACTCACGCTCGACCTGCTTGCGGCCGTACGCGTGTGCCTCGACCACGTAGCTCTTGCCCGCCGGTACACGCGCCGAGAAGGTGCCATCGAGTGCGGGCACCAGCTGCGTCCACGGAACGCGCTTGGCGAGGTCGGTGGTGAGCGTGCCTTCGGTGATGATCACGCTGGCCTTGCGCTCGGCGTCGAACGAGGCCCCGCCCATGCGCTCCACCTTGCCGGTCAGCGTGACGTACTGCTCGCCCAGCACCTGCTTCCGGATCTCCAGGGCCAGATCGATCGCGCCTTCGACGCCCTTCGATTCAGCGACCGCGAGGTACCGCTCGTAGATGAGCGAACCGCGGGGCATCACCACCTGGCGCTTCAGGCCCGCAGCCGAGATCTGATCGCTGTGGAAACCCTCCAGCGTCTTCTCGGTGCAGCTGGCCAGCGCGATCGCCGAGATCTGCTCATCGCTCGAGTGGCTGGCGGCGGCGAAGTAGGGGAACTCGCGGTAGGCGCCGTTGATGGTGGTCAGGCCGAACGACGCGTGCACGAAACC
>JANODF010000699.1:0-18986 GCA_031412555.1 Archangium sp. | reverse complement strand
CGAAGATCCCCGTGAAGGGCGACGCGGCGCACCCGCTCTACAAGTACCTCACTGGCTTGAAGGAGAACGGCGGCGAGGTGGCGTGGAACTTCAACAAGTTCCTGGTCTCGCCTGAAGGCACCGTCGTGGCGCACCTGGCGTCGGGCGCAGAGCCCACCAGCGACGAAGTGAAGAAGAAGGTCGAAGCCGTTCTTCCGAAAAAGTAACTCACTCTGCTCTCCCTCTCCCTGCGCCAGCGGGGAGTGGGTCGGGGTGAGGGGCCGCGAGCCTCCGCAGCCGCTTCTCCACCCGATCCCAGGCCTGCACACAAACCCAGGTCGCCAAAATCAACGCCGCAACCAGAACCCAAAACAGCGGCCAGTCAGCCTGCTCGCGGAACAACCGAGTGAAGACGCCCACCCACCGTTGATAGAGCAACATCTGGTGGAAGAAGTACGCAGACAACGAAGCACCACCAAACGCAGCCAGCCACTTCATCACCCGAGTCTGCGCGCTCGCCGGCCACTTCATCTCGATGAGCCGGAAGACGGCCACGAGCCCGAGCACCTGCAGCCACCGCCTCGCCGCGTCCGCGGGATCCGTGACCCAGAAATTGTGAGGCGGATACATCGCCGCGACCTCCTGGGCTCGCCAGCTCAACGCGGCACCGATGCCGAGCAACAGCGCGAGCCACGCCCACAGCTCTTTCTCTGACTTCATCGCGCCGATGGTGGCCCCGAAGCTGGCGCCGAGAAACACGTACCCGGCCCAGGGCAGCAGCGGAAACGCAGCGCCCGTGGTCGCATCGAGCCAGCCGGTCTTGTTGTTGAGGAAGAGCGACCAGAACCCGGTGACCTGCTCGCCGTAAGGAGAGATCCCGAAGATCACCAGCGCGAGGATCAAGGTCACCCAGCGCAGCAAACGAGGCCGGGTGGAGAGCCCAACCAGGAAAGGCATCACCAGCAGCAGCGACAGCCCGATGCAGTGAAGGATGTCGATGCGCAGCAGCCACTTCGGTTCGCGCCAGATGGGGAACCAGATGAAGTTGATGAAGCTGGCGACCAGCAACACTTCGCCGATGCGCTTGAGGGTCTTCTTCGCCTGTTCTTCACGTCGGCCCGCGAGACCCGCGCGCACCTGAACGAGCGCGAGCGCGAAACCCGCCGAAAAGATGAACGAAGGCGCGACGAGGCCATCGATGGCCACCAGCCGGGTGAAGAAGGCGGTCTTGTGAATCTCAGGCAGCAGCAGCACCAGCGCGTGGGTCTGCAGCATCACCAGCACCGCGACGCCACGGAGCCAGTCGAAGGCGTAGATCCGGGGCAGGGGGCCTGACATTGCTTCGAATGGTGCCGAAACGGCCACGATGCGCTAGTCATTTGGCTCGATGAGCGCCTCGAACCACGAGTCTGATCCGAAGAACCTCCCGGTCCCCTTCTCGGCGCGGCCGGAAGTCGACATCGAACATCACCGCCGCGAGTGGACCAGCGGCACGCGTGGTGGCGGGCATGTGCCGAAGACCTTCTCCTGGCCGACCAACCCCAAGCAGAACCAGGAAGAGAACGGTTCGGGCGAGGTCGAAGAGAAGGTCAGCAAGTAGTCGCTGCAGCAATCGCCCCGCGCTTACGCCGTAAGTGGTGCCATGAAAGTGTGCATCGTCGGCGCCTCGGGCAAGTTGGGGAAATACATGGTTCGCCATGCGCTGGCGAAGGGCCACGAGGTGGTCGCCGTGTGCCGCGCCGCGAGCGTGGGCAAGCTCGCTGAGTTCGAGAAGCGCATCACCATCGTGCCCGGCGCCACTGACGATCGAGAAGTGATCAAGTCAGCGGTGCAGGGCTGCGATGGCGTCCTCGTGGTGCTCGTTCCCTGGGGCGTGCACGGCTACTCGACGGGCACGGCGCAGGCCGTGATCGACTTCGCGAAGCCTGGCGCCCGGCTGGTGTTCTCGTGTGGCTGGCACATCAGCCGCGACGGGAAGGATGTCTACCCGTGGCTGCTCCGGACGATCGTGAAGGTGTTCGGGCCCGTTGCCCGGCTCTTTCGTTTCGCCGACATCGACGATCAGGTCGAAGCCTGTCGACGGATCTTCGCCAGCCCCACGCGGTGGACCGTCGTGCGCGGCAGCGATCTCGAGGAGGGCGAATCTCAGGGCCTGCCGGTGTGGGGCCGCCACGTCGGCGATGCGAAGCTCGCCAGCAACCTCACGCGCCGGGTCGACTTTGCGTTGTTCATGGTCGAGGCGCTGCAGAACGACGAGCTCGTGCAGGAAGCCCCGGCGATCGTGAGCCGCGCGAGTGCCTCTGCGGTCGCCGCAACGGCCTGAGTGGCCTCCGCCTATGGGAGCTGATTGATGAACGGCCCGTCCGGGGTATCCGCGATCACGTAGCTGCCGGCGAAGAAGAGCGCGCGCACCGTCGTGCCCACCGGCAGCCCATCGCTTTCATCGGTGAAGGTGACGCCGTTGTCGTCGCTCGTCTTCAGGCCGCCCGTGCCACCCGCGTAGAAGCGCGTGCCTTCGGCTGCGTAGAACAGCACGCCATCGGCGATCGGCGTGGCGGAGGGACGGAAGGTGTTGCCGTAGTTGTCGCTGCGCTGCTGGCCATCCATCGCTGTCGACACCAGCACGACGAGGCCACGGGCCGTCAGCGCCTCCACCGCACCGCGCAGCGAATGGGCCGTCCAGGTCGCTCCGAGATCGGCCGACTCGAACAGCGGCCCGTTCACACCCGAGGCGAAGAGCTTCTGTTGCTGCGGCTCCGCGACGAGGCGAGCGAGAGGCGCGGTAAACAACGGCGTGTTGGCTGCGCTCCGGCGAACCCAGGGCCCGGCGAGCGAGGCCGATGCATAGAGCCCGCCAGTGGTGGCCAGCAGGTAGTCAGTGGATTTCTTCACCAGCACCCAGCTCGGGTTCGGCGGCGCCGCCGTCACCTGCGCCCAGACTCCATCGAAGGGCTTCACGTAGAGCCCTCCGGCCGCCGTGCCTGCAGCGGTCATCACCAACGATTGGTCGACCCGGGTGAGCGAGGTCGGCTTTTGATCGCCCGTCAGCGGCGTGGTGACGGGCACCCAACGCGTCTCGGTGGCGGCGAGTGAGAGCAGCCCCTGATCACTCGCGACGAACAACACGTTGTCGAGCACCGCAGCGCCCTTCACCCGCGCGCCCATCGGCCAGCCCGTGGTGCGCAGCGTGAAGCGGTCGTATTCGATCACTGGCGGTCCGGCGTCGAAGAGCCCCGCATCCGCACGCATGGTCGTGCCGCCATCGGGTTCTCCCGCGGTGCCCTCACAGCCGATCAATGCCAGGGCACAGCACCAGGTGAAGAAGAGTCGCATGCCCGCGATGGTATTCGCTCCCTCGTCGCGCGCGAACTGGCTTCATACCTGTGCGGCGCGACCCCGCGTCGATTGCGCGCCAGGCGACCGGTCGATATCTTGATATCAATGGCTCAAGTCGTGGTGCGGCAGCTGGAGGAAGACGTGAAGGTGCGCCTGAAGCGCCGCGCCGCGCGGCACGGGGTGAGCATGGAGGCCGAGATTCGAGACATCCTCCGTGACGCAGTGAAGGCGGATGAGCGCGCCCCGGTGAAGCTGGGCAGCCGGATCGCCTCGCGGTTCAAGAAGGTCGGGCTCACCCGTGAGCTTCCCGAGCTGCGCGGTCAGCTCGCGCGGCCCGCCGACTTCAAGAAATGATCATCCTCGACACGAACGTGCTGTCAGCCCTGATGCGCAGCTCGCCAGATCGCGAGGTGATCGATTGGCTCGACCAGCAGCCGTCAGAGGCGATCTGGATCACCAGCATCACCGAGTTCGAGACCCGCCTCGGCCTCGCCTTGTTGCCCCCGGGAAAGCGGCGCCGGACCCTTCAGGCGAGCTTCGAACGTTTGCTCGAGGACGATCTCCAGCGGCGGGTGCTCGGCTTCGACAGTGACGCCGCTGCGGAAGCCGCCACCCTGGCCGCCCGACGCCAGAGAGCAGGGCGGCCGGTCGACTTTCGCGACACCCAGATCGCGGGGATCGCGCTGGCCCGCAGAGCGGCGCTCGCCACCCGGAATGTCCGGCACTTCGACGACCTCGCGCTGGTGGTGGTCAACCCGTGGGGCTGACCGCCTCCCGGGGGGAAATCGCGCCCGAATTCATCTCGGTATGGATGATCGTTTGACAGTCCGCGCCGGAAACACCGCCGCGTCGTTCACGACAACAGTCTCTATGACCAGGGTCTCACGCGCAGAGAATCGGTTGAAAGCAGCGGGGTACACGGTCAAGCGCGACGGGAAATTGGATCGCCAGGAGCAAAAGGAACTCAAACAGTTCCAGGCGGCGACCGGTCTGAAGGCGACCGGAGCCATCGATGGCAAGACCGCCGGAAAGCTCCAGAACGTCGCCACTCAGGCCAAGCGCCATGAAGGCCTGAACACCGGTGAGAAGCGCGAGTCGATCGCGCGCACCGAGAAGCGGCTCAAGGCGCTCGGTTATCAGGTGGGCAAGGCCGATGGCGTGCTCGACCGACGCACGGCTGCCGCGATCCGCGCCTTCAAGCACGACACCTTCGAGGGCCAGGGCACGCGAAGGCTCACCGCCGGCGTACGTGATCTCATTCGCGTGAGCGCTTCGGGTGCGGATCGAACCGCCGCCGTGGCCGCCGCGCAGAGTGGCGCTCTGCTGCGTGGGGGCGATGCGCTCACCGGTACGGCGGAGCAGGGCACCATCGTCGCCAACGGCCGCGATTCGAACGACCTTCGCGACCTGCGCGAGCCGGTGGCCGCAGCGCTGGTTCACAAGAACCTCAAGGCCGAGAACGAGGCGCTCGGAAAGCTCAGCCGCGGGGATCGCATCCAGTACCGCCAGGTGAAGGAAACACTCGTGAAGTCGCGCGACACGCACGCGACGCTGGCGCTGCAGACCATGCTCCTCGAGGGAAAGCTGCCCGGTGGTCGAGATCGGCTCGGGCAAGGCTCGACCTTGCAGTACCTCTCGGGCGTGGCCAGCGGCGCGACGCCCATGAGCCCGTCGATCAACCGCCAACGCTTTCTTTGCGACCTGGTGCAGGAACTCAATTCACCGGCGGCGATCAATCAGGGGCCGGTCGGGTCTTGCGCGCCCACCACGCTCGCCATCGATCTCGCGATGGACAATCCGGCAGAGTACGCACGCATCGCCACCCAGCTCGCCAGCCCCTCCGGCACCACCACCCTCGCGGGCGGCATGCAGATCGCGCGGCCCGCAGGCACTGAGGTCGACGACGGCACGGGTCGCTCGGCCGTTCAGCGCCTGATGGGCTCGGCCTTCTTCGAGGTCAGCAACGGCGAGCGCGCCTATTCGAAGAACGATGCCATCGGCTCGTACGCCTCAGACCTCGACACGCTCTATGGGCAGCTCAAGGGGCAACCCACCGGCTCGCGATACTTTTGGAACGACTTCCAGAGGGCCAACGCGATGAAGGCGATCGACGAGATGCTCGCGGCCGGTCGTCGCGTTTCGGTCGGTGTGACCTGGGGCGACAGCGCGCACAAGATCCTCGTGACGGGAAACGACGGCCAGAACGTCGACTACATCAACCCGTGGGGCACGCAGGAGCGCATGTCGCTCGCCGACTTCCGCACCCGCCTGAGCGACTTGAATTTCGACCGCACCGTGGTGAGCGCGCAGACGCAGGCCGAGCTGGCCCTCAACGACCCGTGATCTGCTGGCTTAGAAACGCGCCCAGCTTTGCGAAGGCCTGCGGCCCGATGGTGTGACCGCCATCGAATGGAACGAACTCGTGTTCCATGCCTGCTTCGACGAAGACCTCCTTGAGCCACTCGGCCGCCACGTACGGCAGCACGGGATCCTGCCGGCCATGTGACTGAAAGACCGGCAGCCCCGCGCGCGCCTTCGCCTTCACCTTCCACGTGTCTTCGATCAGCAACGTGCCCGACAGAACGGCCAACCCACCAGGCGCTTCCTCCAGCCGCAGCGCCACGTCGGTGGCGATCATCGCGCCCTGGCTGAAGCCCCCGAGGATGATCTTCTTCATCGGCAGCCCAGTGTGCTTCGCGACGTCTTGCACCAGCGCGAGCATGGCTTTGCGCGCCGCCGGCATGCCTTCGGGCTCGATGCGGCGAAACTCACGCTGGGCGGCGGGGTCGTGCGCCAACTTCTGAATCGCGCCCATGTCGATGAGCCACCACGCCCGCGAATCGCCAAACCCCATCTCCAGGGTCAAGGGGGCGGCGGGAAAGTAGAAACGCACGTCACGCAGCGCGGGCACAGCCTTGACCAGCTCCGGGGCGAGGCCCACCAGGTCGTCGCCGGGCGCGCCGAAGCCGTGGCAGAGGATGACGGCGGCAGAAGGGGCTGTCTGGGTCGCCTGGAACACTTCGACTGACAGGCCAGCGATTTCGGTGTGCATGCCCGGAGCCGTACACAGCGGGGCGCCTTGCGACAAGAGCTTGACCCCGAGCGCGCGCTGTATTGCCTTGCGGCCGTGGCATTCACGCTCAGAGTCAGCCAGGCCGGTACCGAATCGGAGGAGTTCTCCTTCGAAAGTGGTGAGGCCCGTCTCGGTCGCACCGCGGACAACGACGTCGTCATCAAAGACCCGTCTTCTTCGCGCAGTCACGCGCGCGTCTACGAAGAGGGCGGTGCGCACTTCGTGGAGGACATGAAGAGCGCCAACGGCACCAAGCTCAACGCCAAGACGCTCAAGGCGCCCATGGCGCTCAAGAACGGTGATCGCATCGCGATCGGCGACGTGACGCTCGAGTTCATCGCGCCCGAGAGCAACGACACCGTGATGGGACCGCCGTCTTCGACCATCGACGAAGCGGCCGCTGAAGAGCCCGCCGAAGATCCCAACGCCACCATGCTCAAGCCGCCGCGTGAGCCCGTGGCGATCGTGAAGAAGCCGCCGGCCCGCAGGGCAGCTCCAGTCGAAGAAGAGCCCGCCGCCGAAGAGCCCGAGGTGCCTGAGCTCAACGGCGACGCCTCCGCTGATGCGACGGCCAACTTCGTGGTGCCTCCGCCGAAGTCGCTGCAGAAACGCGGCTCCGCAGCGCCGGTGCGTGCAGGGCGCGGGGCCTCAGGGGGTGATGAGCCTGTCGCCATCTCGGCCGCCGAACGCGCGCGCGCTCGCCGTGAATTGGGCAAGTCGAGCAGCGGCCGGGCCATGCTGTTGTGGTCTGACTTGCCGCTGCCCGGGAAGATTGCCGTCGGGGTCTTCGGTGGCGGGGCGATCATCGCGGCGCTGGTGTTCCTGGTGATCGCGATCATTCCCAAGAAGGTCGAGCGCAAGGTCGAGACGATCACCCTGTCTCCCAACGGAGAGGCCGTGCCCGATTCGTACGGCCTGGGCGACGACGTCGACTTCGAGCGGCCCGACATGAAGTCGTTCAACTTCAGCTTCGCCTCGCCCACGGCCATCGTCGGCGTGTTGCACTACCAGGCGCGCGATTGTTCGAAGGACGAGGTGTCGATCGAGCTCAACGGCGTGCAGCTCAACAGCATCCCGCCCGACACCGTGGAGGTGGCGCAGCGTCAGCTGGAGATCGTGCTGCCCTCGACCCAGCTCAAGATCAACGATCCGAACGAGATCGTGTTCGACAACATCTTGAACCCGCCCGGTGAAGACACCTGGCGCATCTGGAACGTCTGGGTCGAGGTGATCCCCATTCCGCAGATGAGCGCGGAAGAAGCGGGGCGGCGGGCGAAGGAAGATCTCGAGCGCGCGGCGCGCATGTACGACCTGCGTACGGTCGGCGCGATGAACCTGTTCCGATCGTGGAAGCAGTACCGCGACGCCTGGCTGCTCCTGGAAGCGACGCCAGATCGCCCCCCCGAGCTGCTCGAGATCGCCCGCTCTCGCATGCGTGAGATCCGCCCGGAGCTCGATCGCAAGTGCTCCGGCATGCTGGTCGACTACCAAAAGGAGATGAACCAGAAGTACCCGAACGTGAAGATCGCGCGTGAGGTGCTTCAGAACATCCCCGCGCACTTCGAGAAGGAGCACCCCTGCTTCGGCATGAGCCGCGGCCTGCTCCGCAGCCTGGAGGATCTGAACGGCGCTGAATGAACAGTGAGGCCGTCGTCGTTCGCGGCTATACCCGCGCGCCATGGAAACGGCTTCTCCCAAGCAGCGCTCCCCCTGGCTCTACGTTCTGCTCGGCTGCGGTGGTCTCGCGGGCCTGCTGTGTCTGGGCACCATGATCGTGTTGGGTCTGGGCGTGAAGGCCGCGAAGGGCATGCAGGACGGCGTGAACGACCCCGAGGCGCGGCAGAAGAACGCGCTGGAACAGCTGGGTACGCTCCCCGAGGGCTACACGGTGGTGGCGAGCCTGAACATGTTCGTGGCCCAAACCACGATCCTCACCGACCGCGAGATTTTGCCCGATGGCGGCTTCGTGCTCGGTGACGGCCACACGTTCACGTACTTCCGCGTCATGGCGAACGAGAACAACAAGAAGGGGAAAGATTTCCTTCTCGGCAAAGAGACCGACCCGCTCGCGCTCCAGCAGAACGGCATCAACATCGACACGAAGAACATCGTGAAGCGTGGCCAGCTCACCATCGATGGCCGCAAGTACTCCTACGTCGCTTCACGTGGGCCCCTCGAAAGCATGGCCGCGCCCCAGGCGGGTCTGCACAACGTGATTCTCTTCGAGTGTGCCGGTGACCAGCTGCAGGTCGGCAGGTGGAGTCAGCTCGACCCCGCCCCCGAGAAGTCTGCCGAGGAGCTCGATCTTGCGGGTACCGTGGCTGACGAAGCCCAGCTCGTGAAGTTCCTCAAGCCGATGAACCCCTGCGGCAAGTAAGGAAAATCAATGCTCCAGCTCGTGGTCGTCGCGTGTCTCGCCCTCGGTGACGGCGGGGCTGGAGAAGAGCTCGCCGCCGACCCGTACGATGTCGCGACCGATGCCGGGGTGACCGACGCAGGCGTGCTGGTCTCCGACGTGCCGGTGGTGGCGCCGCTTCCTCCGTTTCAGCCGCCCGCTTCGCCCGCTTCGCCCGCTCCGGTCGCGGAGACCGAGAAGCGTGACACCCGGCCCGAGTTCGTGAAGGGCGAGCTGTCGGTCTACCTGGGCAGCGATCGACTCACCGTGAAGAACACCCGCATCGGCGTGTCGGCCGGTGTCGATCGTTTCGAAGACGCCTACTACGCGCTGATCGAACCGATGGTCGATCTGCGGTTGTTCGACGCGAAGCTGGGCATCGGGCTCGGCGTGCCGCTGCGCATCGAGATCGTCAACTTCGCCAGCAACCCTCAGACGAGTCAGCCGTTCTTGATCGAGCGCATCGGCCGTTTGCGCGTGGAGGACTACGACACGTTTCACGACTTCGGCCGCATCCTCAAATACGTCACGTACGGGCGGAAAGAAGATCAGATCTACGTCAGCGCAGGTCAGCGTTACGCCTCGTCGATCGGTCACGGCGCGATCACCCGCCGCTACTCTCCGAGCATCAACATCGACTACCCGCGCGCCTCGGCGCAGGTCGACATGTACAACGACTTCGGCGGCTTCGAGTTGATGACCAACGACCTGCTCGAGTGGAACCAGCTCTCGGGCCTGGCGTTCTTCAAGCCGCTCTCGTTCTTCAAGCCGCAGAACCTGATGGCGAAGACCTTCTCGATCGGCGTGACGGGTGGTCTCGATTGGCGTGCGCCGTTTCAGCTCTCGAACGACGCGTCGAGGTCGCGCGTGGCGGCAGACGGCCGGCCGCTCACCACCTCGTTCAAGCCCGCGGGCCTGATCGGCTTCGACGCCGAGATGAAAATCGTGAAGACGGAGAACGTCGATATCAAGCCGTACCTCGACTACTCGATGCTCATCGGCGGCGACGGTGGCTTCACCGCGGGCATGCTCGGCCGCTTCAACGTGGCGGCCCAAGAGGTCGTCCACGCGTTCCGCCTGGTGGTCGAGGCGCGCTTCCTCGGCAACAAGTACGCGCCCAGCTACTTCGACACGTTCTACGAGGTCGATCGCTTCGCGTACTTGAACCGCGACTACCGCACGGACACTTCGGTGGGCGCGGGCAACTACATCCCCAAGCAGCGCTACATCCTGGAGAATGGCCTCACGGACCGCTTCGGCTACTACGTGGAAGGCAGCTGGGGCGTGCGCAACGTGGTGGGGCTCACCCTGGCGGTCGAAGGCACCAGCGCGTCGCCGGCGGTGAACTTCGTGGCGCACGTCGAGGTGCCGGTGTTGAGCTTCGTGCAGGTGTTCGGCAGCTACTACCTGCGCGGCGTGGAGTCGTGGACTGAGCTCGGCACGCCCAACGGCAACAAGGTGATCGGGTTGTTCGGCGACAAGTCGATCGCGTTCGCGGGCGCGCGGTTGAAGATCCTCCCGTTCTTGTTTCTCAATGGGCGCGTGTACAAGACGTTCCGGGTGAACGCGGATCTGGGGCGCTTCGACAACCAGTTCGGTTTCGCGGTCGATCTCGAGGTGGGCTACGAGTTCCGCAAGACGGAAGTCGCGCCGCCGCCCAAAGAAGAAGCACCGGCCGCGATGGGCAACTCAGCGATGCGCTGAATCAGGTGCTCCCTCTCCCTTCGGGAGAGGGTTGGGGTGAGGGGCCAGTCGCAGCCCACGCGCCTGCGAGCACCACCAGCACCAGGCCCGCCGCGCTGGTGAATCCAAACGGATCGCCGAGCACCGCCACGCCCAGCATCGCCGCGGTGACCGGCTCCAGATACGTGAAGAGCCCGACTAGCTGCGCCTCGATGCGCTGCAGGCTCAGGTTGAAGAGCCACGCGGCGATGAGCCCGTTGACCAGGCAGCCGAACAGCACGATGGCAAGGCCTCGATCGGCGACGATCGGGAAGACCTCGCGACCGAAGAGCGCCGCCAGCACCACGGCCGCGACGACGGAGTGCAGGGCCATCACCGCGACGGGCGTGAAGGTCTTCGCGGCCCGGCGGCTGCCGAGCACCACGACGGCGTAGAACACAGCGCTGCCTGCGCCGAGCGCGGCGGTGGTGGCCCAGCCGGCGGTGGTGCTGCCGTGGCTGAGAACGAGGCCGAGTCCCAGCAACACGACTGGACTCGCCAAGAGAGAGCGCCTGGAGCCGCGTTCACCGAGAACCAGGGGCGCGCAGATCGCGACGAGGGTGGGGGCCAGGTAGTGCGAGAGCACGGCCACCACGATGGGACCGCGCTCGAGGGCCTGGAAGTAGAGGAGCATGTTGCCTGCGTCGGCGAGCCCCACGAGAACCAGCGCGATCACCGCGCCACGATCAGCGAAGGCGGCGCGACGGAAGACGAATGGAGCGGGCACGGCCATCATCACCAGCGCGAGAAAGCCGATGCTCACGCCGGTAGGTCCGCCAGCGCGCGTGTAGAGCGGCCAGGTGCCCCACAAGGTCGCCGCTACGGCAATCAACGCGATTCCTGTGCCCCGCTTCGTCACGGGCGGCCACGTAGCAGGTGGAGAGACGCAAAAGCACAGGAGCGAACGGGGTGTTTTCGGCTCTCCCCGTGCTCGTCGCGGGCTGGCCTCTCCCTTCGTTGCAAGGACGCGCAGGTGACGCAGCCGGGGCGCTTCACCCGCTGAGTACTCGATGAGTACTCGCGTGACTCATCGAGTACACACCGCGAAGACGAGCCACGCCCCCCACCTCGTCACATGAAGATCCTCGCCCGAACCGAGGGCCTGCGAGCGTTGCGCACCGCACCAGACAGTGAACGCACCGCCTCCCATCCGAGCGGCTTCTCTTCCCTTCGCCAACCCTCTACACCCGCATGGTGCGCACCGACCCTTCGCTCCGACGACTCGCTCGAGACTTCGGCGTCACCCGCCTCGCGCGTCTCACCGGACTCGACCGCTGCGGCGTGGAAGTCGTCGGCGCCGTGAGACCGCGCGGTCACGTGCTGCAAGTCTCACAGGGCAAAGGCCTCACCCTCGAGCACGCCCAGTGGAGCGCGCTGGGTGAAGCGATCGAACTGGCCGCCGCCGAAGCGCCCGACGTGAGCACGTTCGAGTTCGGCACTGGCCCCGCTGGCTCACCGTGGGACGTGGATGGTCTGTGCGTCGCGTGGGTGCCTGCACGTGGCCTGCGTGATGACGAGCCCAGCCTGGTGCCTGCGCAGAGCGTGTACTGCCCGCCCGCTGGCCGCTGCTGGATGGGTCCTTCCATCACCACCTGGCGATCGAACGGGCTCGGTGCGCATCCCACTTCACTCGCTGCAGCCGAAGAGCACGCCGTGCTCGAGCTGGTCGAACGCGACGCGCTGGCCCGCGTGCTGCCCGAAGGGTGGACTCCGCACGAAGCGCTGCGCCGCCTGGTGAAGTCTCCCGCAGGAGCCCAGTCACTCGAAGAGCGCGGCTTCGCCTGCTTCCTCTTCGACCTCACGCCGAAAGGAACGACGCTCTCCGTGGCCGGCGCGTTGATCTTCGATCTCGAAGGCGGGCCCGTGCCGCTGACCGCCGGTTACGCCTGCCGCCGCACGTGGGACGCTGCTGCCGATGCTGCCTGGCTCGAGGCCGCGCAGTCGCGGCTGACCGAGATCCACGGCGCGCGCGAAGACGTGCTGGTGGGAGTGCGGGAAGAGGGTGGGGCGCTGCTCAGAACGCTGCAAGGCGTGACGCCCCGCAAGGCACCGCGGCGCATCGTGCGCAGACCGTTGTCGAAATTGGTGAAGGGCGAAGTCGCCCTCGTGCAGCTGCGTTCCTCCCCGTTCGTGGTGAAGGCCGTCAGTCCCGATCTGCTCGTCTCGGAGTTGTTGTGAAGAAGGCCCCTCGAGTCAAAGCTTCCCTCTCCCCGAGGGGGAGAGGGTTGGGGCGAGGGAGGACGGTCGTCTTCCTGGGGCCCACCCTGCCGCACCACGAAGCCAAGAAGCTCCTGCGCGCCGACTACCGCCCGCCCGCAAGACAAGGCGACGTCTTCCGAGCCCTCGAAACGAAGCCCGACACCATCGTCCTCATCGACGGCGTCTTCGAGTCAGCACCCTCCGTCTGGCATCACGAGCTGCTGGCCGCACACGCGTCCGGCGTCACGCTCCTGGGCTCGAGCAGCATGGGCGCGCTGCGAGCCGCCGAGCTCCCCGGCGTCATCACGCCCATCGGAGAAATCGCCCGCCGCTTCGTCACCGGCGAATGGAACGACGACGCCGCGGTCGCGCTGCTCCACGCCGACGCGACGCAGCACTACCGCGCGCTCACCGTGCCCTGGGTGAACGTCTTCGCCACAGCCCGGGCCGCTCAACGCAACGGTGTGCTCACCGCCGCGAAAGCCCGCGCGCTGCACACCACCGCGGAAGCGCAGTTCTACCAATCACGCACCTGGAGCTCCGTCTTCCAGGCGCTCGGCTGGCCCGTCGAGCTCCGCCAGCAGGTGCTCGCCCACGCCGTCGATCTCAAAGCCGCTGACGCGCGCGCCTGTCTGGAAGCCGCGGCCCAGCTCGCGCCCGCCTCCCGAACACCCGAAGCGCTCCCGCTCTCCTCCTTCGTGCGACGCACCCGGCTCACCGGCCGCATCAACACCGCGCCCGCGAACGAAGGGGTCAAGACGCTCCTGCTGGCCGACTTCGCGCGCCAGGCCGGCATCGAACCCGACCCCGAAAACGTCGCCCGCTGGAGAAGGCGGCTCTCCGGCCCGTTCGCGGAGGATCAGCTGGCGGCGTGGGCGGAAGCCCTGGCGCTCGAAGAATTGGTGCTCACCGCGCCCGAACAGTTCATCGCCGACGGCCCCTCCCACCTCGAAGGCGCAGCGCTTCAGTCAGCCCTCCATCAGCGCCGCTGATTGACGCAACATCTGCGTACAGCGCGAGCCGCTGCCGACGGGTATGCTCGGCTCGCCCGTGCGAATCGTCAGCTACAACGTTCGCTACTTCGGTCACGGCCTCAAGGGTCTGGCGAGCACTGCGGCCTCGAAGAGCCGCATCGCCACCGCGCTCTGCAACCTCGACCCTTTGCCTGACCTGGTCGCGCTCCAGGAAGTCGAGACGCAGTCCCTTCGCGCAGGCGTGGCTCACCGCGGTGCTCACCCCGCCGAAAACCAGCTGGAGGCCTTTCTCCGGCATCTGGGTGACGAGTTCAAACGCCGCGGCCTCGTGATGCCGTATCGCGCCTGGTACTTCCCCGCGCACGTGTACCAGTTGGGCCCGATCAAGCTCTACACGACGGGCCTGGCGATGCTGGTGAACTCGCAGAAGCTCGAGGTGATCGCCGACAACGGTCATCGCCCGCACCCCATCACGCACCACCGCAACGAGAGCCTCAAGAAGGTGAAGCAGACGCGCATCGCTGCGCACCTGCGGCTGGAAGATCTCCAGGGCCGCCGCTTTCACCTCTTCAACACGCACCTCTCGCTCCCCACGCCCTGGGCCAGGGAGTTCTGGAGCCAGCCGGGCAAGATGGGCTTTGGGCAGAACCAGATCGCCGAAGCGAAGGCCGTGGCGCAGTACGCGCAGGCCACCGCTCACGACGAGCCGTACCTGGTGGTGGGCGACTTCAACACCGCTCCGATGACGCCCGTGTACCGCTACCTCACGGAAGAGGCGAAGTTGCGCGGCGCCCAGGAGCAGCTCAAGCAGATCGACGCTTCACGCTCGCAGTCGTTCGCCACCGCGGGCTTCATGCACCTGCGCATGCACCTCGATCACCTGTTCGCTTCAGGCGACCTGGGTTTCATCGATCTCAAAGACACCTGCACCTTCGGCGATCGCACCAGCCCCTTCAGCGGGCTGTCGGATCATGTTCCGTTGATCGCCAACTTCGACCTGGGCTGAAGCGGCCGCCGCCGTTCGAGATCGAACAGCTCGTAGCTGGTGGCCGCGGGGTGGTTCATGCCTGCGTCGAGGAAGTAGAGCCGCGCATCCGCCGCCGTTCCGCGGGCGTACTTCACGGTCACCCCGTCGATGCGCAGCGAACGCAGCACGCCATCGACTGGAGGTTGCGCGTCGGCCCACGCCCCCAGCAGCTCGCGGCACTTCTTGTCGCGGATGTGCCCGATGGCCTGGGGAAACGCGGCGGGCAGCTGACGTGGATCGTACCGGCGCCTCGGCGGCCCTGCGAACTGCGCGTCGCCCGTGGGCACCGCCGGCCGGTGAAAGAGCACGCCGCGCGCGACGCCCGTCGAGGAACCCGGCAGGTGGAGCGGGGTGAGGTCGAGCGCGCCGGCCTTCCACTGCTCGACCCGCGCATCGAGAAACGCATTCAAGTTCGCCGCTGCGTCGGCCGCGTTCGTGGGCACCTGACCGATGGAGGCGAAGTCTTCTTCGGTGACCCCCGCGTGCACCAGCAGCAGTCCCGCGTGCGCGTGTGCCAACCGAAGCCTGCGTGTGCGGAGCAACTCCGTCACCAGCCGCTGCTGCTCTGCCGAGTAACAGGAGAAGTCACGCGCCAGGCACTCCGCGTCAGGCACGTGCGGGTACCGCTCGAGGAACTGCTTCGAGGCCTCCGGGTCGGGTGTGCCGGAGCGATACGCCGCGCTGGCCATCGCCCGCGCCGCCTCGAAGGCCGCGTCATCGGTGAAGGGTGACAGCTCGCAGACCCGCGCGAGATCGTGGTTGCCAGCGATGATGATCACCTGCTCCGGCGGGTGCGCGCTCAGCCACGACAGCAAGGCCGTCGCGTCGTCGGTGGCCTTCTTGCGCTCGGAGGGCTGACCCCAGTCGAAGTGATCGCCCATCGAGACCAGCTGCACGTCAGCGTGCAAACGGCCATCGGAGCCGAGCAGTTCGTGTCGATCGAGAATCGAGAGCACGGTGGCAAAAGGCGCCTGAGGGTCGCCCATCGCCACGTGGTGCCGGAAACGTCGGGGTGTCACAGCTCCGCGAGGTTGCCCGTGTAGAAGCCGTCGATCAGCTCCTTGTACTTGGTCTCCACGACCTTGCGCTTGAGCTTGAGGCTCGGCGTGAGATCGCCGTCTTCGAGCGTCATGTCTTTCGGGAGGATCGCGAAGTTCTTGATCGACTCGTAACTGGCCAGGCCCTTGTTGAGCTCCTGCACGAAGGGCTTGATGAGCGCGTGGGTGCGGGGATCTTTGACCACCTGATCGTAGGTGCCGGCCACGCCGTTCGCCTTCGCCCAGTCGCCGATCGCGTCCTTGTCGAGCGCGACGAGCATGGTGCAGAAGTTCCGGTTGTTGCCGTGCACCAGCGACTGGCTGACGTACGGGCAGATCATCTTGAACTTGCCTTCGATGTTCTGCGGCGCGACGTACTTGCCGCCCGAGGTCTTGATCAGATCCTTCTTGCGGTCGGTGATCTTGAGCAGCCCTTCGCTGTCGAGCTCGCCGATGTCGCCCGTGTAGAGCCAGCCGTCTTTGATGGTCTCCTCGGTCTGCTCAGGAAGGTTGTGGTACCCGCGCATCACGCCACGGCCCTTGATCAGGATCTCGCCGTCTTCGGCGATCTTCACCTGCGTGCCGGGCAGGGGCGGGCCCACGGTGCCGAACTTGAAGTTGGTCGGCCGGTTGACGAACGACGCGGCGCTCGTCTCGGTCAGGCCGTAGCCCTCGAGGATCAAGATGCCCGCGCCGTGGAAGAACTCCGCCATGTCGCGCGAGAGCGCTGCCGAGCCCGAGACGAAGTAGCGCAGCCGGCCGCCGAAACGCTGCTGCAGCTTGGAGAACACCAGCTTGGTGGCGACGGAGTACTTCATCGCGAGCAACCCGCTGGGCTCCTGCCGCTTCTGGCGCAGCCGCGAGACCTCGGCGCCGATGCCCACCGCCCACTTGAAGATCGCGTACTTCGCGCCGCCGCCCTTCTTCGCCCCGTCGATCACCTTGTTGTAGACCTTCTCGAAGATGCGCGGCACGGCCGCCACGAAGGTCGGCTTCACGTGGCCGAGGTTCTCCACGATCTTGTCCACCCGGCCGTCGATGGCGGTGTGAAAGCCGATCTTCAGCTGCGCGACCTCGAGCACCTTCCCGAAGCTGTGAGCCAGCGGCAGCCAGAAGAACTGCACGTCGTCGGGCACCAGCAGCTTCATCTCGTCGATGCCTTCGGCCTCGTAGACCCAGCAGTCCTGGGTGAGGATCACGCCCTTGGGTTTGCCGGTGGTGCCCGAGGTGTAGATGAGGGTGGCGATGTCCTGGCCCTTGACCGACTTGCAGACGGTCTCCCACTCCGCCTGGGTGGCCGGCTTTCCCTTGTCCATCAGGTCGTTGAGGCTGATCACCCAGCCGTCGGCGCTGCTCTTGCCGTCGATGGTGATCACGTGCTTCACGTTGGCGAGCTTGGCGCGCACCGAGGTGAGCTTGGCCACCTGGTCGTCGTTCTCCGCGAACACGTACCGCGTGTTCGAATCGTTGATGATGTACTCGCACTCTTCGGCGAGGTTGCTCGGGTAGATGGTGGTGGTCGCGCCCGCCGCCCCGAGAATGGCGATGTCGGCGACGATCCACTCGTAGCGGGTGTTGCAGAGAATCGCGACGCGCTCTTCGTTCTGCAGGCCGATCGCGCGCAGGCCCATCGACACCTGCCGCACCTGCTCACCGAACTGCTTCCAGCTCACCTGCTTCCAGCCTGAGCCGACCGGGTAGCTGAAGGCCGTGTTGTCAGGAGTGGCGGCGAGGCGGTGCAGCAACATCTCGGGAACGGTTTGGAAACTCGAGGCCATGGGGCCACTTTAAAGGCGGGCCTCGTCTGCGCAATCACTTTGAAAACAACGAAGCCGACCACTCTTTCGAGGAGCCGGCTTCGGGTTCAACGGTCAGAACTCGACGCTTACTTGCGCGCTGCCGCGTCGGCGGCGTTCTTGTCCTTGAAGTTCTTCATCATCGTCTCCTGCTCACCCTTGGGCACCGCCGCGTACTTGGCGAACTCCATGGAGAACTCGGCCTTGCCCTGCGTGCCCGAGCGAAGGTCGGTCGAATAACCGAACATCGTGTTGAGCGGCACTTCGGCGACCACGGTGACGTGACCTTCGGCGGTGCCGGTCTCGAGGATCATGCCGCGGCGCTGGTTGACCTGACCGACGACCGAGCCCTGGAATTCGGCAGGAGCGCGGACTTCGACCTTCATGATGGGCTCCATGACGACCGGCTTCGCCTGCGCGTAGCCTTCGCGGAACGCCATGATGGCGGCCATCTTGAACGCCTGCTCGGACGAGTCGACGTCGTGGTACGCGCCGTCGTTCACCACGCAGCGGATACCGACCACGGGGAAGCCGATCAGCGAGCCCTTCTTGATGGCCTCGAGGAAGCCCTTCTCGATGCCCGGGATGTACTCCTTGGGGATCGTGCCGCCGACCGTCTCGTTGACGAACTCGTACTGCTCGACGGCGTCGCTGGGCAGCGGCTCCATGAAGCCGCACACGCGGGCGAACTGGCCTGAGCCACCCGTCTGCTTCTTGTGCGTGTACGCGAACTCACCACGCTGGGTGATGGTCTCGCGGTAGGCGACCTGGGGCTTACCGGAGACGACTTCGCAGTCGTACTCACGGCGCATGCGCTCCATGTAGATGTCGAGGTGGAGCTCGCCCATGCCCGAGATGATGGTCTGCGCCGACTCTTCGTCGCGGCGCACGCGGAACGTGGGGTCTTCGCGGGTGAAGCGGCTGAGCGCCTTGCTGAAGTTCGCTTCGCCCGTGCGGTCCTTGGGCGAGACGGCCAGCGAGATCACGGCGTCGGGCACGTGCATCGAGGTCAGCGTGTAATAGAGCTCGGGCGCGGTGAAGCTGTCGCCTGAGGTCGCTTCGACGCCGTAGAACGCGACGATGTCGCCGGCCTTCGCCTCGTTGAGTTCTTCACGGCGATCGGAGTGCATGCGGAACATGCGGGGCACGCGCTCTTTCCGCTGGCCACGGCTGTTGTTGATGATGGTGTCGCCCATCTTCACAGTGCCCTGGTAGATGCGGAAGTAGGTCAGCTGGCCGTACTGATCCTGCTGGAGCTTGAACGCCAGGCCCACGAACGGCAGGTTGAAGTCGGACTTGAGGATGACCTTCGCTTCGGAGTTGCGCTGATCGAGCGCGACGTTTTCGACTTCCGGGGGCGAGGGGAGCAGGGCGCAGACCTGGTCGAGCAGCACCTGCACGCCCTTGTTCTTGTAGGCCGAGCCGCACATGACCGGGGTCATCTTGAG
>JANODF010000698.1:0-14846 GCA_031412555.1 Archangium sp. | reverse complement strand
CTTCTACCTCGACCGGGTGGTGAAAGATCTCAAGCTCGCGGCACCCATCGGCCTGCGTGACTGCGCCGCCCCGCCCTGCGTCGACCTGCTCGAGTCGCAGTACGCGGGCCACAACACCGCCAACCTGCGCGAGAACCTCGTCGCGCTCCGCCAGCTGCTCGAAGGGTGTGAGCCCGGCTACACCGGCGTCGGCTTCGACGATCTGCTGATCGGCGCGCGGGCCTCGGCGCTGGCCGATCGCCAGCACGAACTGCTTCTCGCTGCCGAAGCCGCCCTGGCCGCCATCGAAGAGCCCGATCTCAAGGAGGCGTTGGTGACGGACCCCGCGTCGGTGCGCGCCTTCTACGACGCGCTCAAGGCCATCACCGATTTGCTCAAGAGCGAGTTCGTGACCGTGCTCGACATCGATCTGCCCATGGGCCTGGAAGGCGACAATGACTGAGCGTCGGGACGCCGCCGCGCTCGCCGTCTTTCGCATGGCGTTCGGTGCGCTGGTGGCCATCTCTGCCCTGCGTTTCCTGGCCTATGGCTGGGTCGACACCCTCTTCGCAGTGCCCTTTCGGTTTCAATACTTCGGCTTCGAGTGGGTTCCTTCCCCGGGCGTGGAGGGCGTGCGCGCGATGTTCGTGGCGCTGGTGTTGCTCGGCGTGATGGTCGCGCTGGGGGCGTTCTACCGGCTGGCCATCGTCGCGCTGTTCGTCACCTTCAGCTGGGTGCAGCTGCTCGACGTCTCGAACTACCTGAACCACTACTACCTGGTGTCGCTGCTGGCGTTGTTGATGTGCTTCATGCCGCTGCACCGGCTCTGGTCGGTCGATGGGTGGTTGCGCCCGGCGCTCAGGGCCGAGACCCTGCCGGCGTGGTGCACCTGGCTGCTGCGGTTTCAGGTGGGCACGGTCTACTTCTTCGCGGCGCTCGCGAAGTTCAACTCCGATTGGTTGATCCACGGAGCCCCGCTCCACCTCTGGTTGTCCTCGCGCAGCGATTGGCTCACCAGCCCCGAGGTCGCCTGGTTCGCTTCGTGGGGGGGCTTCGTCTTCGATCTGACCGCACCGTTTCTCTTGTCGTTCAGACGAACCCGAAAGTTCGCCTACGTGGCGGTGTTGGGCTTTCACCTCACCACCAGCCTGCTGTTCCCCATCGGGATGTTCCCCTTCATCATGATGCTCTCCACGCTGGTGTTCTTCGACGCCAGCTGGCCGCGGCGCTGGTCAGGAAAGCCGGCTCCTGTGCCGGCTGCAGAACGAACGCCCCGCTGGGTGCTGGTGCCGGTGGTGCTCTGGTGCGTGGTGCAGCTGGCCGTGCCGCTGCGCACCTTTTTCTACGGGGGCGACGTCTCCTGGCACGAGCAGGGCATGCGCTTCTCCTGGCGGGTGATGACGCGCGAGAAGAACGGCAGCGTCACCTACGTGGTGCGGCAGCGTTCGACCCACCGCGAGTGGCACGTGACGCCCAGCCAGTACCTGACGCCCGTGCAGGAGCGTGAGCTCTCGGTGCAGCCTGATCTGATTCTTCAACTCGCGAGGCACATCGGCGCCGAGTTCCACGCGCGTGGGCTGAAGGACATCGAGGTGCACGCCGACACGTTGGTCTCGCTCAACGGCCGCCCCGCCGTGCCGCTGGTGGACGACGCGGTCGACCTGCTCGAGGTGCGCGATGGTCTGGCCCCCGCGAGGTGGATCAAACCTTCGCCGACCACCGAGCCGAGGGCGCCAGCGCTCTTCTCGCGCCGCTGAGGTGGAGTAGAAGCAGGAGCGTGAGAACGCTCCTGCGGCTGGCATTGGTGGGCTTTCTGGCTGGCTGTCTGGACACCACGATTCCCCCGGCCATCGGCGCGGGGACGATCACCGGCCGGGTGCTCGTGGCGATGCCCGGAGACTCCGTCGGAAGGCCCGCGGCGGGCGCGGTGGTCTCATTGATCGAGTCAGGGCTCTCGGTGACCACCCGCGAAGACGGCCGCTTCGAGCTGACGCCCATCCTCACCCGAACCGGAACGCTCAAGCTGACCTCGGGCTCCTTGAGCCGGGTGATGTCGCTCGAGTCACTCAACGCGGGGCCGCACAAGGTGACGGTGCTGGGCGACGTCGCGCTGAGCGTGAACGCGTCGGTGCAGGGAGAGGTGACTCTCGCCGACGACAGCAACCTCGAGGGCATCCTCGCGTTCGTCGAGGGCGAGGCGTCGTCGAGCTACAGCAACCGCTCGGGCCAGTTCCTGCTTCGCGACCTGCCCACCGGCACGGTCTCGTTGGCGCTGTACCGCCAGGGCTACGTGCCAGCGGTGCTCAAGATCGAGCTCCGCGGCGGCGAGCGTTTCGTGGTGGATCAGGTCGTGCTCCAGCGGCAGACGCTCACCGCGGCGCAGGTGAGCGGAGAGGCGCTGCTCGCCGAGCAGGCAAGCTCGGACGGAATTCAGGTCACCACCGACGTGTCCCAGCCCAGCGCGACGACCTCGACCTCAGGCGGCTACGCGCTCGAGGGCGTGTCGCCGGGCGTGCGATCCTTCGTCTTTGCGCGCGAGGGGTACCAGACGGTCACGCTGACGAACCGGGTGATCGGCGTTCCTTCGGTGGTGCTGCCGACGGTGGTGCTGGTGCCGGGAGCCAACAGGCCCCCTACGTCCTTTCAGGTCTTCCCCCCATATGACGCCGGCACCGAACCCGACTCCGGCACGCCCGACTCCGGTACGCCCGACTCCGGTACGCCCGACTCCGGTACGCCCGACTCCGGTACGCCCGACTCCGGTACGCCTGATGCCGGAGAGCCTGATGCGGGTTCGTTCACGGGTATCGACGCGGGGCCTGACCTCACCCCCATCGCGATCATCGAGCCGCTGCCCGTGCGCACTTTGCAGGACGCCGGTCCGCTGAGCCTCAACGGATCCAACTCGATCGGCATGCCGGGCATCGGGCTCTACGCCTGGACCGTGGACGCGGGCGCTGCCCGTCTTCGCGACGGTGGCGTGGTGCGACCCTCCGTGAACAACGCGGTCACCGCGGGCGTGCCTTCACTCGAGCTGCCCGTCGCGCCGGCCATCGTCTCGGTGTCGTTGCAGGTGACGGATCTGGTGGGCCGCGTGAGTGCGCCCACCGCGACCGCCTTCATCGTGGGTGACCGGCCGCTCGCGTTGTTCGATGCAGGGTCACTCCCCTCGGTGCTCTACAGCGGAGAGAGCGCGACCATCGATGCCACGCCCAGCCGTGACACGGTGGGGAGCAACATTGCCTCGCGCCGCTGGGTGACCTCGCCCAACCCGAACGTCACCACCACCCCTCTGGCAAACGATCAACAACTGCGCATCAACGTCGGCAGCATCACGTTCGGGCAACAGCTCACTGTGTCCCACTATGTGACCAACGGCTGGGCTTCGAGAGTCTCGAGCGGCTGCACACCATCACCTTGCAGCCGGGGACGTTGCCCAGCTCGCCCTGGTCGGTGAGCGCTGGCGGCACCTTCACGGTCGACGGAGGCACAGTGGTGAACCTGAGTGCGCGGCTCGACGCCGGCTCGATGGTCTCGGCCTACGCCGACCCCTCGAACTACGACTGGAGCTGGACCGCCCTCACCGATGCGGGCTCACCGCCGCAGTGGGCGATCACCAATCCTTCGGTGCCCTCGACCACCTTCATTCCGCCCGTCGTCGAGGGCTTCCCCGTGCGCTACGACTTCATGGTCACGGCCACGCCCCGAGTGCCCCTCGAGCCGGGTGCGAAGTCGTCCACCATGATCGTGCTGGCACATGATCGGGTTCGCCCTCAGCTGTTCGACTACTCCGTCGCGCAGGGCGTGGGCAGCAGCATGGGCACCCTGCTCACCTTCAGCGAAGAGATGACGCAGGCCTTTCTCAACATCGACGACGCACGAATGCCCGCCAACGTTTCGGTCGTGAACGGCCGCATCTACCGCGACAAACAATTGATGTTGGTGACCCGGCCGCCCGCTGCGATCAACGATCTGTGGGAGTTCCGCATCACGCCCAGCACCGTCAGCGACCTCATCGGCAATACCCTGATCCCGCTCGACGGCAACACGCAGTTCCGCCTGAGTTTCCTGCCGGAGCTCCGCTGGACGCCGCTGTTCCAGCTGGCCACGGGTGAGCTGACCATCGAGCCCATGCCGGCGTTGGTGCTCTCGACCAGCGCAGTGCTCGGCCAACACTCCGGCTTGCTCCTCGCGCGCACAGCTTCGAACGCGGTCGCCGTGGAGACCGGGCTCTTTCACCAATGCCAGACGCCGCCGTGCGCCGGCACGCCGCAGACCTTCGCGACTGGTCTCCCGGCAGGCGCCAATGATGCGGGCACGCTTTTCTTCCAGGACAAGACCCCGTGGTTTCAGCCGACAGGAGGTTTCGCGACGAGCCCCGATGGCGGCACGATCCCCGTCGCTCCAGGCCTCATCTTCAGCAACGGCACGCGGCTGAGCACCGCGTACCTCTCGGGCACCACGCTGCGCATCGCGGAGCTCGATGGCGGCGCGTGGGACCTGGGCAACTCCACGCTCGCCTTCACCAGCACCACCTTCGACTCGGCGGCCTACGTGGCCGGAGTCTCGGCGAACGACACCGGTTCTTCTCTGGTGACCTGCGTTGCCGTGATGAGCGGCACCAAGGTCGTGCCGCTGACGCGCCTGGGCACCGGCAACTTCGGAGTTCCCTCGAGCAACAACCCCGCCGCGAGTGGCCTCAACCTCAGCCAGACGCGCGTCGGCTCGACGAACGGCACCTGCTACTTCGCGTTCCTGCAGACCGACGGCAAATTGATCTTCACCAACCGCCTGGCCGGAGACCACGGAAGCACCGGCAACCTGCAGAACCTCATCGGAGGAGGCGTCAGCGCGGTCGACGTGTTGGCCGATCAGTTCAGGGCGATCACCAACACCTTCTGGCTCTCCACCATCGAGAGCGGCCAGCTCTATCTCTACCATTCCACCGGGGTGGGTTCGACGCGGGTGCCGGGGCCCACGGGTGCTTCGCTCAACGTGAACCCTGCATGTGTGGCGTCCCGGCCGATGCTGAGCCAGCTCGAGCAGGCCATCTACGTTACCTGGCAGGAACAGTGCGTCGGGCAGCCCTTCACGGTCTACGTGCGCGGCCTCTACTGAAGCCTGACCATGCGGGTGGTGAAGAGCCGCGCATGGCATGTGCGCTGCACTTCATCTCTGCATGGCAATCCTGACGGCGTTGCTCAGTGCGTTGTCGCGAAAGATCGGTTCGTTGATCCAGGCCTTGATGGGCTGGTCGGTGGCTGCGCTCTTCGGCCGGCTCACCCCGAGCAAGCGCTTGATGGTTTCGATCGCGATGATCCTTTCGGTGCTCTGGCCGCTGTTCGTGATCGGGGTGTTCTTCCCGGCCGCGGCCGCGCTGGTGATCGCCTTCGTGCCGATCAAAGACTGGTTCAGCCAGGGCCTCATTCGCGCGGTGTGGATCGCGCTGGCGGTGCTCGCGCCGATCATCGTGGCCCTGCTCACCCGCGCCGCGGCACCCGACTCGCAAACCAAGAGCCTGACGAAGACCCTGATCAACGCCTACCCGCTGACCCTGGGCTTCGCGATCTCCTTCTTCGTCACGCTGGTCACGGTGCCGGCGATCAAGATCGCCTCAATCGCCCGTGGCTGGATCGACGAGCACCTCTCCGTGCAACCCAAGCCCCACCGGTACCAGGCCGCGCTGCGCGATCTGTGTGAGGCCTGCGTGCTCGCGCAACTCAGCCCCGAAGTGGGCAAACCACCGGGGGCGATGTTGATCTCCACCCGGGTGATCAAGTTGTTCGCGCGCGGGGCGATCGACGCGTTGGTGGAAGACGACCCCAGGGTCATTCGCGCCGAGGGCATCGAACTCTACCTGTACCCGGGTGACCTGCTGCTGCGCGGTGAGAAGCACACGGTGGCGCGGGTGCGCGCGCTGATGGGCAGCACCATGCTCGAACGAGACGCGTGGCTGGTGGAGAGCCCGCGAGCACAACAACTCCAGGACGAGCTGGGCCGTCTCTGGGAAGCGATTTCGCGGCACGAAGTTCTGGCCGACGCCGCGAACGGCCTCGAATCACGGCTCAAGGAGATCGCCGCCGATTCAACCAAGCCAGACATCACCTACGAGGACTGGGTCATGGTCGATCGAATTGCACGACGCATCGAAGGCAAGCTGCAGAACACGAAGAGTGTCATCGACGGAGACACCCTCGAACGAGCGGCGCAGGCCGCTTCACGCCGGGAGGTCGTGACGGCCACCTCTTCGGATTCAGCCGACCACTCCACGGCCAGGCTGCTGGAGACGGCGCTCAAGGAGACCAGGGAGCTGGTGCGTCTGGAGATCGAGCTGGCCAAGGTCGAAGCAAAGAAGCAGGTCAAAGGCGTGGTGCGGGCGGGTATCGGCTTCGCCGTGGCGGCCGGGCTGGGCGTGATCGTGCTGGCGCTGTTCGTGGTCGCGCTGGTGCTGGCGCTCGGGGGCACGGCGCTCGCGGCGTTCGGCGTGGCGCTCTTCTTGTTGGCGCTGGCCGGCGGGGCGGCCTTCTTCGGTTACGCGTCGTTGCCCAAAAAACCGCTGGAGAAGACGCGTCACCACATCGGAGACGACCTCAAACAACTCAGGGAGCACATCGCATGAGCACCCCCACCCAGGAAGAGCTGCTGGAGCGCAGGGCCACCCTGGCGCGCGAACGCCTGCTCTCGGTGGTCGACGAGCTCGACCGCAAGCGGCACGAGTTCACGCACGACCTCGCTCACCCACGGCAGATCGTCGCTGACCAGTTGGCGAAGCGGCTCGTGCCCAGACTCGATGCGGCGGCCGGGACCATCGCGGCCATCAGCGGCACCGTGCTGATCGCGGGCGGCGTGATCGGCTACCTCGTCTACCGCCGCAACCACACCTGGAGCCGGCGGTTGATGGCCCGGTTGCCCAGGCCGCAGCCGAAACCTTCGTTCTGGGGCGACGTGTTCAGCCGCTCCGCCAAGGCGCTGCTGACGTTTGGGCTCGTGCAGGGCCTCAAGTACGCCATCCGCGAAGGCGCCAAACGAGCCAACGCCCAGATTCCCGCGCAGTGAGCTGTCGGACGGCAAAACAAAACCCCCGGAGACCTTTCGGCTTCCGGGGGCTTCGTTTCCTGCGAGGAGTAGGGGATTTGAACCCCTGACCTTCGGCGTGACAGGCCGACGTTCTAACCAGCTGAACTAACTCCCCATATGTGTGCTGCACCAACGGTCCTGCAACTGCACCAGCTTAGGCGGAACAGGTTTCGAACCTGTGACCCTCGCCGTGTAAAGGCGACGCTCTACCGCTGAGCTATCCGCCCAGACGCCGCGTAAGCGGTGAGGACTGATACGGGATTTCGACGAAAGGTGTCAACACCTTCGTTTGCTGACGCTCATTTTCTTCTCAGCCTGACCGCGTGCGCCCTTCGCTTCCTTCTGCCCTGCGTTTGGTCGAGAGTCGGCGGCGCGTGAGCGAAAAGAAGAGCGGCACGGAGTCCACGCTGTTGGGCCTGCCCGAGGTGGGCAACAGCTCCACCCAGGTGATCGACGCTCCGGTGCCTGGCGAACCCACGGTCGAGCTCGCCCCCATCGGGCCCACGACCGCACCGGTACTCGACCAGATCACTGCGCCGTCGTTGCCGCCCGTGCTCACCCCGCCCTCGGCGCCCCCCCGCACCAAGACCGCCGGCGCCATGCGCGGGGCCGTGCCCAAAGACGAGAGCCCCCCGCGCAGACCCAGCCGCGTCGCACAGGCGCTTCCAGTCGCTGGGGGCGTGACCGTCCCGGGGTTCAACAAGCCCGTTCCCGAAAAGGAGCGCTTCGAGTGGACCATGCCGAAGGTGGCCGGGCTCTCGGGCGCCGTGGGGCTGCTCTTCATTCTGGTGTGGGTCTTCTGGCCGTCGGGCGAAAAACGCGTGCGGCCCGTGGTGGCCAACCCCGAGCCGGTGGCCGAAGCGCCAGTGGTGGCCGCCCCGAAACCCAAACCCGTGCAGCCGGTCGCGCCCGTGGTGGTGGCGCCCAGCAAGCCCGTCTTCAAGCTCGACGTCAGGGCGAACGTGATCGACCCCTTCGGCGTGCACCTGCCCGATCTCGAGCTCGACCCCGCGCACAAGTACCGCCTGCGCATCGAACGCGACGACTCGAAGTTGGGCACGGCGCTGGCCCGCCTCGATGAAAAAGAAGGCTGGGGCATGATGCGCAAGATGGCCAGCCACGCGGTGCTCCAGTTCGGAGGCGCGAAGGCGCTGCGCATGCACTGCGATCCCGGCTCCACCTTTCAAGAAGGCCAGACCTTCCCGCTCGAGCTGGTCGATCTGGCCACCAAGAAGAAGAGCACCCTGGCCTTGAACCCGGCCACGCACTGCTGGGACTTCGAGGTCGCGCGCGTGATGGAGCTGGGCGAAGGCGTGAAGAAACGCGTGAGGGTGCCCACCAACGCGAAGCTGGAGCTGGGCGAGAAGGTGCAGCTGCGCGTGGCCTACGTGCTGGAAGCACTGGGCGAGAAGAAGGCCTGGCGCACCGGCGTATTGTCGCCCGGGGAGAGCGTGCTGGCTGAAGGCCGGCTGGCTCGTTTCGCGATCCTCGATCCCTACGCGGGCGACAACGAAGGGGAGCTGGCGCTGGAGCTGCTGGCCGGTGACACCGAGAGCTCCGGGCTGGTCACGCCGACTGCCGCGCCCGGCGCCGAGTTCGTTCCCGCAACCAAGTGAACCGATGAACACCGGTCTCATTGCGCTGCTCGTGCTCGCCGGACTTCCGTGGGCGCCCATGTCGGAGGCCGAACGCAAGACTACGGTCGCCAGGCTGAGCCGCGACGAGCTCGCCGAAGCGATGCGCAGCACCCCACCCGCCTTGCTGCTGAGCTTGAGCGCGCAGGCGATCGCCGCGATGGGCCCGTACCAATACGTGATGGTGAAGCAGGAGCGCATTCGAGGCACGCTCCAGGGCGAGCAGACGATTCGCACCACCATCCAGGAAGCGCCCAACGCGATCCGGTTGGAGTACCTCAAGGGCCCTTCGGCCGGCCGCAAGCTCATCTACAACTCGACCGTGAAGAAGAACGAGTTCCGCGTGAGGGAGCCCGGCTTCTTGTCGATCGTGGGCCGGCTGTGGATTCCGCTCACCTCGGATCTCGCGAAGAACGACAGCAATCACACGGTAGCGGAGGCCGGGCTGGGCAGCCTGGTGCGGCGCCTTCAAGCCGACCAGAAACGAGCGGGAGAAGCACTGGGCGTGGAGCACGAGGGCTGGAACGACGCCGGCCACTTCTGCTCGATCTACATTCTTCCCAATGGCGGCAAGGGCTTCGACCACGCGAAGACGCGCGTGTGCACCGATCCCCAGGCGGGCGTGCCGATGAAGATCGAAGGCCTCAACGCCGCGGGCAGCTTGATGGAGCGCTACGCGTTCTCCGATTTGAAACCCATCACCCCCGACACAAACGCCTTTGATCCGGAGACCGGGCTGTAACCCATGATCGACTACGATCCGCACAAGTGGCGCACGACGTTCTTCGCCGTCAGAGGCTCGATGATCAAAGTGATCGCGTTGCGATCACTGTTCGTCACCCTGGGCGCGTTCCTGCTCGTCTACATCGACCTCTACGTCGTGAAGTTCGAGGTCCCCAACGCTTCGATCGTTCACGGCATGGTCGGTACTTCATTGGGCCTGCTGCTCGTCTTCCGCACCAACCAGTCGTACGACCGCTGGTGGGAAGGCCGAAAACTCTGGGGCGGCATGGTGAACACCTGCCGCAACCTGGCCCGCGCAGCTTCGGTGCACCTGGCGCACGACCCTGAGCGCCTGCGCCGGGTGCTCCGGCTGACCCAGGCCTTCCCCGCGGCGTCGAAGGCGGTGCTCCGGCAAGAAGCGTGGGCACCCACCGAGCTCGAGCCTGACGACGTCGAGGCGATCACCCGGCGCAACCACGCGCCCACCGCGATCTGCCAGCGCATCACCTTTCACCTCGCCGCCGAGCGCAAGGCGGGCCACCTGACCGACATCCTCTTCACGTCGATCGATCAGAACAACCAACTGCTGGTCGACATCATCGGCGGGTGCGAGCGCATTCATAAGACGCCGCTGCCCTTCGCCTACGTGGTGCATCTGCGCCGCGCGCTGGTGTTGTACTGCGCGACGTTGCCGCTGGCCCTGTTGCCCAGCTTCGGCCTGTACACGGTGCCCATCGTCTACGGCATCACCTACGTGATGCTGGGCATCGAAGAGATCGGCGTGGAGATCGAAGATCCCTTCGAAGGCGACGACAACGATCTGCCCCTGGAGCGCATCACCGACGGCATCCAGGCGGGCGTGGGGTCCTACCTGCCTCCCGCCTAGCGGAAGGAGTACTTGAAGCCCGCCTGGAACAGCAGCGGCGCCTGCGGCCTCGCACCAAACGGCCGCCGGGCGACCAACGCCGACTGATTCGTGAGGTTGGTGGCGGTCAGATAGAAACGCGCCGCGCCGAACTCCACCGAGGCGGTGGCATCGAGCAGCACGCGCCCGGGGATCACCACCGACGCGCTCGGCTCGCCCACGCCGGCCAGCTCGCGGCTCTGGCCGTAATAGACCGCGCCCACGCCGAGCTCGACCGGGCCCTTCGACGCGCGCACTCGCAGCTGGCCCTGGTGCGCGGGCACGTACGGCAGCTCGGCCCCGGCGACCACGTTGCCCCAGCTGGGGTTGGCCGATTGGAAGTCCGAGAGGAACTGCGCGCTGGTGAAGGTGTACGCGAGCTCGACCGCGCCCGTGGTGCCCCAGCCCAACTTACCCTTGAGGCTACCCAACACCTCGGCGCCCAGCAGCCGTGCCGCGCCGCCGTTGAACTGCTGGTTGAGCGCGTCGTTGGTGCAACCGCTCGACCCGGTGCACTCGCCGGTGATGTTCGAGTACTCGCTCCAGAAGCCGATCGCCTCGAGGCGGATGCCGCGACGCCCGTAGCGGAAGCCGAACTCCGAGTTGAGCGCCCGTTCAGGCAACGCATCGACCTGGCCCGGCGGCGGAGGACTGAAGCCCTGGTTCACGCCGGCGAGCACGGAGAGCCCGAAGTCGAAGCTGTACACGGCGCCGATACCGAGCAGCGGTACCACCTGCAGCGCGTTGCCCGCGGCGGCGCTCAAGTGATCGTACAGCGTGGCGTCGTAGACCTCGACCCGCGCGCCGGGCGCGAGCAGGAAGTGGCCCCAGCTGATGGTGTCGGAGAGGTTGGCGCTGAAGCTGCGCGTGTAGGCGAGGTTGTCGGCGATCAGCTCGGCCTCTTCTCCGTTGGGCACCAGGGTGCCACGCAGCATGTCGAAGCCCGACTGGGTGTGACGCCTTCGAATCTCGTCGTGATGAAAGCGCAGCCCCAGCTCCAGCTCGTGGGAGAGGGGGCCGCTCATCAGGGTCAACCGAGCCAGCGTCTGAATGCCCTGCGAGACGAAGGTGCGGCCGTTGTTCACCACCATCAACTGCTGGTCGCGCGAGGTGGTGTCTTCGGCGCCCGAGAGGATCCCGCGGTAGACCGCGCCCGTGCCGCCGGTGGGGTAGGCGAGCAGATCGTAGAGCGCCGGGCCCTGGCGGAAATGATCGAGGCGGTTCCACACGCGTTGGAAGTCGTGCCGGTAGGCGGTGGTGCTGATCTCGAACTGCTCGCTGAGCGTGAAGGTGTGCGTCAGCTCCATCTGGGTGCGCCACCAGTTCATCTGATCGTTGGCGCTCGCCGCGTAGCGCCGCTGCGGCGTGAGCGCGAAGTCGTCGTTCGAGAGGCCCAGGTACGACTCGTTCGAACGTTCGGTGGCGAGGCCGAGCTTCAACTGGAACTCGTGGCGATCCGTCGCCGCGCGCGCCTTGAGCATCAGCTCGTTCTTGTCGAAGCCGGTGTTGCCGCCGTCATCGAGCTGTTTGAAACCATCGCTCCGCAGGTGCACGCCTTCGAGCAGCACACCGAATCGTTCGGTGCCGTAACCGATCACCCCGTGGCCTTTGGCCGAGCCGTAGTTGCCCAGCGAGAGGTCGAGATCTCCTTCGAAGGCGCGGGGTGCTTCGCGGGTGCGCAGGTTCATCGCGCCGCCGATGGTCTGCGGGCCGAAGCGGATGGAGGCGGGACCTTTGTAGATCTCCACGCCCACCATGCGGGTCATCAGGGGCGTGTAGTAGGCGGCGGCCGCTGAATACGGAGCGGGGCCCGAGAGCACGCCGTCTTCCATCAAGGTCACCTTGCTCGAACGATCCGCGCTGGCGCCACGAATGCCGATGTTCGGCCGCAGACCGAAGCCATCTTCTTCACGCACGTACACGCCGGGCACGCCCTGGAGCACCCGGTGCAGATCGTTGGCTTCTTGCCGCTCGAGCTCTTCTTTGCCGATCACCTGCGCCGAGCCCGCGACCCGGCGGACGTCGACCATCTTCCGGGCGGTGACCGTGGTCTCCCGGCCGGCGTCGGGCACTTCGGCCGGAAGCAGAACCACGCCCGCGTCTTCTTCGACCGGGAGGCCCGCGTCTTCGAGCACCCACTCCACGCCCGCATCGGGCACTTCGTCGGCAGGCGTCTGGCCGAGGGCCAGCGCCGAGAGGCAGACCGCAGCGAGGTACATCATCGCACGGCCGTGATTTTGATAATCATTATCAACTTACGCGAAGAAATACCTGCAGCCCGCAGGCGCGTCAAGGACGCTCCGGTTAACCATGCGCTCCATGGCAATCTCGGCCGAGGTAGCGACACCGGAGTCATTCGATCAACTCATCGCCGCGCCCGACGCGTTGGTGGTGGTCTATTTCTGGGGCCCGGATTGCCCCAACTGCGAAGTGTTCGCGCGCGACTTGCCCGAGCTGCTGCAGGCGATCCCCCAGACCGGCGTTCGGGTGGTGAAGGTGAACGCCTACGAGCACCCCGAGCTCGCGCGCCGTTTCGCGCTCTACGGCATCCCCGGCTTCGTGCTCTTCAAGGACGGAACGAAGCTCGGGATGATGCGGCAGTACAACGGCCGCGACTACTGGACCGCGGTGGTGACCGAGCACGCGCAAGGCAGAGGGGCGAGGCTAAGCTCGGCTTCGTGATCGTCACCTGGCTTGGACACGCGCAGCTCTTCATCAACGCTGCCGGCAAGACGCTGTTGCTCGACCCGTGGTTCGCTGAACCGGTGTTCGGGGGCGCGTGGTTTCGCTACCCGCCGCCGCCCTACCCGCGCGCTTCCAGCCTGCCCCCGCCGTCCTTCCTTCTGCTCAGCCACATTCACCCCGATCACTCCGGGCCGGGCACGCTCGCCCAGCTGAGGAAGACCACGCCGACGCTGGCGATGCCCTTTCCTTCGGGTGCGCTGGAACGCCGGCTCAAACGCGCTGAATACAGCGACGTGCGGTGGCAGCAGCCGTGGGAGACGAAGGAGATCGCACCGGGTTTGAGGATCACCTTCGTGCCTCACGATCGCGGCTGGGAGGTCTCGTCGATCGTGGTCGAAGCCGACGGCGTGCGGCTGTACCACGGCAACGACAACCCGCTGTCCGTCGACGCCTACCGGGAGATCGTCAAGCGCCTGGGCCCCATCGACATCGCCTTCCTCCCCTACGCGGGCGCGTCTTCGTACCCGACCGGTTTCGGCGGCGACGCGGCGTTGATGAAGGAGCGGTGCGAGAAGAAGAAGCGCGAAGGGCTGCAGCGTTTCGAAGAAGGCATCGTGGGCCTGGAGCCGAAAGAAGCCGTGCCCTTCGCCTCGAGCTGGGCGCTGCTGGAAGAGAGCGAGCTCGAGAAGAACTTCGTCGATCGGCCGACGGCCATCCAGGCGCTCTCTGCTTCCATGCTGGTGGCGAGTGAACACGACACGCACCTGCTTCACCTGGAGCCTGGCGATCAGTGGAGCCCGGAGACGGGCGCCATCGCCAAGGGCCTCACCACCGGCTGGGACAACGATCTCGCTTCGGTTCGCCGCTACGCGCTGCAGGAAAAGGAACGCGTCACCAAAGCGATCGCCGAAGCGCGCACGGCCACCCAATCTGTTCCCCCGGCCACGCTCGACCTCGCGGTGCGCGAGTACTTCGAGGCGATGATCGCGGCGGCCGGGCCCACGTTGACCGAGCTCAGCATGAACGCCGGCTTCGTCGCGGAGGGCGCCGGTGAGTGGAGCCTGCGTTTTGCGCCGGGCCAGCCGCCCCGTCTCGAGTCGAAGCTGCTGGGTGACGAAGACGAGACCCTGATGCTTCCGGCGGGCGAGTTGTGGGCCATCGTCGCGGGCCCGGCCAACTGGGAAGACGTGTGGTACGGCTACCGGCTGCAGGTGCGCAAACGCCCGGCCGCCGGCTACTACCGCGCGTTCTGGGAGATGCTGCTCAACTTCGACGACGAGCAGCTTTCAGAACGACTCGCGGCACGCTTTCCGCTGGCGATCGAGTAGACGCGCGCTCTGTGCGTTGGCTCCTGATCCTGACGTTCTGCGCTGGTTGCCGGATCGAGACGGCGTCTCCGGGCGGTGCTGCCGTGGCCGCGAAGGCCGGAGCGCCCGCGGGTGAAGTCTGGGTCTACACCTCGGTGTACCGCCACGTGCTCGACGCGCTGGAGCCGCAGCTCAAAGAAGCGCTCCCCGGCGTGACCATTCATTGGTTTCAGGCCGGCAGTGAGAAGGTCGCCGCGAAGCTGGAGGCAGAACTCGCCGCCGGTGGCTCGCCGTGCGACGTGTTGATCACCTCGGATCCTTTTCTCTATGAGCGCTACAAGAACGAGAAGCGGTGGCTGCGCTACGTGTCACCGAACGGGGTGCGCACGCCGTCGCGCTATGTGGATCCCGACGGGCACTACGCAGCGGTGAGGCTGTCGACGATGGTGTTGGTCCACAAATCAGGCACGCCGGCGCCGCAATCGTTTGCCGCGTTGGCCACGCCGGAATGGAAGGGCGAAGTGGCCCTGGGCGATC
>JANODF010000697.1:0-4789 GCA_031412555.1 Archangium sp. | reverse complement strand
CGAGCGCTTTGGAGGCCCTGCGCCAACGGGTCGCCGCCCGAGGCTGGCCGGTCGCGGTGCCGGGACAGGGAGAGACAGTGGAGCTCGTGAAGGCGTGAGGGTGACGTGGTAGGGTCTGGCTCATGCGTCGTCCGATCAACGGCCTGTTCATCGCGCTGAGCCTCTCGTTGGGAGCCTCGGCTTTTGCTGCCAACGAGCGCCGGCACAAGCCGTCGGAGTACCAGGAGATCACCGACGAAGATCGCACCGCGGCCCGGGAGAAGGCGCGCTCGCGGGTGAGCAGCTGGCGAGAGACCGAGCTGCCCCCTGAGTACGAGTTTCCCTGGATGCAGATCGGCTTCGTGGCGCTCGCCTTCGTGGTGGCCACCCCGTTCGCCATCGGCGCGTACAACCGGCACGCCGCCGAAGTGCGAGCAATCGCCGAAGCCAGCAACACCAGCCCCCGCAAGCGAGTGAAAGCAGCACCAGCCGAAGAGTAACCGTGGTGATCCCCTCTCCCTCTGGGCAGGGCGAGCGCATCTTAGGTGATCGGAATCACGCGGCTTCGGCGAGTCCTCGCGTGAGGACCAAGGCGAGGTAGTCGTCGTCCCAGCCTGCGCGCTTTCGTTTCGTGGTTGAGCCGTACTTCGCGGTCTTCTCGTTGCGGAGAAGCATGAGAGAGAGACGCGTAATGATCGCGAAGTTCTCCGCTCCCCGGCGGTCTCGGATGAGCTGATTGTCTTCGCGGAAGGCGACATCGAGGACCCAGTTCAGCCCGTTCTCGATCCCCCAGTGCGCACGGATATTCTTCGAGAGCGCTGCAGCATTCGGGGGACGACTGGTGATGTAGAAACCCAATTCGACCGTCTCCGTTTCAGGGGCCGCACCGACCATGAGGCGGCGCCGCTCGATCATCACGAAGGTCTTCACGTCGCACCACTCCGCCCAGGTCCATCCGGAAGCAGGCATTGCGAACACAGTCCGGGTCTCGATGCGCCCATGCCCCTCGTTCGTCTTCGACGACGTGGATAACCCTTTCGGGTCAGCGGTCTCGAATGCAGCGCGGACATGCTTGTGCTGGGGCCCGCGGTTGCCCTTCAGCGCGATGATGTAGTCGGCGCCTGCCTCTCGCACCGCGACAGTCGTTGCCGCAGTGCATCCATTCGCGTCGCTCGTCACCACCGCTCCTTTGAGGTCCAGAAGCTTGAGCAGCTCGGGAATGGCGGCCGGCTCTCCCGCTGCTCCTTCGACTGCCCGTTGGGCCAGGACGAGTCTCTGCTTCGTCGCCCACACCTGCATCAGGTGCAGGGGCGTCGTGCTGCTCGCGCGGTTCACTGCACCGCGAAGCGACTTGCCGTCCAGCGCGATGACTTCGCCTTTGAAACTCGCGGCGACATCGTTGACCCACTTCCGAAAGCACTTCTCGAATTCGACGGGATCCAACGCGCAGAAGACCCGACGAAATGTGTCGGCACTCGGCGTGCCGTTCGGAAGGTCGAATAGCTCCTCGAACCACCTTCTCTTTGAATGTGCGAACGCGGCCAGGGCCTCCCAACCATCCGCCCCCGCGATCGCCCCACACAGGCTCATCACGAGAACGTGAAGAAGCTCGTGGCGTCGGGTCCGCTTTATCCGCGGGTCCTCGAGTTCGGCGAAGTGTTCGAAAATTCTGCGGACTACTTCGGGCTTCACCTTCTTCGAGGCGGGCATCCTCGAAGACGATCATCCCGAAAGCGCCGAGTCGATCGCGTTTCAAAAAGCGATCGAACTTCAGCTACTTAAGATGCGCTCGCCCTGCCCGAAGGGAGAGGGAGCTAATCCTGGCGAACGTTGAGCTCGAGCTTCCAGCGGCCCTTGCCTTCACGCTCGAGACAACGCACTTCGAGCGCGCCCAACTCGGTCACCGCGGCCTGAATGTTCACGGGCACCAACGCGCCACCTGTGCCCGGCAAAGAGGTCTCAATGGGCGGAAGCTCCTCGAGCTCCTTCGAACGCTCAGCGTCTTCGAGCAGCTCACCGACCTTGTCGTCGCGCCGCGTCGATGAAGAGAAGAAGCGGAAGCGCGTGGGCTCACCGACCACCAGCCCGAACTCCTGCGGAGGAATGTCGGCCTGGGTGCCTTCTTCCATTCCGAAAGGCGCCACGCACAGCGCCTTCACCGGCGGGGTGAAACCGGGAACGGCGAGCGTCGCTGACTCCACGCCCACGTAATACGAGCGCGCGGTGCCGCCGCGAATACGGATGCCGTGACCCGCCTTCACCCAGCCGTAATACGCAGCGCCACGCGCCACGGCGAGATCGAGATCCGCGCCCTCCAGCTCGCGGGCCGGCGGCGCTTGATCGTCCATCAGCCACGAGTTGAGCGCGTCCATTACGCGCGTGCGCAGCTTGGTGGCCTTGAGCACGCCGCCGTTGAAGAGCACCGCGGTCGGGCGCGCGAAGGAAGTGCCGAGACCCAACGAGCCCGCCTGCCGGGTGAGGAACGCCGCGAGGTGCCGGGTGATCGCCGCGTCCTGCGCGTAGGGAAGTCCGACCTGGGCGAGACCCGAGCGGCGCGGCTGAACCACGGGATCGGCGATCTTCGTCAGCGGGAAGAACCCGTCGGTGAGCACCGCGTCGAGCTCTTCGCGCATCAGCTCCGACTTGAGTGTGCCGCCGACGAGCGAAGAACCACGCCCCGGAATGCTGACCGGCACCTTCTCGGCGCGCGGGTGTTCGTAGAGATGTTCTTTGCCCACGCGGCAGGCCGCGGTGAGCGCCGTGAGCTGCCACTGATCGAGCGTCTTGCCGCCCGCCTTGAACTTCTCGTTGATGGTGTAGGCGAGCGCGAGATCCATGTTGTCGCCGCCGAGCAGGATGTGATCGCCCACCGCCTTGCGCTCGAGCTGCAGCTCGCCATTCACCTCGCTCACGCCGATGAGCGAGAAGTCACTGGTGCCGCCGCCGATGTCGACCACCAGCAACACGTCGCCCGGCTTGAGCTGCTTGCGCCAGCCATCACCCATCGCCTCGAGCCACGCGTAGAGCGCAGCCTGCGGCTCCTCGAGCAACGTCACGCGGGGCAAACCCGCCTGGCGCGCGGCCTCGAGCGTCAGATCGCGTGCAGCGGCGTCGAACGACGCAGGCACGGTGACCACCACTTCCTGCTCGGCCAGCGGAGCGCCTTCACCCAGCTCGCGATCCCACGCGTGGCGCAGGTGTTCGATGTACTTCGCGCTCGCTTCGACCGGAGACACCTTCTGCACGTCAGCCGGCGCACCCCACGGAAGAATCGGCGTGCGGCGATCGACGGTCGGATGAATCAGCCACGACTTCGCCGACGACACCAGCCGCGTGGGCACCTTGCCGCCATGACTGCGCGCGAGCTCTCCCACCACGTGCTCGAGCGACTTGTTCCACGGCAGGCCGAGTGAACCCGCGGGAAACTCCGCTGGGCCCGCCAGGTACAGAAACGAAGGGAGCAGCTGCTTGCTCTCCACCGTTCCCGGCGCGGTCAATTGAGGAACCGGCAGCACGGCCTGATTCGGGCCGCGGCCGCTCTTCGCGTCCATCGGCTGGTACGACAACGCGCCGTGCGTCGTGCCGAGGTCGATGCCGATGGCGTACTTCACGGGAGCTCCACCTCGGCCGGGGCGATCACCTTCACGTCGACGGTGGTGGGCACGTCAGGCAGCAACACTTTCGTGGCCACCCAGCCGTGGTGCTTGAGGCTGCCTTTCCACGGTCCTGCACCTGCCACGTTTCCTGTGAGCCGGAACCGGTTGGCGTCGAAGCCCTGGGGGATCTCCATGGTGGCGCCTTCGGTCTCCTTCACCACCGCGGTGATCGGCACGTACTGAGCGAGCGTCTTGCGGCAACCCTCGTGCACCAACCGGGCAGCAGCGCCCACTTCGGCATCGGTAAAAGAAGCGATGTCTTCCTGCAGGAAGTCGAGCAGGCGGCCTTCGCGCTGGAAGAGCCCCAGCATGAACAAGGCGGCGGCGTGCTGCTGCTCCGGGGTGGGCTTGACGATCACCGGTGCGGGCGGTGCAGGCGGGGGCGGCGCGGCCGGGGGAGGACCCAACGCTTTGCGGGCCTCGTCATCCGGGGTGGTGCCAAACAGAATCGCGAGCGCAAGTTTGAGGCGGGCGAAAAACGACATGCCGCGTCAGTAAGCGAATTTCCCCCGGGTGCCAACGGTTCAGCGAATGCAAAGTCGGGTATATGTCCTCCACATGAAGCGCATCCTGCTCGCCCTGTGTTGTGTCTCGCTGCCGGCGTTGGCGGTGGAGGTCTACGTCAACGGTGTCAGCGTCGACGGCCTCACCAATCACACCTTCGAGAAGGTGACCGTGCGGCTCGACGAGCGGGGCAACGTGCAGATCGACGCGCCCGGCTACTCGGTGAAGAAGGTGAACCTGAGCGGCACGCCCGACAAGCCCAGCCGCCCCGAGAGCGCCATCACCCAAAAGTACTTCCTCGTCACCGAGCAGACCGTGGCAGGAATGACCGAATACGAGGTCGACCTGTTCTTGAACGGCAAGTTCATGCGGACGCTCAAGAACGGCGACGAGCAGCTGGTCACCGACATCACCAAGCAGCTCAAGCCGGGTCAGAACCTGGTCATCATCCAGGCCAAGAAGCGCTACGCCGATCCGTCGTCGCCCAAGAGCCTGTCGCGCTCCCACGTCTTCCGGGTGATCATCGGTGAGGGCAACACCACCAGCGATCAGGTCACCATCGAGAAGCAGTTGGTGACGTTCACGCGCACCGCCGCCGACACCACCGATGTGACTCAAGAATTCAGCTTCACCACTCGGTAACCATGTAC
>JANODF010000696.1:0-1612 GCA_031412555.1 Archangium sp. | reverse complement strand
CGTTGCCCACGCCCTTGCCGTCGGTGTCCGTCACGCGCTCGTAAGCGAGGCGGGCGATCAGGCGGCCTTCGGTGACCTGCCACTTCACGCGCGAGAGCGGCTGCGCGTAGGTGCTGGTGAACAGGCCGTCCTGGCCGGCGCCGTAGCCGACGTCGATGAGGGTCGACTGGCTGTAGAACTCCGGATCGTCTTTCACGCCCTGGAAGTCAGCCCCGACGAAGAAGGTCTTGTCGTAGTAGTTCGGCTGAACCCGGTTGATGGGATCCTGCTCGAGGGCGCAGCCAGCGGTGAAGGCCAGCGCGGCCGATGCGGCCAGGAAACGGACGGTGAGAGAGGGGCGACTCATTTCTTCTCCTTGGTGATGCTCGAGACGACGGCTTCCAGATCAAAAGTGGCGTCGAGGGACGCGACGGTGTTGCGGTTGAAGAGGGGGAAGATGGTCTTCCCCTCGGAATCGAGTTGGTTGGCGAAGGTGAACGCGCCGAGCGTGAAGCCCACGACGTCCCACGGCTGGTACGTGACGCCGATGCTGAAGCCGATGAAGTCGCGCGTCTGAATGGGCACCGCGGGCACCAGGTCGGTGGCCGCCAGCGCCGGCACCCAGCCGCGCTGCATGAAGAGCGAAGCCGCGAGGTTGAGTCGCGGGTGCGGGTTGAACACCACCGTGGGCCCGTGGATGACGTCGAACATGATGTTGGTGGCGCCGGTGTTGGTGCGGCACGCGGTGGCGTCGATCAAGTCGGTGGTGGTGACGGTGCCGCCGCAGGCCGCGTTCGAGATCGCCGGGCCCTGGTTCTGCCGGGTGGTGAACCGGTGGAAGCGGCCCGTGAAACGCGCTGAGTAGACCAGGGTCAGGCCGCTGAGCACCTTGAAGGTCTTCGAGACGTTCGCCCCGGGGCCGAGCGTCATGATGCGGCTGGAGAACTGCGAGAACTTCGAGGTGGGCAGGGTGGCCCGGAGATCGGCCCCGATGCGAATGCCGGTGACGCGCTCGCGGAAGCCGCCCCACACCGCGTCGAGCCAGAGATCAGAGAGCTCGACCTCGTAGCGGTAGGTGGTGCTGTCCGATTGAGTGAGTTCCTGGGTGAGGAAGAAGCGGCTGCGAAGCGTGAGGAAGTCGCCGAAGTGCCACTCGGGCATCAGGCCCAGTCGGTGGCTCACCGCCAGCGTCGACTCGGAGTAGTTGTAGACCGTGGTCGAGGCGCCGTACGAGACGCTGGTGCCCCGGTAAGGAACCTTCGATTCGACGCCACCGGTGGCTCCGATGGTCGGTACGGCCTGCGCGAGCGCCAGTGAACTAACGGTCACTGTGAGAAAGAAGACGACACGCTTCGCGAATGTCGTGATCGAACGTCGAATTGGGGAGCGCCGCGTCATCGGGCCGCCCCTTGAGCACGGATCGCGCCAAGCGGGCAAACCAGCTGCTCTCAGTGACTGAGAAAGTTCAGCGGCAGACCTCGGCGTTGCTGCCGGGGACACACCCGCCACCGGGGCACGGCGTGAAAGGCGAGTTGGTGCAACCGCTGAGGGGGCAGGCGCAGGTCGTCACGCGGGCGTTGAGGCAGCAGAACTCGAACGAAGTGCTCGTTCCTCCGCCGGTGCCGCCACCTGA
>JANODF010000695.1:0-3756 GCA_031412555.1 Archangium sp. | reverse complement strand
ATCGCGCGAACCCGGTACGTGTACGCGGTATCGAAGGTCACCGGCTCATCGTGGAACTGCGCGATGTCGAACACCACGCTGCCGATCGTCGCGAACCCACCGTTGGACTTGCGCTCGATCTGAAACTCGTCTTCGTCCAGCGAGTTGTCCTTCCACGTGAGGTGGAGCCCGATACCGAGCTGGTAGACCATCAACTCGGTCGGAGCGGGGAAGGGCGGCGGATCAATCGTTGCGCTGCCGCAAGCGGTGAAAGCGAGCAGAGATGAAAGAGCGAGACGGTTCATGGTTCTCCGGGGTCAACGTCAGGGCCGACGTTCGAGGTACCCGCAGCCGTGGCCCAGGCGGTGGTCTCGAGAGAGGGTGAGCGGCACCGCAGGCGTGCCCGTCGGTGCAGGGTACCTGTTCACCGGGGATCGACACAAACCGGAGGATGTGGTGACCCTTCATTTGTTGCCCAGCCCGCAGCAGCCATCAGAGACCCGGTCACGGTTTTGACCGCTCGCGCCTATCCCGGAGCACACATGGGCCAGGGATCAGAATTGGACCTGCTGATGGGCCGGCTGGCCGATGGGGATCGCCATGCCTTTTCCCCCCTGTTCAAGGCGCTCTGGACACCCGCGCTCCGAGTGTGCAGCCGGATGATGGAACGAGAAGCAGACGCGGCCGATGCCGCCCAGGCGGCCATGATGAAGATCCTCGAGCGCGCTGCCGAATACGACAAGAAGCGCCCCGCCTTGCCCTGGGCGCTGGGGATCGCTGCGTGGGAGTGCAAGACCCTGCTCAAGCGGCAGCGACGCCACAAGGAGAGCTCGGCCGAGGTTTCGCTCAGCGACGGAGGGGCGGCCACAGAGGAAGTCGAGCAGCACCTCCTGGTCGAAGCGGCGATGCATGCGATGGGCACGCTGTCAGAGGCGGACCAACAGACGCTGGTTTCGACCTACTGGGAGACCGCTTCTGCTGAAAAGGGAGCGACGTTCCGCAAGCGGAGAGAGAGAGCCCTGACCCGGCTGCGCGATACCTTCAGGAGGATTTATGGACTCGATTGACCTCGACGGCTTGGAGCGAAAAGCACGCCTCCGCTACGAGCTGGTGCGCGCCGGCCGGAGCCTGCTGGCCTTTGCGCCCGCGCTTCTTCTGGTCGGGGTCGCCGCGGCACTGGGGCGCAGACCGAGCTCTGCGATCTTCTTCGGCACGCTGCTCTTTCTCTCCGGGGCCTTCTTGCTTTGGCGCGGTCGCACCGTGCACCGGGCGGTGCTGCCAGGGCTGTTGGCTGGAATGATCCCCCTCGCGTGCGCACTGATGGCCAATCGAGGCCATGCCTGCTCGGGAGGACATTGCTCGACCTGGTGCCTGCCGGCCTGCATCACCGGCGGCATCGTCGCTGGCTTGGTGGTGTCGTGGATCGCAACGCGGCGCGGCCTGGACTGGCGCTTCTGGGCTGGCGCCTCCGCCATCTCGCTCCTCACGGGCGCGATGGGGTGCTCGTGCATCGGCTACTCGGGGGTCATCGGTCTTGGCGCCGGCTTCATCGGAGGTGCACTCCCGCTGATCGTGCGCCGGCTCTTTACCCGCGCGTGATGGAAGATCAGTGCGACGCGCTGGCTTCCTTCACGACGGGGGAGAGTTGGCCAACGCGAAGCTGCCGACGCCGCCACAGCGTGTACGCGGCGGGTAACACGAGCAACGTGAGCAGCATGCAGGACCACAACCCACCCACCACGGGTGCGGCGGTGCGGGCGGAGATGTCAGCGCCCACGCCGCTCTCCCAGAGCAATGGCATCAGGCCGAGCACGGTGGTCGCCACCGTCATCAGCAACGGCCGGAGCCGCAAGGAAGCGCCTTCGATCACTGCCGCGTCGACGTCTTCGGGGCTCAGCAAACGCCCCTCGCTGCGGTACCGCTCAAAGGATTGATCGAGATAGACGATCATCACGATGCCGGTCTCAGCGGCGACGCCCGCGACGGCGATGAGCCCGACCCACACCGCGGTGGACAGGTTGTAGGACATGGCGGCGAGCAGCCACACGCTGCCCGCCAGCGCGAACGGGAGACTGAGCAGCACCAGCGCCGTCTGCTGCCAGCCCCGCAGCGAGAGGTAGAGCAGGACGATCACCAACGCGAGCGTGAGCGGGAGGACGACGCGCATCCGCGCTTCCATCTGGGCCATGAACTCGTACTGACCCGTCCACTGGAGCCGGTAGCCGGAGGGAAGGGTGAGGCGGCCGGCCACCAGCGCCTTCGCGTCTTTGACCCAGCCACCCAGGTCGCGCTTCGACGAGTCGATGTCCGCAAAGACGTAGCCGACCAGCACGCCGTTCTCGTCTTTGATCATCGGCGGGCCTGTCACCACGCGTACGTCGGCGAGGGTCCCCAGCGGTACGGCTGCTCCGGGTTGACGCCATCGCTCGGCCGCGTCGGTCAGTCCACCCGCCATTCCAGGAACGGCAGGGGGCGTGCCCATCCCGCCTGCCGACCTGTCCGCTGAACCACCTCCCATTGCGCCGCCCATGCCGGTGGCTCCGCTCCCTCCAGACGGGCTCGAAGCCGGCATCGCAGAAACCCCCGCGCCACCGGTGGTCTCGAGGCTCAGCGCTGACTCGCTGGTCTGCACCGGAATGAGAATCGTCCGCAGCGCCTCCGGGTCTGCGCGATACCCGGCGCCGTAGCGCACGTTGACCGAGAAGCGCGAACGCCCGGCGATCACCGTCGAGACCGTCATGCCCCCGATCGCGGCTTCCACCACGTCGTTGACGTCCCGAACGGTCAGCCCATAGCGAGCGATCGCGTCGCGATCCGGCACGATGTCGATGTACTCGCGGCCGGTCTGCCGCTCCGCGAAGGTGCTCCGCGTGCCCGGGACGTCGCGCAGCATGCCCTCCAACTCGAGGCTGACCCGCTCGATCTCCTGGAGGTTCTGGCCGAACACCTTGATGCCCACCGGCGTGCGCACCCCGGTGGTCAACATGTCGATGCGCGTGCGGATGGGAGGCGCGATGGCCATCTGGAAGCCCGGCATCTGCAGGGCGGTGTCGAGATCGCGCGAGAGCTCCGTGAGCGTTCGGCGCTTCTGCTCGGGCCAGAGCAGTCGCAGCGGTGGCTTGAGCCACTGAGGCCCACTACTGAACCAGCGCTCGCGCTCGAGCAGGGGCCATTGATCCTTCGGCTTGAGCGCGACCACCGTCTCGATCATGTCGAGCTGCGCTGGATCCGTCGGGGTCTCGGCGCGGCCCGCCTTGCCGTGCACCGAGGCTACCTCCTCGAAGCCCATGATGATTCGGTCCTGCGCGATCAACGCGCGCCTTGCTTCCTCGATGGAGATGCCGGGGAACGTGGTGGGCATGATCAACAGCGATCCCTCATCCAGCGGCGGCATGAACTCAGAGCCGAGCCGCATGAAGAACGGCACCGTGCCGGCCATGATCAGCGCCGCAGCCGCGACCACCCAGATCCGCCGCCGCACCACGAAGGTGACGATGGGCCGGTAGACCCTTCCCAACACTCTGTTGACGGGGTTCTCCGACTCCTTCCGAAAGCGCCCCTTGAGCAGAAGCACCATCAGCGGTGGCGCGAGCGTGATGGAGAGGATCGCCGCGGCGAACATCGCGAAGGTCTTCGTGTACGCCAGCGGGCGGAAGAGGCGGCCCGCCTGCCCCGCGAGCGTGAAGATGGGCAGGAAGCTGACGGTGATCAGCAGCAGCGAGAAGAAGATGGGCCGGCCCACCTCCTTGCAGGAGTCGATGATCACCCGCGCCCGAT
>JANODF010000694.1:0-9597 GCA_031412555.1 Archangium sp. | reverse complement strand
CACTACCAGTCTGAGATGTGGATCCCCGCGCTGGTCGGCCTCGCAGGTCAGGGCGCCGTGCTGGGCATCTTCTACGCGACTGGCTGGCTTCCCACGGGGCAGGCGAGTGGTGGGGTGCCCAACGGTGGCAGCGTGGCCTGGCTGATGATTGGAGCGATCGGCATCGTTCCGCTGCTGCAGATGGCGGCGATCAATCTGTTCAAGCAGCCCAAGCTGCAGAACTTCGGCGTGATCGGTGACCCGCACAAGAGCATCGGCGTCGCCTTCGCACCGCCGACCGCAGCACCGATCCTCGCGCCGAGTGCGGCCGGCACGTCGATGGGCGTTCAGGTCTCGTTCTTGCGCGGGATTTTCTAAAACAGCCGGTAGCCGATGCCGAGCCGGGCAGCCCATGCCGGCCGGTACTGCGTGACGCCGAGCGGCTCACGGGTCGCGTCGAAGCCGATGTGACCAGTGAGCAGGAGCGAGAAGCTCCCACCGAGGTGAAACTCGGCGCCTGCGCCCAGCAGCGGGGTGACCTGAAACCCCTGCACGGTCAGGGCAATCGAAACCGGCAGCTCGAGCTGTGCGACGCCTGAGATCGTCTCGGTGAACGCGTACGAAGCGTTCGCTCCGATGCGTGGGCGCAGGCCGAGGAAGCCGAAGTTGAACCGATCGAAGTAGCGCGCGCCGCTGTTGAGCTCGAGGCCCAGCGCCACCGTGGGCGCGAGGCGGAACTTGTCGGCCTGGAACACGGCGAACTTGAGCCCCACCTCCGCGAGAATCGAGACTTCGAAGATGTTGAACACGCCACGCGCTTCCAACTCGATGAAGCCGAAGCCCTGGCGGTAGCCCACGCCGACCTCGGGAGCGCCCACGAAGCCGTAGAGCGCGTTGGTGCCCGCGGGCAACGACGCAGGCGCCAGCACGCCACCCGTCACGCGGGTGTTCGAGTTCTCAGCAGGGAGCGCCGGCTCTGCGCCCGCGATCAGCGTCAGCAGGACAGTGGTGATCATCGAGGCGCAACGTACCTGTAGGCGTCGGCTCTCCGAAGTTTTCCACCGCCCCGAAATCGGGTCATTTTTTTGACCGATCCCGATGGTGGCTACAGCCTTGTCGCATGGCCACTTCGACGCGGAAGAACGCAGCGACGGTTCAGGGACGGCGGTACCCGCGGTTCCACCTCGACGTCGATTGGTTCGTGGTTTCGAAAGGCTGCTCCACTCTGGGGCGCGGCATCGAACTGTCCGTGCGCGGCGCCTTGTTGCCGGCGACCTGCACCAGCCCGTTCACCGAAGAGGTAACCCTGTATCTCTCGCTCCCGCTGCGGCCGCAGATGCTCAAGGCCCAGTGCACCGCTTCCAATCAGGGGCAGCGCGGCTGGGTGCTGCACTTCGAGGAGATCTCTCCTGAAGATCTGCAGCTGCTCGGTCACACGCTGCTGACCGAGTTCGGCGTCGCGGCGCTCCCGAACCTCGAGCGTCGGGCCGAACACGCCATTGAACTGCCCTGAATTCAGGCTGTTGGCCGTTTGTGGCGATGTGGCTTCACAGGGTATGCAGTGCGCATGGCTCATACCGTCACGCACAGCACGCTGACCTCCGACGCATCGACTCCGCTCACGCCTGGCCGCAAGCCGTTGGTGTTGGTGATCGATCCCGACGAGTCGACGCGTTCGGTGCTCGAAGTGGCGATGGGCCGTGATGGTTTCGAGGTCTGGAGCGCCGCGACCGCGAAGCTCGGTCTCACGCTGCTGCAGGGCCGCCCGCCCGACGTGATCATCCTGGAGTCGGATCTCAACGGTGAAGATGGCTTCTCCTTCGTCGCGGAAGTGCGCGGCGACGAACGGCTCGCGAAGATCCCGGTGCTGCTGCTCGCGCGGGCCGACGATCAAAACGTCGAGGCGCTGGCCGACGTGGTGGGGGTGGACGACTTCATTCAGAAGCCTGCGTATGCCCGCGACGTGGCGGCGTTGGTGCGGGTCGAGCTGGCGAAACACGCCGGCGGCCGGTTGGTGTTCGACTCGAAGCAGCTGCCCCCCGCGCAGTTGCTCCGCGCGTTGTTGTCGTGCCCGCGTTCGGGCCGGCTGCTGCTCGTCGAGGGCCGCGCCGAGGTGCGTTTCCGCTCGGGCAAAGTCATCGACGCCCGCTTCGATGCGCGCGGCGGCACGGTCGACGCGTTGGTGCGTGCGCTCGCCCTGACCTCTGCGAGCTACGAGCTGATCACCGAGCCCATCGATGGCTTCGCAGAGCTGCAGTGCGGCCTGCGTGAGCTGGTCGATCTGGTGATGCCCCGCCTGCAGAAGTGGTCGCGCGTGATGCAGCGCAGCCTGCCGCTCGATGCCCGGCTCACCGTCGACTTCGCTCGCCTGGCCACCGGTCTCAAGGCGATGCCCGACGAGGTGAACCGCATCGTGCAGCTGTTCGACGGTTTCCGCTCGATGGAGCAGGTGCTCGTCGACAGCTCGCTCAACGAGACGCTGACGCTCGAAGTGGCGACCCGGCTCTACCTGATGGGCGTGCTGGGCCACGCGCGTGATTCGAAGACCGAGCTCATCGAGCCCCGGCCGATGCCCCGTCTCTTCGAGCCCCGCGCAGCAGAGGCCGAGGAGCTGATGCAGCAGCTGTTCGCGGGCACGGCCGAGATTCGCAGCGAAGAGAACCCGGCGACCGAGGATCAAGACTGGTTCTCGCCTTCGGCGCTCGGCTCGGAATTGGACCTCGCGGATCCGAACGGTGGTTGGACGACCGCTCCGATTCCCCCGGGCCTCGCAGCCGGCCTCGCCCCTGAGCTCGCGCGCCAGCTGGATGCGTTCCAGACCCCGATGCGGGTCGAAGCGAAGCAGGTCTCGCCCGAAGCTGCCGCAGCGCAGAAGTTCGCCGATACGCAGCACGTGGTAGGGGCTGACACGGCGATGGAAGCGGCGCTCCTGGCGGCTGCTGATGCCCGGCCCGTGGCGGAGATCGAGGACGATCTGAATTCGATGCTCGCGGCCGGCGCAGAGGCTGAGCTCGAAGCCGAGCTCGCGGCGCACAAGAATGAAGCGCGCGGCCGCCAGGCTCGCATCGAGACGCCGTGGATGACGCCGGTGGTCGAGGTGCCCGCGCCGGCGCCGATGCTCAACTCCGCTCCGACCGTCGAGGTCGCGGCCGAGGCTTCGTTCTTCGAGCAGCCGGTGGAAGAAGACCAGCTGGCTCCTGAGCCGAAGCGTGAACGTCAGGTCTGGCCCTTCGTGGTCGGCGGGCTGGCGATCATCGGGTTGGCGCTGCTCATCGAAGGTCAGCGCGTGGCGCCCGTGGTGGTCGACGCCGCGCCGGTGGCTCCGGTGGTGGTGGTCGCTCCGGAGGTGGTGCCGGAGCCCGTGGTCGTCGCGCCTGAGCCGGTGATCGAAGAGCCAGTGGCCGCCATCGACGTGTCTGAGAACCTCGCCGAGGCCACCACGCTCTACAACGCGGGGCAGTACAAGAAGGCCATCAGCGTGTTGGAGCAGGTGGTCACCGACGATCCGAAGTCGGTCACTGCATGGAACCTGATGGCGATGGCGAAGTACGACGCGGTGGACTCGGCCGGTGCGAAGGCGGCGGCAGAGAAGGTGCTGGAGCTCGACCCGAAGAACGGCCGCGTGCAGATCCTCCTGGCGTCGCTGCACTTCGACGCGAACGAGAAGGATCAGGGCCGTGCGGCGCTGGAGAAGTACTTGGAGCTCGAGCCCAACGGCGCGCACGTCGACGAGGCGCGAGCGCTCCTCAAGCGCTGATTTTTGAGTCCCCTCTCCCTTCGGGAGAGGGTCAGGGTGAGGGCGCTCGTCTCAAATGTGGAGTCCCACCTCGGCGGGGGGTAAACATCTGTTCACCCCATGCTCGTACTCGGCATCGATCCCGGCAGTCGTTACCTGGGCTACGGGCTCGTGGCATGGCGCTCGAACAAGGCGGTCCACATCGGCAGCGGCGTGGTGCGAGCCGACTTGAAGGCGCCGCTCCATCAGCGGCTCGGCACGATCTTCAGTGACCTGCAGGAGGTGGTGAGAGTCTTCAAGCCCGACGCGGTCGCGGTGGAAGGCGTGTTCACCCACAAGAACGCCCGCAGCGCGTTGATCCTGGGGCACGCGCGGGGCGTGGCGTTGCTGCTCGCCGCCCAGTCCGGGCTCGAGGTGCACGAGTACGCGCCGGCGCGCGTGAAGAAGGCCGTGGGCGCGGGTGGGAATGATTCGAAAGACGCCGTCGCGCGCATGGTGGAGCGCTTGCTCCAGCTCACCGAGCCGCTCGAGCGCGAAGACGCCTACGACGCGTTGGCGGTGGCGCTGTGTCACGTCAACCAGCTGCGAATGCCCCGGGTGACCGGTGGGAAAGTCGCCGCTGGAAGTACATTTCTCTCGCGGCTCAAGCCCGCGGTGGTGAGGGCAGTTCCGTGATCTGGGTCGCCTCGCCTCGGCCAGTCCTCCGCTGCGCTCCGGTCTGTCTCGTGCAGCGTTCCGCTGCTATCGGCTCCGCTTCATGATCGCTTTTCTCAAAGGCCTGGTGCTGGAGAAGGACGTCACCGAGGTCATCGTCGACGTGAACGGCGTCGGCTACCGGGTGGCCCTGTCCATCCTCTCCCTCGCGCGGTTGCCCGAAGTCGGCCAGCCGGTGACGTTGCGCATCCGCACGGTGGTGCGTGAAGACGCGCTCGATCTCTATGGGTTCTCGAGCCGGCCTGAGGAGGAGCTCTTCCTCCTGTTGACCTCGGTGAGCCACGTGGGGCCCAAGCTCGCGATCAACGTGCTCTCAGGTCTCGAGGTGGCCGAACTGACCGCTGCCATCGCCAAGGGCGACGTGGCGCGGCTCACCAAGATCCACGGGGTAGGGAAGAAGACCGCGGAGCGCCTGGTGCTGGAGCTCAAGGAGAAGGTGAAGCTCCTGGTGCTCGACGGCGTGCCGGCGGCGAAGGGCAAGAGCTCGAAGCCCGCGTCCACCAGCAGCGACCTCATCAGTGCGCTGGTGAACCTCGGCTACAAGGAAGCGCAGGCCGAGCAAGCGGCGCAGTTGGCAGAAGAGCGAGCCGGGGCTGAGGCTCCGTTCGAGTTGCTGTTCCGCGAGTCGCTCAAGTCGCTGCGAGGCTGAGCCTCCCTCTCCCTTTGGGAGAGGGTTGGGGTGAGGGTTTGGTCAAGCCCTCCCAAACAACGCCTTCTTCAAGAACAACGTGATCACCGCGCCGACGAAGGCGACCCCGAAGCTGTACAAATTGAACCCGGTCACGCCGACGCCGCCAAAGAAGTTGAAGACGAAGCCGCCGACGAACGCGCCGACGATGCCCACGATGATGTTGCCGATCAGGCCCTGCCGCGCGTTGTTGCCCGCGAACATGCTCGCCACCCAGCCCGCGAGACCGCCCAGAATGATCCAGCTCAGAATGCCCATGGTGTGTGACCTCCGTGCGGCACCATACGCAAAAACGGCGGGCTGATTTCTAGAACAGAGCCATCTGCGGCTCGACGCGCGGCGGCCTGCGGAACGTCGCGGGATGTTCGGCCCAGCGCTCGTCGTTGTTGAACCCCAGCCGCTTCACGCACGAGTCGAACACCTGCTCGATCGCATCGGCGTACGGGCCTTCGCCGCGGCCGCGCACGCCGAAGCGGTGATCGTAGAGCTTGCCGCCTCGCGTCTCGCGAACGCGGTGGAGGATCTTCTCGGCGCGAAGGGGCAGGGCGGCCTTGATGCGCGACTCGAACACGTCCTTCACGCTGCCTGGCAGCCGCAGCAACACGTAGCCCGCCGAAGTCGCGCCCGCGTTGCGCGCGGCCTCGAGCACCTTCGCCATGCCTTCATCGGACGCGCCGGGAATGATCGGCGCCACCATCACGCCCACTGGGATGCCCGCCTTGGCGAGCCGCTCGATCGTCTGAATGCGCCGCTTCGGAGTGGCCACGCCCGGCTCGATCGCCCGCGCGAGATCGGGATCCCAGATGGGAATGCTGATCGAAACGTGCACCGACGCGTCGCGGTGGAGCTGCCACAACACGTCGAGATCGCGCTCGATCAACGGCGCCTTGGTGATGATCGCCACGGGGTTGCGGTACTCGGCGCAGACCTCGAGGCAGCTCCGAGTCAGGCGCAGCGCGGCCTCTGTCGGCTGGTAACAATCGGTGACGCCCGAGAACATCACCAGGTCACCTTTCCACGAGGGGCGGTCGAACTGCAGGCGCAGCAACCGCGCCGCTTCGCGCTTCACCACGATCTTGGTGTCGAAGTCGGTGCCCGCGCCCCACGAGAGGTACTCATGAGAGGGGCGGGCAAAGCAGTAAGCGCAGGCGTGATTGCAGCCGCGGTACGGGTTCACCGAGTAGTTGAACCCCACGTCAGGGCTGTCGTTCTTCGCCACGATGGTCTGGCTGTGGTCGTCAAACAACTCGACCTTCGCCAAAGGCACTTCTTCGAGGTACTCGACCTCGGTGGTCGCCCACGGATTGGGCGGATTGGCGATCGCTTGCGGCTTCATGGGCCGCAGCTTCGGACTGAATGCCTGTTCAGGTCAAGACGCGAGGATGCGTTCGAACCCCGCCTTCAGCGAGGCGGCCTTCGCGGCCCTGCCAGCTGAGGTCACGAACATGGGCACGCGGTTCACCTCGACGCGCTGCACGTGCAGGGTGCGCTCTTCCCACTTGAGCGTGGCGCGGCGTGACGAGGCGCCGAGCGCGCCCATCCACTCCACGTCGGTCTCGCCAACGCCCGCGACGAGAAAGCCGTCTTCGGTGGTGACCGCCAGGGCCTCGATGCCTTCCGACTTCCGGAGCGACTCGAGGAACAGGTTCAGCGCCAGGTGAGCCTTCTCACTGCGGTGACTGCGGCGTTCGGGCTTTCGCATGCGACAAGCCTGAAGCACCTGCGACGGGCCGCAAGAAAACCGCCTGGAAGAATGCGGAGGGGTCGGCCGCATCGGGAATCCCCGAGACCTGGCCGTCGCCGAGCTCGACGATCAGCCACTCGCCCGAGGTGGTCCTCGCCAGATCCATGGTGAAGAAGCGGCTCTGCACCTGATGGCCGACCGCCTCAATCCAGCCTGGGAGGGCGCTCTCGTTCTCGTACTCCGCCTCATCCCAGTACCGCGTGCTGAAGACGGGCGCGCCATCGAGGAAGAACAGCCGGAACTCGCGCGAGAGGGGCATACCGCTCTTCGGGTGTGTTCCCACGCGGGCGAGCTCGACGAACTCCCGGAACACGAGACCCTCCTCCAGGCTCTCGGCTTGAAGCTCGACGAAGCGCCGCACCACGCGTTCGACGCGCGGCCGATCGCTGGCGCAAGGAATGAAACAGGCTTCCTTCCACGCGTGCTTCTGGCTCTTCACGTAGTCCTTCACGATGATCGGGCGATCTTCGAACGGCGCGAGGAGCCGCATCAGTTCGTCCATCGGGGGCATGCTGCGAGTCGGCAGCCACGCCGTCTGCGGTGAGTGGCCGCTGATGAGCTCGAAGGAACGAGGCAGATGGTGGCAGTGCGCGTACTGCGCTGGATCGTTGATCAGCTGCCTCCCGGTCTCGCTCAGGGTCTGATGCAAACGGGCGTACTGCGCCGGCTTCATCATCCAGCCGCGGTAGACGACCAGCGCGGGGTGAGGAAGCGCTGGCAGCCGCGGCGGTTTTCCCGCCACGAGCGCGTCGTGGTCGACCAGATCGAAGGGGATTCCCAAAGCGCGCGCCGCCACCACTTCCCGCTCGAAGGCAGGGTCTGGGTTCCGCGGGCTCAGCGGGTCGTTGCAGAAGAGGAGTCGCAAAGAAAAGGCCGCCCGAGTTTCCTCGGACGGCCTTGAGATGCTGGGGAACTAGGATTCGAACCTAGATAGCCAGAGTCAGAGTCTGGAGTCCTACCGTTGGACGATTCCCCAAGAACGGGCGCTACTTTTTCGACTTTTTACTACCACCACTTCCACTGGCGGGCACCACATAGATGCGAACCTCGTCGTTCGCTTCGTAAATGTTCAGACCTTCCCAGCCGCCTTTACCTGACGTGTTCGCAATGTGAACCGCGTGCACGCCCGGCTGGTTGACGATCTTCGTCCGGTTGTTGGTCGCGTCCGGATACTTCGTTTTGTAGAACTTGATCGTCCCGTCGAAGTCGTTGGGCGACTTGTAACGGTGCTCTGCGACCTTCCGTGCATTCTCGGGAAGAATCGCCCCGAGTTCAGTCTCAGCCTGAGCATTCAGCCCCAGGGTCACCACGAGCACTGAAAGCGCACGCCACACGGCGCGGCAAGTACCCAAGCCCGTCCCACCCGTCAAGGGCCGAGCAACGAGCCCTTCGCAGAGAGCCAGTCCATCCACACTGCCACCACGCCGTGAATGAGGGCCCCGTAATAGAAACTGCGGGTGCGCAGGCTCAGGATCCCGAGGGCCACGCCGGCGATGATGCTCCCCAGCGCCTCGAGCTCGGCCTTGCCCAGGTGCATCACCGCAAAAGGCGCCATCTGGGCCAGGATCGCCGGTCCCCGGCCCCATTTCGGCACCACGCCGTGCACCATCCAGCCGCGGAAGAGGAACTCCCAGGCGATGAAGTACGCGAAATAGGCCGCTTCGTAGGTGAAGAAGAGGGTCCACGAGATGGCGGTCTTCCCCCCGCCGAGGTTCACCAGGTACGCGCCATTGCCGGCCAGCGGGTAGATGCCCTTGAAGGTGTTCAGGGTCGACGCCACCCAGGTGGCCGGCAGCATGATCGCCAGGAACAGCACGGTGATCAGCAACCCGGCCCGCCAATCGCCCAGCTGAAAGCCGTAGCGCTCGTTGAAGCTGCCACGGGTGGCCAGCGCCAACAGCAGCGGCATCACCAGGTAGAGAAAGAAGCTCGCGCCGAACCACCAGAAGTGGCCGAAGGTGGCGTTCCACGGGTGCTGATCGAGCGTGTTGCCGACCAGGGTGCGGAAGAAGCCGGCCGAGCCCTGGTAGTGCGAGATGATCAACAACGCGCTCGCGCCGCAGAGGATCACCGTGGGCTCACCGCCCAGACCCTCGAACAACGGCGTGATCCGGCTCCAGACCCCTCGACTCCGCTCGGGGGGAGCGGAAAGTTCAGGTTCCAAGGACGGCGTCGATGCGGTGCATCGTCTCTTCGCGGCCCAGCAGGGCGAGCGTGTCGCCGATGCCGGGGCTGGTGGTTCCTCCCGTGACAGCCACGCGGAGCGGCTGCGCGATGGCGCCCTTCTTCGCGCCGGTCTCGGTGGCGATCACGTCGACGATGGGGTCGATCACGGCCGCCTGCCAGTCGGTGAGCGCGAGCAGCTTGGCCTTCGTCACCTCGAGCATCTTCTTGCCCGCAGCATCGAGGTGTTTGGCCGCCGCCGCCGCGTCGAGCGTCACGCCGTGCGCGTAGTAGGGCTTGATGGACTGGGCCATCTCCACCAGCGTCTTGGCGCGCGTGCTGAACGCCTTCACCGCGGTGACGAGGCGATCGTCGTCGGCCGCGTTGGTGACGCCGGCCTCCTGCATGTAAGGCAGCAACCGGCACGCGAGCTCTTTCGGATCGCCGTTCTTGATCCAGTGCTGGTTGACCGAGAGCAACTTCTCCGGGTTCCACACGCCGTTGGTCTTGCCGACGTGCGCGAGGTCGAACAGCTCGATGAGCTTCTCGAGCGTGAAGAGCTCGTCGTCACCG
>JANODF010000693.1:0-9341 GCA_031412555.1 Archangium sp. | reverse complement strand
CGTGTTCACCGGGCGAGCTGCAGCGCTTGAGGCTCGCGACGCAGATCCGCTCGAACCTGTTCGGCGTGGTGTACGTGCTCGATGAACCTTCGGCGGGTCTGCACCCCGCGGACAGCCGCTCGTTGCTCGACGCCTTCGATGCGCTCACGCGTGCAGGCAACTCGGTCTTCGTGGTCGAGCATGATCTCGACGTGATGCGCCACGCGGCGTGGTTGGTCGAGGTGGGTCCTGACGCGGGCTCGCGTGGTGGCCGGGTGCTCTACAGCGGGCCGCCTGAAGGGCTGCGCGACGTGAAGGAGTCGCACACCGCGCGGCACCTCTTCGCGCCTCCGGTCAGGCAGCAGCGGGAGGTGCGCGCGCCGAAGGGTTGGCTCACGCTCACGGGCATCACCCGCAACAACTTGAACGAGCTCGACGCGGCGTTTCCGATCGGATGTCTGTGTTCGGTGACCGGCGTGAGCGGCTCGGGCAAGTCGAGTCTGGTGAGCCAGGCGTTGATCGAGCTCGTCTCTTCTCAGCTGGGTCACGAAGTTCCGGTCGAAGAGGAAGAAGACTCCGACGAGCCGAAAGCGGCGATTCGCGGGCGGCTCGCAGGGGGTGCTGAAGGCCTGGCGCGACTGGTGCGCGTCGATCAAAAGCCCATCGGTCGCACGCCGCGCTCGAACCTGGCCACCTACACCGGGTTGTTCGATCACGTGCGCAAACGGTTTGCCGACACCAAGTCAGCAAAGGCCCATCGTTTCGACGCGGGGCGCTTCTCGTTCAACGTGCCCAAGGGCCGGTGTGCGCGGTGCGAGGGCGAAGGTTTCGTCAGCGTGGAGATGCTCTTCATGCCCAGCGTCTACGCGCCGTGCCCTGCGTGTCACGGGACTCGCTTCAATGAGCAGACGCTCCAGGTGACGTACCGCGAGAAGAACATCGCCGAGGTGCTGGCGATGACGGTCGACGAGGCATGCGTGTTCTTTGCCGAAGACGCGCAGGTGCTCAGGCCGCTCACGCTGCTGCAGGAGATCGGCCTTGGGTACCTGCGCCTGGGTCAACCGGCGACCGAGCTGTCGGGTGGTGAAGCGCAGCGCATCAAGCTCGCCACCGAGTTGCAGCGCGCCCAGCGGGGTGATGCGCTCTACGTGCTCGATGAACCGACCACTGGGTTGCATCCGTCGGACACGGACAAGCTGCTCAAGCAGCTGCACGGGTTGGTGGATGAGGGGAATACGGTGGTGGTGGTCGAGCACGAGATGCGCGTGGTCGCGAGCAGCGACTGGGTCATCGACATGGGCCCGGGGGCGGGTGCCGAAGGCGGGCAGATCGTCGCAGCGGGGACACCTGCCGAGGTGTCGAAGAATCGGAAGAGTCGAACCGCGCCCTTCCTCACGCGCTTCTTCGGCTGATCTTCTCTCGGATTGTACTCAGCGCCGGCTTCGCGGTTCCGTCGAGCCGATGATGTCCACCCGTTCCGCCCTCACCCCGACCCTCTCCCGAAGGGAGAGGGAGACAGGTGGGCGATGTCTGCCCAGCCCGCCAACTCGAACTGATCATCCACCACTCGGACCCGGTTGATGCTCGCGTTGAAGAGTTCGTGATCTCTCTTCACGTTCAGTGGGAGCTTTCGGGCCGCGCGCCAGGCGCTGTCGAGCACGCCTCCATGGGTGACCACGAGCACATGTTGATCAGGCCAGGCCCTGGCGATCTCTCGCAGCGCTGCGATGGCTCGTTCGTACATTTGCGACAGGCTCTCACCGCCCTCGGGAACGAAGTCGGGATCCCGAACCCGCAGCCGCGCAAACAGCTCGGGATGCCGCACTTCGGCTTCCGGCAGCGTGAGCTCCGACAGCACCCCGAAGTGCCGTTCTCGCAGACCCTTTCGCTCGAGCAACGGCAGCCCCAGCTTGATGGCTGACGCCGTCTCGCGCGCCCGGCCGAGATCACTGGTGAACAACGCAGAGAACGGCGTGGCCGCATGCTCGAGCGCCAGCCGCGCTCCCAGGCGCTGCGCCTGCTCGCGGCCCTTTTCGTTGAGCGGCACCTCGAGCTGACCCTGTAGCCGTCCCGCAACGTTCCAGTCGGTCTCGCCGTGCCTGATGATCCACAACGTCGTCATCGCCGCCATGATCGCAAACTGCTCAGGTCAAGGGCACATGTTCCGAACACCCTCACCCCGACCCTCTCCCCGGGGGGGAGAGGGAGAGCAGTAAGTTGAACAGAAGGGCAACTCGTGCACGACTGAGGGCATGTCACCTCGTCTTGCGCTTCTGATCAGCGCCCTCTCCTGCAGCGCCCTCGTGAGTTGTACGCCTCCCACTCCCAAACCGGAGTGCACTGGCTGTCTCTCCGGCGGCAGCTGCGTCTCGGCGGCGGCTTCCGCGTCGAGCCCCGCAGCGTGCGGTCTCGGTGGCCAGGTCTGCGCCGTGTGCACGGTGAGCGAGCGCTGCACCAACGGCGCATGCGTGGTCATCGGTGGAACCGGCGGCGGCTCTGGCGGCGGTTCGGTGGGTGGGGGTTCTGGCGGCGGAACGGGCGGCGGTGACATCGGTGGTGGAACCGGCGGCGGCTCGGTCGGTGGCGGTGCCGGCGGCGGCTCGACGGGCGGCGGTACGGGAGGTGGCGTCACCGGCGGCGGTACGGGCGGCGGCTCCACGGGCGGCGGCACGGGTGGCGGCGTGACGGGCGGTGGAACGGGCGGTGGTGGGAGCACGTGCACCAACGGGCTGACCTCCTGCAACGGCCGCTGTGTCGACGTGCGCATCGACGCCGCCAACTGCGACCTCTGCGGGCGCGCGTGCGGCAGTTCGCAAATCTGTCAGGCCGGCGTGTGCACCAACGGCTCCATCAGCGGCGTGGTGTTCTCCGAAGTGAACCCCGGCCTCGCCACCATCGAAGTCTTCAACGGCGGCACGACGCCGGTGAACCTGCAGGGCTACTCGCTGCAGTACACCCTGGGCGATGCGGGCTCGGGCGCGTTGGCGATTCCTTCCTACGATCTGCAGCCTCAGGGCTTCGTCATCTTCGGCGCGGGCTCCATCGACGCGGGTTTCCTCTCCACGGTCGCGGTGCCCTTGCGCACCACCGATTTCGCCCTGCGGCTGTTGAACGCGGGCGGCAGCGGCGTCGACTTCGTGCGCACCGGCAACTCGATGGTCCCCCCGCCGACCGGCACCACCTGGGTCGGCGCGAATACCATCAGCCCCACCGTCGCCACCTCGCAGTCGTTGGTGCGCGATCTCTTCGCCCCCGACAGCGATTCGGCTGCCGACTGGGGCCTGTCACCCAACGCCTCTCCGCTGCGTTACTGCGCGCGGCCCAGCCTCTGCGGCGACGCGTGCATCGACATCGAGAACGATCGCGCGAACTGCGGTGCCTGCAGCAACGCCTGCGCTGCCAGCCAGGTCTGCCGCACCGGCAAGTGTGTGGCCGGCGGCGGCACGCTGCTGATCTCGGAGTACCGCCTCGACCCGATGCCGATGGTCGAGCTCTACAACCCCGGCAACAGCCCCGTGCCGCTGTCGGGGTACCGGGTGCAGGTGGCCAACACGAGCACCTTCCTCTTCACCTTCCCCATGGGCCGGGTGCTGCAGCCCGGGCAGTTCCTGGTGCTCTACGCAGGCGTGGGCGTGGACGACAACTCGACCACCTACTCGGGCATGGCGCCGCCCGCGGGCTCGTTCAACGACACTTCGAACGTCACGCTCTTCGATGGCACCACGCCCCTCGACTTCGTGCGTTTCGGCGCCTCCAGCGCGCTGCCGCCCGCGGGCCTCACCTGGTTCGGCGTCGGGCCCAGCTATCCACCCGTCTCCAGCGCTGACCTCTCGCTGCACCGCAAGCTCGACGTGCTGGACACCGACGACGCGCTCAACTGGCTCACCTTCAACCCCAGCACCGCGGGCTTCGCCTGCCAGGCGGGCCTCTCGTTGTGCAACGGCCGCTGCGTCAACCTGAGCACCAACCCGGCGAGCTGCGGCGCGTGTGGCGTGGTCTGCGCCGCACCTCAAGCCTGCGTGGGCGGCACCTGCGGCAGCGTGGGGTTCATCGTCATCTCGCGGCTCTCCAACGTTTCTCCTGAGCGCATCGAGCTGCACAACGGCACGGCGACCAGCACCTCGCTCGATCTCCACTCGCTGGAGTGGACCACCGAGGCGGGCTTCGATTCGTACAGCATCCCCATCGGCACCACGGTCGCTTCGGGCGGCTACGTCTCGTTCGTGGAGGGCTCGGGCACCAACAGCCCGAACACCGTCTTCATGAACAAGGCGATCAACTGGTCGACGGAGATCGCGGTGGCCCTCAAGTCGCCCTCGAGCACCGGCGTCGACTTCGTGCGCACGGGACCGTCGGTCACCGCGCCGCCCACGGGCACCACCTGGTCGGGCGTCAACACGCCCAATCCCTCCGACACGGCCGAGGTGCTGCAGCGCAACGTGCTGCTGGCCGACAGCCACACCGCTGCCGATTGGAGCCTCGCGCCCCCGCTCTTCGGCAGCACCTGCGCTGTGAACGCATCGGTGTGCGGCAGCGCGTGCGTGAACCTGAACACCTCGTCGTCGAGCTGCGGCGCCTGCGGCAACGTCTGCCCGCAGACGACTTGCGCGACCGGTCAATGCACCAAGACGGTGGGCACCGGCGGGGGCGGGGGCAGCCTCGACAACGGGCGGGTGCGGTTGATCCCCTCGGGCAGCAGCATGGTGGCCGGCCGGCTGGAGGTCTTCGCGAACGGAGGTTGGGGCCCGGTCTGCGACGACAGCTTCACGCAGAACGGCGCGCGCGTGGTCTGCCGCGATCTCGGCTTCAGCGACGCGGTCTCCTGGGCCACCACCACCGGCATCACCGACGTCTTCCTGCTCGACGACGTGGTCTGCGCCGGAACCGAGTCGACGTTGCTCAACTGTCCCCACTCGGCCATCGGGGTGGAGAACTGCACGGCCCCGGAGTCGATCTTGATCACGTGCCTGCCATGAAGGCGCCGCTCACCGGCATCAATTCGATGAAGTGAGGCGACAAAAACGCCTCATCGAGGAAAACGTGAACTGATGGTTACGAAAAGTACTCAGCCGTTCGGTCGGCCCCAAGTAGGGTGCCGCTCCGTCGCTCCGCTGTCTTTTCGTCATCCACTCTTCTCAGGGGGTTTCACATGTTTTCAGGCATCTGGCTGGTGTTGTTGGGCGTTCTGGCGGTTCCCAGTCTCATCATCGCGAAGCGTCCCGATGCGAAGGACATGATCGCCAAGCTCACCCCCTACCAGGGATGGATTGGTGCGGTGTCCTGTCTCGGCGGCATCTGGGGAATCATCTCGGCGATTCTGAGCATCGGCGTTCTCAGCACGTGGCCCATCTTCTGGATCTCGTGGATGGTCGGCTCGGTCTTCCAGGCTGCGCTCGGTTTGATCCTCGGCATCGGTACGCTCAAGACGTTCATCAAGAACCCCCAGGCGCAGGCGAAGATGGACGAGACGCTCGCCAAGCTCAGCCCCAAGCAGGGCATGCTCGGTCTGGGCGCCATCGGCTTCGGCATCTGGGTCGTCGTCGCGAGCATCCTCTTCAACGGCTGATCAGTTGATGGGCTGATTTCACTCTTCGGGCGGGAACTCGAGTTGTCGGGTTCCCGCTCGAGTCGTTTCAGAGGGTGGACTCTCGTGGCGTCCGGCGACAGCATGAGTCTCATGAGCGCGCCCATCTCCATCTCGCGGGTCACCCGCGACGGCCAGGTCGAGCGGCTGGGGCAGTGGCTTCATGAGGAGCGCACGCTCGAACTCGAGCGCGAGGGCTTTCCGTTTCTGGGTCCTGGGCGGCATCGACTCGAAGGCGAGCTCCCGTGGATCTTCTGGGACATGTGCCCCTCGGGGTATCTGGGCCGGCGCATTCAGTCCCGCATGCCCGGGCTTCGGTTGCCGGAGAACCCACGAGACTGGACGTCGAGTGATGTTCTTCGTGCCTTGACGCTGGCGGGAGGTCACCTCGCAGGCAACCTTCTGATTGGCAAAGAATCCGTCGCGGCTTTCGATCAGGGTGATTTCGCATTCACTGACTTCTCTCAAGCATTCGAGGAGGCGATGCGTGACTCGGTGCTCGCCACAGGCCCTTCGTCGCTGGGTGGCGAGCGCCCGAAGGTTCTCTACTCAAACCTGATCGCGAAGTTCGCCCCGCCGGCATCATCGCCACAAGGACAACGATGGAGTGACCTCCTTCGCATGGAAGCCTTATGCGGGCAGTCACTTCGGAAGGTGGGCGTGGATTCTGCGGTCTCGATGACCGAGGTCGTCAGACGTCCGACTGAAAACCTCGACCGCACCATTCTGTTCGTGAATCGATTCGACCGACTCGGTCATCGTGGTCGCGTCGGTGTTGGAACGCTCTATTGGCTGTCCATGGATCGCTTTGGCGACGTCGCGCTGTCGGCGCCTGAGGTCATGGCGCGCCTCCATGCTGAAGGCCTCGTCGACGCTGCGTCAGTGGAGACGTGTGTGCGAGTGCACGCGTTCTCCGCGGCGATCGGCAACAACGACGCGCACCTCGGAAACTACGCGCTGCTGTTCGATGACGCAGGCCGCGCCACGCTCGCGCCCCTCTACGACGTGTTGCCCATGGTCTTCGCGCCGCGCAACGACGAGCTGCCCGATGCCTGGCTCACGCCGAGGAAGACGGCGATCGATCCAGTGATCGCTCCGTGGGTCGACGCGTTGGTTCGCGCGGTCGAAGCCGATGCGGCGATCTCCACTGCGTTCAAGGGCCTCTGGCGGGCTCACATCGGGGTATGACGTAGAAGTCGTGCTTTCGCACGTACGCGTTCGCGCGGGCTTGCTCTCATTTGTGCGCACATGTAGGTCGGTGAGTGTCTGTGTCGGAAGAAGTCAATTTCCCGGCATCTCCCGAGGCGACAACGTGCGCAATTTCAAATGGTTGGCTCTGATTCTCATCGCAGGTTGTGGCGGGCAGGTCGCTTTCATCGAGGGCGAAGAGCTCGAGACACCTGAGATCGTGAAGTCCGCCGAAGCGTGGGCTTCGCAAGACAGCCCGTCGCTCTTCAGCGCGAACCTGCAGCTGAACTTCGACGCGCTGCCGCTCGCAGGCGAGGCCGCCAACATTCCGTGGGCGGGCAGCTACTGGCCCACGTACGAAGACAACATCAACCACCGCTGGGCCGGCGCGCAGTCTGATTCGCCGTCGCTCAAGTACGAGAAGGCGTTCGGCGGCACGAACGTGGAAGACGCGGTCTCGCGCACCCACGGCATCGAGTCGGTCTCCAAGACCTGCCGCGAGACGACGGAGTGCGACGCCTTTCTGGGGGAGACCTGTGCGAAGCGCCCGGGCAAAGAAGAAGGCCGCTGCGTCGCGACCTGGTGGGGCATCTGCCACGCGTGGGCTCCGGCTTCGATTCTGTTTCCCGAGCCGAAGCGCGCCGTCACCCGCAACGGGGTGACCTTCGAAGTGCAGGACCTCAAGGCCCTCGCGTCGCTGGTGCACAACTCGACCACCACCAAGTTCGTCAGCCTGCGGTGCAACAAGCACAACTCCACGCCGGATGGCGGCGGCATCAAGCTCGACTCGTACGGCCGCCCGGTCGACAGCGATCGCGAGTGCCGCGACACCAACGCCGGCACGTACCACGTGCTGCTCGCGAACTACCTCGGCCTGATGAAGCAGTCGTTCGTCGAAGACCGCACCAACTCGTACGAAGTGTGGAACCAGCCGCTGCGCAACTTCAAGGTGACCTCAAAGACCGAGCTGACCTCGGAGCAGGCGAACAAGCTCATCGGCGTCACCGCGACCGATGGCGGCGCGGAGCTGTCGACCTACCGCTTCAATGCGAACGCGACCCGCTTCATCCACGTGAAGTCCGAGGTGAAGTACATCAGCGAGTCGAGCTCGGATGATGGTTACACCGCTCCGAACATCGACAGCTACACGCGCACGGATCGGTACGACTACGTGCTCGAGCTCGACGCGACGGGCAAGATTCTCGGCGGCGAGTGGGTCGGTAGCAGCAAGCTGAATCACCCTGACTTCCTCTGGCTGCCCATCAGCGCGAGCGGCTCGGTCGCCGGCGGGGCCATCAAGTATGCCGAGGTGAAGGCGCTCGTCCTGGAGTCGGCGGGGCAGGGCGCGCTCACCGGCAACGCGGTCGAAGTGAACGAGTCGGCCACGATTGCCAAGGGCGAGTGGAAACACTTCGGTCCGTTCACCACCGCCGCGGGCACCATCAGCGTCACGCTCACCGGAACGGGCGACGCGGATCTCTACGTGAAGATGAACGGCCAGCCTTCGCTCAACCTGTACGACTGCCGTCCGTACGCGGGCACGTCGAACGAAAACTGCGAGCTGCAGGGGCCCGGTGCGCTGTACGTGTCGGTCAACGGGTACTCGGCGGCGACGGTGCAGCTGAAGGTGAAGTACGTCGGCGCGGCTGCGGTTGATGGCGGCGTGCGTGTGGATGCGGGCGTGCGCGTGGATGCCGGAGTTGATGCGGGCGTCGTCGTTGATGGTGGCATCGCAACGGACGGCGGCGTGCGGGTCGATGGTGGCGTCGTCGTTGATGGTGGCGTGCGTGTCGATGGTGGTGTGGTCGTTGATGGTGGCATCGCGACCGATGGCGGCGTGCGGCCGGATGCGGGCGTGGTCATCGATGGTGGCACTGCGACCGATGGCGGCGTTGCTCACCTCAACATCAGCGGCAACGTTTCGCTCGGAGAGCTGAAGGTCTTCACGCTCCCCGTGACCGCGGGCCGCCCGGTGGTGATCCGCTCACTCGCCGCGGCCGACGTGGATCTCTACGTGAAGCTCGGCGCTGCTCCCACGACCGCGAGCTACACCGCGCGTGCGTACACGTCGTCGGGCAACGAGACGCTCACCTTCACGCCCTCGGTCAGCGGCGTGCTGCACATCGGAGTGCATGGCTATCGCGCGTCGGCCTTCTCGCTGACGACCGCTGATCAGTGAGCCAGGCAGAAGCACCTTGAAGGGTGTGGTGCTTCTGTTCGCGTGACGCTGCGCCTCTTGCGGAGAGGCCTCTCACGACGCGACCCCAGGGTGATCGCGCTGACCAAAGCTTCGACGCGAGTGCACCGGGTCGCACTCGCAACTCGCGCTTTGTAAACAAAATCACCGAGCCCGAGCCCCCCCGGGACCCCCCGCGCCCTCAGGATCAAAGTTTTCAAAGCGAAGGTTAGCTTTCAGGAACCCGGTGGACTCGTGGTCTCCGGGAGCGAGGGCACGTCCGATTCAGGCACAGGAGCAGGCTCCAGCAGACGCTCCTCCATTTGGGCCCTCAGAGCGAGTTCAGAAGTCGATCGGGAAACGTGGCCTCGGTCGCGGAGACCACGAGTCCACCGGGTTCCTGAAAGCTAACCT
>JANODF010000692.1:0-7515 GCA_031412555.1 Archangium sp. | reverse complement strand
CGCCCGTGTTCGTACCGCCGCCGGTGTTCGTGCCACCGCCGGAGCCGCCGCCCGTGCTCACACCGCCGCCGCCACCGGTGTTCGACCCACCGTCAGTCTTCACCCCAGCATCGGCCCTGGGCCACTTGCGCTTCTCCTGCTCCACTTCTGAATCGAGAGGCTCTCCGTACGGCTGCTGCGGAACATCACAGGCAGACAGTCCAAGGGTTGTGATCAGGGCAAGGCTCGAGACGATTCGCATGGGGGAACTCCAGAAAGAGGAAACGAAGTGACGGTGCTCCACCGCTGCAGAGCGCCGTCAGTGGGAAATCAGGGCTCGAGCACCAGCGTGCTGACGCTCATCGCCGGCATCGTGTACCGGAGCGCGTTCTGCTGGCTGAGCACCACGTCGGCGCCAGGCGTGGCGGTCGGTGAGGCCGAGGTGAGCTGGTAGACCTTCGCGCGGCTGAGGGCCGTGCCGTGCGAGATGGTGAGCGCGGCGACCTTCTCGGTGCTCGCCTTGTTGATCACCACCAGCACCACCTTGTTCGTGGCCGAGTCCACGCTCGCGTAGATCGAGGTGTCGACCACGTCGCTGTTGTGCGCCTGCACCGAGACGTCGCCGAAGCTGCCGCCCGCACCGTCGTAGCTGCGGAACATCGCAAAGCCGCCAGTGATGAAGGCGACGTCGCTGGTCATCGGCCACATCGCCGCCGACTGAATGCCTTCACGCCCGAAGATGCCGAGCACGTCGGCCTGTGCGATGCCGCCTGAGATGTGGTTGCCGCCGCCGTAGTAGTACTCGGTGACCGCCAGCTCGGTGCCGGGGTAGTGCGCCGCGATCTTCTCCTTCATTGAAGGAATCAGGCGCAGCGCCTGGCCACCGTTGTCGTTGGTGATCCAGCTGGTCTCCACATAGCTGGGATCCCACAAGGAACGAGGCGCCTGCATCCGAGCCTGCGCCACCGCCGCCGAGCTGTCCTCGCCCATCACGCGCACGTTGTTGCCGCGCGCTTCGGGGTACCAGTGCAGGTCGAGCACATCCATCAGGCGCTTGCCGTGCGTCTCTTCCGCGTCGCGCATGCCGTCGAGGAAGTAGTCGGTGAAGTCGCGGCCCGCGGCGTCGGGCGCGTTCTGGAGATTGGTGAAGCCGGCGTAGCCGTAGCTGACGAAGCCGATCACCTTGCCCTGGGGCGCGACGTGCTTCACGGCGGCCGCGGTGGCGATGCTCTTGCTGAGCAACTCGTCGTAGCGCAGCGGCTCGGGGTGGATCGACGAGTGGGTCTCCGACCAGAGATCGGGCTCGTTATCGAGCGAGTAGAAGATCTCGCGGGTGGGATCCTGGTGCGCGGTGGGGAAGGTGGTCTCCAGCCACGAGACGAACTCGTCCTGGCTGACCACGCCGTCGTTCAGGTTCGGCGGGTAGACGAACGCCGCGCCCTTCGCGGGGCGGGTCTGCACGAAACGCGAGGTGATGGGCTGGTCGCGCACGCTGGTGGCGAGCTTGTCGGCCGCGACCCAACCGAGCATCGGCACGGTGACCAGAATGGAGCCGCCCGCGTTGCGAGCCGCCTCCACGTTCATCCGCACCGCTTCACCAGGCGTGCTGCCGCCGCCGAGGTAGCCGTCGCTCTGCTCGTTGAAGTCAGAGCCCGCGTTCGAGGCGTTGTTCTCCCAGTTGTACGCCGACCACCGATTGCCGCCGATGCGGTTCATCGTGAGGTTCGGCTCCTGCGCCCAGGTGCGGCCGTTGAAGTTCTTGCCGTAGACGTAGCGGCTGATGGGGCGCACCTGCGCTGCGGTGTCGATGGCGAAGCTCACGTCACCCGCGCCCGGATCTCCGGGGACCAGCGCCGTTCCTGCGTCGGGGGTGAGGCCCGTGTCGGCATCGAGCGGCACCGGCGCCGAGACAGCGGGGCGCGTGGTGCCCCCACCGGTCAACACCTGCGGCCCACTGCGGGTCATGGCGGTCCTCTCGAGGTCTGCGTGCCGCTCCTCGTGCGCGCCGCTTTCCATCGGCTGACACGCGCTCAAGGTGACGACCACTGCGAACGCGGCTCCGGCCCATCGGGTTGCAGACACTTTCATTTCGCTCCTCGAGCCACCCAGCGCGCCACCCGCAACTTCCGGCGACCTGCTGCTCTCGCGGCTCACGGCCATCCCTCGAAGGCCCCTGCATCGAAGCCGGGCAAAAGTGCGCGACCTCGAAAGGAGGCGATGAGTACGGGAGAGCGATGTGGGGCCAAAAGAACCGCGCGTCGGTGCTCGACGCTGATGTAGGGCGAGTGCGATCAGTGCGTTGGCGCGCGCACCTGCCCATGCAGGCCCGTCCGTCGACGAAGTTTCTTCGGGCGTGCCGACGGGAAAATTCCGCCGACGTAGACTCGCGAGCTGATGACGCGCTGGTTTGTGTGCTCGCTGCTGATGTCGTTTTCGGTGCTCGCGGAAGAGCCGCCCCGAGTCGATCGGGGGCTCGCGCAGGAGATCCTCTTCATCACCGACAAGTCACCCGCGCCCTGCGACACCGGCAAAGAAGCGGAGCAGATCGCCTGCCTCATCGCCGCGCGCTACGCGAAGGATCCCGCTGCCTCGAAGGTCGCTGCCTCGCTCTACGCGGCCAGCGGCACCGTGATGGGCGTGCTGCCCGAGCAGGACTTCGATGGCGGCTATCGCGGCAAGCTGCACCTCATTCCGCATCTGCCCATCGGCGCCGATCGCCGGCACCTCGAGTGGGCCGCGGGGGCGCTGCTCGACTTCGAGTCGTTCTTCAAGGACCTGGGGGGCAAGCCGAACTACCGCTGGCGCGCGCTCGACTTTCGCTTCTTCGAGTCGGTGAAGCGGCGCACGCCGTCTGCGTACGCGGTGGACTGGGCGGTCGCCTACAACGTGTCGGGGTCACTCTTCGGCTCGGAGCCCGGCGTGCGCGGCACGCTGTTTCACGAAGTGTTTCACTTGAATGATCAGGCGCACGGCAACTGGTCCGCCAGGGCGCTCTCGCCCATCTACGATCGCATCGTCGCGAAGTGCGGCGTCAGCGTGAAGTGCCTCGAGCCGTACACGCCCGACAGCATCAAGGTGCGCGGCGGCACGTATTACGACTTTCAGCCCGGCAACGGCGTGGGCGAGTACGCGGCCGACATCGGGCGGCGGTACTACACGGAGCACCGCGCGTTGTTGAAGAAGGAGAAGCCCATCAAGGCCTTCAAGTGCGGCAACGCCGACAACGCGAAGGCGTGGGCGCTGGTGGTCAATGAGTTCTTTGGTGGTGTGGACCTGGTTCCGGAGTGCGGGGTGAAATGAGTCAGTGACGCGGCCGCGTGGAGAAGTGCACCACGCCGTCCTCATCGACCCAGCGGTGAATGTCGGGGCCCTTCTCGCGCGGCTTCGCATCGGCTTCCGCCCGGGCCAACGCCTGCCGTGCCGCCTCACGTTCAGCGAGCATCTTCTGCTCGGCCTCCAACACCTTCACCTTCGCTTCACGCTCTGCCACCCGGGCCAGCTCTTCCACCGCGGCCTGCTGTTGTTGCTGGGCGAGCAACTGCTGCTGCACGGCGAGTTGCTGTTGCTGCGCCAGCAGCTGCGCCTCGGCAGCCAACGAGCGCTCGTATTCATACTGCCGCTGCTGCGCGGCGATCGCCTGCTGCTGAGCCAACTGTTCCTGCTGCTGCGCGGTGACCTGCTGCAGCTGCACGTAGTTCTGCTGCGCGACGAAGGCCGACTGCGCGGCGATCGACTGGAGCACCAGCACCTGCTGCTGCTGCCGGGTGAGCCGCGGAACCCGCACGGCGTCAAACCCCCGCGGGACCGTGTTGGAGCGGGGCGCGTCGTTCACCCAGCCATTTACGTAGCCAGTCCACACGCCGGACTGCGCCGTTGCCACCGAAGCCACCAGGACCGTTCCAACGATGAAGATGCGCATGACGTCTCCAACCTACTCCTCCGGGGCGTTTCGAACAGCCTCCCTCGGGGTGGAAAGCCGCGCCTCTTTCCACGCGAGGCTCGAGCGCCGCAGCTCGGGGTTCAGCGTCGGTTCCGGGGGCAGCCGCTTGACGCGGGCGGTCCAGGTGGGCACCGAAGGGCGCAGCGTGGGCGAGATCGGCGTGGCCTCGCTGGGCATCGCCGGTTGCCATTCTCCGCGGGGTTTCCACTTCATGACTGATCACCTCGGCCAATCATCTGTGACGCGGCGAATCTTTCTTCGCGCGTTCACAATTCTGCAGGCCTCTCCGTGCGGGCAGTGCACGAGGGTGCGGCGACTTGCGCCGACGCCGCCCTCGCGAAGACGATGCGTGCACGTGCGAATCATTCATGTCAGCGACATTCACCACCAGCTCGACTGGGGCCAGCGGTCCTGGGGGAGCTCGGGTTGGCAGGGTGTGCTCGGCCGAATCGAGCTGCACACGTTTGGGCGCCTCCACCGTTTTGCCGATGGCGCCAGGGCCTGGAACAACATCCTGGAAGACATCGAGAAGCTCGGCGCCGACCACGTCTTGTTCACCGGTGACCTCACCGCGATGGGCGCAGGCGCCGAGTTCGAGGCGGTGCACGCCTCCGTCCGTCACCTCACCCAGGCAGGGCGGTTGACCGTCATCCCCGGCAATCACGATCGCTACATCGACGCCCCGGGAGAGCGGCACTTCGAGCGCGTGTTCGCCGAACAGCTCGTCTCGGCCATGCCCGAGTACGCAGATGAGACCGGCTATCCCTTCGTGAAATTGCTCGGTGACGACACCGCCATCATCGGGCTCGACAGCACCCGGGTGTCGGGGTGGAGCCACTATTTCGTGGGCCGCCTGGGCCGTTCGCAGCTCGACGCGCTCCAGAAGATCCTCGATGACCCTCGCCTCGCCAAACGCACGGTGCACGTGCTCTCGCACCACAACCCGGTCTCGCATGACGGCCGCCGGGAAGGCCTGCAGACCGGGCTGCTCGATGGCGCCCGGTTCCTGGACATCATCGAGAACCGCGACGTGATGCTGCACCACGGGCATTCGCACGTTCGCTCGTGGCACCGGGCGGGCGACGAGCGGCCGCACCTCTTCGGCGGGGGCAGCTCCACCGAGCCGGGCCGCGAGGGGTACTGGATGATCGACGTCGAAGATCACCGCACGCTCGAGGCCGCGCATTTCCGTCCGGGCCGTGAACGCGCCCCGCATCACCATCGCTGACGGCGTGGCGCGGGTGATGCAGCTCCTCAGTTCGAAGGAGGTCACTCCATGGCCTACGAAATTCTGACGGCGAATCTGCCCGCAAGCGATGCGGTCGCGATTCGCACCACCATTCCGCTGCAAGGGCTGCGGGATTTTTTCAACGACGCTTTTCTCGAGCTCAGCGAGTGCATTCGCGCCGCGGGCGCGTCCCCCGTGGGGCCGCCGTTCGTGCGGTACTACTCGGTCACGCCGGAGTCGGTCGACGTGGAGGCCGTCATGACGTGCGACCGGGAAGTGCCGGTCACCGGGCAGGTGAAGCGGCTTCACCTGAACGCTTCTCAGGCCGCCATCGTTCGGCACGTGGGGCGCTACGAGAAGATGAAGCCCGCGTATGACGCCATCAACGAGTGGATGAGCAACAACGGCAAACACGCCATCGAAGCGCCGCGGGAGGTCTACGTGACGACCGGCGCCGAGGTGCCCGACCCCAGTGAGTGGGTGACTCTGGTGGAGCAGCCCATCTCCTGAGCGAACGCGTCGACGCGGCGGTGTTCGAAGGGCTGATCATTCAGCGCATCCTCGCGCGCATCGCTTCGGCCCGGGTGGTGGTGGCCGAGCTCACCGGCGCCAACCCCAACGTGTACCTCGAGGTCGGGTACGCCTGGGCGCTCAAGGTGCCCACCGTGCTGGTGGCGAGGAGCCCTGATGAGCTGCGCTTCGACGTGAAGGGGCATCGGTGCTTGATGTACGGCGGCAGCATTCGCGAGCTGGAGAAGCTGGTGACCGCCGAGCTGCGTTCGTTGGGCCTCGCCTCATGACGCGTGGCCGGTTGTGAGGCCCTCACCCTGACCCTCTCCCAGAGGGAGAGGGAAAGAGTCAGCTCTGCTTGGCGAGCCACTCGTCGAGGTACCGCGCGATGGCCAGCTCGGCGCGCACCTCGAGCTCGGTGAAGCGCAGGTGAAAGTCGATGCCCACTCCCGCGGCCTTCACGCGCAGAATTTCGCCCCGCGCACGGACCTCTTTGGGAACGAGGGGCAGGCGGAAACGCACGTCGACTTCAGTGCCATGCGGGGCCGTCTTGCCGCGCCACGAGATGCCGCCCAGTGAGAGATCGCCTTTGCGCTCTTCCCACTCGCCATCGCGCAGCCCGACGTCACGCACCAGGAACTCCATCGGCACGCGGGGGCTGTCGCGGCGCTCGTCTTCGGTCTGCTTTTTCTTCTTCTCAGCCATGGCTTTGCATTCTCTTCGAATTGATCAGCGTTTTCTTAGAACTTCGTGGCCACGTCGGCGAGGAAGCGGCCGATCAGCTTCTGGAAGGTCTGGGTCACCCGGTTGGCCACCTCGGAGACTTCCTCGTGATTGAGCGCGTTCTTGCCGATGCCTGCAGCGAGGTTGGTGATGCAGCTGATGCCGGTCACCTTGATGCCCATGTGCGAGGCGACGATCACCTCGGGCACGGTCGACATGCCGACCGCGTCACCGCCCAGGGTGCGCAGCATGCGGATCTCCGCGGGCGTCTCGTAGCTGGGGCCCGAGAGGCTGGCGTACACGCCTTCGCGCAGCTGCACGCCTTCGGCCTTCGCCGCGCCCCGCAGCACCTCGAGCGAGGCCGGATCGTACGCGTGGCTCATGTCGGGGAAGCGGGGCCCCAGCTCGTCTGCGTTCTTCCCGATGAGGGGGTTGAAGCCGGCCAGGTTCAGGTGATCCGTGATGGCCATCAGCTCGCCGACCTTGAAGCCCAGGTTGATGCCGCCCGCGGCGTTGGTGACGGTGAGGTGTTTGATGCCCAGGCGCCCGAGCACGCGCGCGGGGAAAGCGACCTGCCAGGGCTGGTAGCCCTCGTAAAAGTGCACCCGGCCCTGCATCGCCACCACCGGCACTTCGCCGCGGTAGCCGAGCACCAACCGGCCCGCGTGACCGTGCACCGAGGAGACGGGGAAGTCGGGCAGCTCGCGGTAGTCGATCGACACCGCGCGCTCGAGTGAATCGGCGAAAGCGCCCAAACCACTGCCCAGAATGATCCCGAGCTTCGGAGTGAAGCCATTCGCCTTTTTCCGAATCACCGCCGTGCATGCATCGAGGCGGGCCACCAGATCGTCAGCCATGTCCCGGAGATTACACAGGTGCCCGGAAGCACACAGTTTTTGGGTTATGAATCGACTCCGTCGGCCCGCCGTCCATGACGCGCTGCACTGCCAACCCGAAGTTTTTTGAGAGGTCTCTATGAACCGTTCGCTTTCGCTGCTCGCGCTCTTGTCGTTGTCCGCTTTCGCTCAGGGTGCTCCGGCTCCCGCGCCCGCCGCAGGTGATGCGCCGCCCCCGCCCACCACGGGCGCTGCGACCTCGACCAACAAGGGCAGCGGTACGAAGAAGGAGAAGCCGG
>JANODF010000691.1:0-7445 GCA_031412555.1 Archangium sp. | reverse complement strand
CTCGAAGTCGGGCGACGCTCCGTTCTACACGGCCGGGGAGAGGGTCAGGGTGAGGGGACTGCCCTACCTTCTGACCGCCAGACACCGAACCTGCTGCGAGCTGGCCGTACGCGCCATCTCGTCGCTGATGTGCCCGATGGTCGCCAGCTCGCTCAACAACGAATCGCGGGCCTCCTTCAACTTCGCCGCGTTCCGGCAGTTCTTGATGTCTTCCCAGAAGCCCCAGGGCGGAATCGCCAGCTGCAGCTCTGCCAGCTCGGCCAGGTTGAGCTGCGTGAGCGGCTTCTGCATCACCACCAACGACGCGGTCTCCACGCCGATCACCCCGTGGTCGAACCACATCGAGTGCAGGTCGAACGCCACCAGCTGATCTTTCGCCAGGAACCGGTGCACGCGATCGGCTGCGACCGCCACCTGAAGGTCGGTCTTCATGTTGAGCCGCCGCGAGAGGTTGCGCGCGAAGATGAGCTCGCACGCGCCATCCCCATCGAGGATGCGGTTCTGCAGGCTGGCGGCCAGGCGCCTCATCCACGGCCAGCCCTCTTCACGCGGGCTGCGGAAGTAGTCAGGGCACCCGGTGGCCGTGATGTAGAACGCGATCAGGTGTTTGGGCAGCCGGGAGAAGTCGGGCTTCTCCCACTTCACGCTCTCGCGCGCGCTGGCCGGGCGGCCGATCATGATGCTCTGGCGCTCCGACTCGATCGACTGCCGCAGGTGAATCTCGACGTCGTTCTCGCTCTCGATCTGATTCTGGAGATTCGAGGCGGTGTACAGCCAGGTGCCGGGCACCAGCACCCCCAGCGTGATGACGGTCATCAACGACAGCCACAAGGTCAGCTTCACCAACGTCTTCAGCGCGCGCACTGGAAAGTCCTGAACAGAGGAGAACGGGGTGTTACGAGGGTGGCTCCATGTCGGGCTGGAGCAAGGCGACGCTCACACAGAATGACGTCGTAGGGCCCGGCCTGAACCGGTTGACACTCGAGGTGCCGGCTGCGGTGGCTTCGGGGTTTCACGCGCCCGGACAGTACCACCGCGTGCGCGCTCCGAGCGGAGAGGACGCGACCTTCGCCATCGCTTCGGCCCCGGGTTCGGACCGCTTCGAGTACCTCATTCGTGAGAACGAAGGCGTGGCGGGTGAGTTGGCCGCGCTGACGCCGGGTGACGTCATCCGGGTGGGCATGCCCGACGGGCCGGGCTTCCCCGTCGAACGCGCGCGGGCGCACCCGCTGTTGCTCATCGGCACCGGCACTGGCTTCGCCCCGCTGCGTTCGGTGATTCGCACCTTGATGAAACACCGCGCGGTGTACGGCGAAGTGCACGGGGCGTACGGCGTGCTCACCCCCGCCCATCTCGCCTTCGTTCCCGAGCTCCCGGAGTGGGAGCGCGCCCACATTCACATCACGCCCACCGTCACCGGACCTTCGCCGGAATGGAAAGGCGAGGTGGGTCAGGTGCAGGCGCTGCTGGCCCGGCTGCCCATGGAGAACGCGATCGCCTTCCTCTGCGGCCAGAACGAGATGGTGCATCAGGTCACCGGCCTGCTCGAACAGCGGGGCGTACCGGCCGATCGGGTCTTCGTAAACTTCTGAACTCATTGGGAGAAGGCTCTGGCCCCTTCCCCTTCCCGATCTCCACCGCTACCTTCCGCGCCGCTCGCATGTCGTTCGTGACCTCCTACACGCGGTACCGCTCCCCCATCGGCACCTGGCTCCTGGTGAGCGACGGCGAGGCTTTGACCGGCGTCTTCCCCGAATCCCATCGGGCGGTGCCGGACGTCACTGACAGCTGGCGGCGCGACGACGCGTTCTTCGCCGGGGTACGTGACCAGCTCAGCGCGTACTTCGCGGGCCGGTTGATGGACTTCACGGTGAAGCTGGCGCCCAAAGGCACCCCGTTTCAGAAGCGGGTGTGGGAGGCCTTGAGGGAAATCCGCCTCGGCACCACCACCAGCTACGGCGCTTTGGCGACGCACCTGGGCAGCCCGTCGTCATCACGAGCGGTGGGCGCGGCCAACGGCAAGAATCCCATCTCGCTCATCGTTCCCTGTCATCGGGTGATCGGCGCGGGTGGTTTGCTCACCGGCTACGCGGGCGGGCTCGAGTTGAAGCAGTGGCTGCTGGAGCACGAAGCGACCACCGCGCGGCGTTCGGTCGGTGGCGTGACGCCGATCGCGCTGGCAGCAGTCTCGCCTCGTGCTCGGCAGCTCACCCTGTCGTAACGAACGAGCGTGACTCGCGGCGTGAGCGGTTCACCCTACCGGCTCTGAGCCCGCGCCCCATCACCCAGCCGAGAGTTCACCCAGCAGCCCAGGTGCACGCCCCGCATCGTCGGGGTAGCCACCGGAAGCGTCACAGCGGTCACCAGCGCCACCTTTCACACCGGCGAAACACGCGTCACCCGTGGACGGCGAGCAGGAACAGCACGATGCCGAAGACGCACACCATCGCCGCGGTCTCGACCCAGCTGACTTGACCGTCGTCCTGGACCGCCTTCCAGAGCAGCAGCATCGGCGGGAAGGCGAGAACCATCACGCTGGTGGTCTCGAGATCGATGGGGAGCACGGCGCCGCTGGGCGCCGTCGGGATGACGCCCGTCGACGCGAGGACCGCGAGCAGCAGCATCGCGACGGGGAGCACCACGAAGGGCACCTGGCTCACCTGGCCGGCAGCCGAAGCGAGCGCGACGTCGTGCATGCCCTTGGTGTGCGAGGTGACGATCATGGCGAACGCGCCCGCTGACGCGAACACGCTGAGCAGCAGCGCGCCGACCATCTCGGGGTAGCCCCTCGCTGCGAGGCCTTCGACCAGCAAATCCGCGAAGTCGCCCACTGCGTGACCGCCGATCACCGAGGCAATCAGCCCGACGCCCCCGTTGCGCGCGATGGCCCCCCACGAGGGCGGCGCTTCTTCCCCTGGCGAGCCTTCGCGCGCGTCATTGCCGCTGAAGCGGCGCACCAGCTCGACGGTGGCGACGACCTGAACGAAGAGCAGCGAGAGGCCGAGCACCGAGAGGTCGAGCACGCCCAGCCCCTCGCCTCGGTGGTCCCCGCTGCCGAACGCGCGGAGCATGAGCATCACCAGGCCAGTCCCGAGGAAGACGCCGGCTGCCGCGGCGAAGAGGTCGGTGCTGATCTTGACCAGCGGCTCGGGCAACCGGGCGTGCCCCGTCTTGTCGCGCGGCAAGAAGCCCGAGTAGAGGCCGAATGCCAGCGCGCCAACGTGAAGCGTCAGGCACGTGACGATGAAGCCGACGCGCGGCGCGGCAGCGAGCACGAACCCGAGCATCACCAGCTCGGGAATGTTCGAGGCCAGACCCGCCATGGTGCCCGACACGAAAGGGTTCCACCCGACACGACGGCCCACCCCCTGGACGCTCTTGATCATCGCATCGCAACTGCCGAAGACGACAGCCAGGCCGCCGAGGCCCAGCGCGCCCCCGTGGAGCCACGCGGGGATGGCCTCGTGCCCCAGCACACGGTGCGCCAGCATGGCGACTGCCACGACGGTCCCGCCGCCCACGAGCATCCCGCTTCCACCTGCTGCCATGGGTTGCCCGTAGAGCGGAAGCAGGCCGAGCGCAAAGAAGATTAATCGAGTCGTGTTTCAACGGTCGCTCTGGTGCAGGAAATCGCGCCCGGCAGGGTGAGGCCTTCAAGGGGTTCGCAGCGCTCTGGCGTGAAGCGGTCAGTCGTCGAACACACGCTCGCAAGCGTAGAGTCGGGCGATGCGCGGCCCCCGGCTCATGCTCCTGTTGCTCGCCTGCTCGTGTGCGCCGGCTGAGTTCATCAACCCGCTGACGCTGCCTGACCAGGCGAAGGCCGACAACGCGCTCCTGGGGAAGTGGAAGGAACTCGGCGGCAACGGCTTGAGCGTCGAGGTCTCGATCAAGACCGGTGGCGTGATGAGCTTCGTTCTACCGCTGAAGGGGAGCGCGCCCGAGCGGTTCGACGGCCACGTGACGCTGGTGGGTGCGATGAAGGTGCTCAACCTGCGCGCAGTCGGCGGCGAGCTCGAGAGCGGCCGATATCTCTACGCTCGGTATGAGCTGAGCAAGGAGGGCCTGGCGACCTTCTGGCTCATGCGCGATTCGACGTTTCGTCAGGCGGTGGAGGCCGGCGCGCTCAAGGGCCTCATCACCGGCTCGCCTGGCAGTCTGATCGTCTCCGACACCCCCGAGAACGTGCTGCGCTTCATCAAGCGTCAGAAGAGCGACGAGCTGTGGGACAAGCTCGCCGTCTTCAGTCGGTAGTCGGTTCGAGGCAGCACCGCCTCAACGCGCGAGCGCTTCGGCTTCGGAGTAGACGACCTCGTACACCACGGCCGACGGATCGCTCTGATGGCTGCTGAGCGGGTTCTGCGGAGTCCACGCGGCGACGATCAGCCGGCGCCCATCCCGCGAGAAACGCACGCGCCTGATCGCCCAGCCGTAGTCCGTATCGACGCTGCGCGGCTCACCATGAAGGATCACCTTCTTGTCCCAGCCCCCGGTCGCGAGCGTCTTGCCATCGGGGCTGATGGCCGCCGTCGGAACCGTGCCGCGATGACCGTTCTTCTTTTCCAGCACCTGGCCTGAAGCGAGGTCGACCCGCGCGCCACAGTCCCACTCGCGCTCCGGCTCGAGCTCGTTCTTCTTCTCGCGGTCATAGACGGCCTTGGTGCGCTCCGACTTGGTCTCCGAGAAGGCCACGCCGGCGATCTGCCCCTTCGCGTCGAGCGACAGGTCGTTGACCGCCGCGGGGAAGCTGAACGAGCGGGCGAGGGTCAGCGTCTTCGACGAGCCCACGCTGACGGCCTGCGTTCCTTCGTTGAGGGTGAAGACGATCTCGGAGGTGGACTCATCGAAGGCGGTGGCCAACTGCTGCAGGGCTGGCCCCCCGAGCACGGCCTGCGCATCCGGAGGAACACACGCGTCACACACCGCCACGTCGACCTGCTCGAAGGTGAGGTTCTTGATCGAGAGCACCCTGCCCTTCGCGACTTTCGCGAGCTGATTGCCGAAGGCGGTGGGCACCGGCACCGTCTGGGTCAACGCGTTCACGTCGATGCCCGCGGCCTGCGCGAGGGCGCTCTTCACGATGATCATCGGCACCCGGCCATCGAGCGCCACGGTGGCCGAAGCGGCGCGATCGAGTACGGCGCGGAAGAGCACGAGCCCATTCTTCTTCGTCACATGCGTGCGGACTTCGCGGGCCGGCACGGTGGAGGCGCCGACGGTGAAGACGAGCAGCCGCTTGTCCCAGCTGCCGGTGATCAAATCACCACCCGGCGTGAAGGCCACTGCGCGCACTTCATCGGTGTGCGGCCGAAGCTCAGCAACGTGCTGCAGCAGCGGCACCGCCACCAGAGTCACCAGCCCGCGTGCACTGCCGAGCGCGATCAGGTCACCCGTGGCATTCCACGCCACGCTCACCAGCGGCTCTTCGGTCAGCCAGGCCGCTTCGAGGGCTCCGGTCTTCGCGGCGTAGATGCGCAGCGCGCCGTCACGGGAGACGGTGGCCACCCGGGTGCCGTCGGGCGAGAACTCCAACGAGTCGATGTCGAACTCGAGCGCGTTGATCGCCGTGTCGGCGCGCAGCGTCGGTTGAGCGGCCAGCTCGTGCACGGAGAGATGAAACGACTTCGGCCCCAGCCGCGAGAAGGCCGCCACCCGCGAATCAGGCGAGAGCTTCGCGTCGTAGACGAAGTCTTCCCGGTTGAGCACCCGCTTCTCCCCGAGCGCGATCGGTGTACCCGAGAGGTACCCATCGTTCGCCGCGGCGAGGGCAGTGAGCGTGGCCGCCGGCGTCTTCGGAAACGTCCTGCAGCCCGCGAGCAGCAACAACCCGAAGACCACCACCGTTCTCCCCGAGAGCAGTCGAGGGGTCACTTGAAGGTTCAACGGCTCACCCCTCCGGACGCTTGGGAGTGACTTCCTTCACGCCCTTGGTGGTGATGTTGAGCAGGTACAGCTGGCGGCGTGCCTCGCGTGAATCATCCATGGTGAGCGAACCGGTCGCGCCCTGGAAGTCCTTCAGGTGCTGGAGCACTTCGCGGAACGCCGAGCGCGTGGTGGGCGCGTTCTTCTCGATGATGCTGCGCACCATCGCGCCTGAATCGAAGCCGACCGCGTCGAGCAAGGTGATCGACGCGTCTTTGTACTGCTCGCGGAACGCAGCGACGAAGGCCTTGGTCGAGGGCCGATCGCTCGTCTCGTAGAACGCCTCGACGTACACGCTGCACAACACGTACTTGCCGCCGCGCTCCATCAGCTGCGGATCGCCCGAGGTGCCTTTGGGCGAGCTCCACGTCGAGGGGCCGAGCAGCGTGACGGTCTTGAGCTTGTCCTTGCCGGTGGTCTTCTGGATGCGCTCGAGATCCTTCTTGTCGCAAGCGTTGGTGATGATGTCCTCGACTGCCAGCGCGGGCGCGACGAGCGAGACCTGCTGCCACGAGTCGGGGATGAGCATCGCCTCGAAGTCGATCACCGGCTCGAGCGAGGCGCGCATCTTTTCCATCGCCTTGCGGCGGCGGAACTCGTCGGTGGTCGACTCGCGGATCTCGCGCAGCTTCTCGTAATAGTCGGCGCGATCTTCGATGTAGTACCGGCCGGCCAGACGCTTGGCCTCTTCGGTGAACGTCTTCTGATCGTGGTCGTAGTTCTCGATGCCGCGGATCTGCCCGCCGCGTTTCTCGATCGCGTCCCAGAACTCGTTCGACAGCTCGACGCCGAACGGCGTGTTCGGGTGGAGGATGGCGAACGTCTTGTAGCCCAGCGTGTTCATCGCGTAGTCGGCCAGCGCCTCGGCCTGCTGCGCGTTGGTCACCATGGTGCGGAAGATGTGAGGGCCGATCTCGGTGAGGCCGTCGGCGCGCGAGAGCGTGATCAACGGAACCTGAAGTTCTTCCGCCACCAACGCGCCACGTTTCGCGTCTTCAGCCAGCAGCGGGCCGATGATCGCGATGACGCCGTCGTCGAACGCGAGCTGCTCCACCAGCTTCGAGGTGAGCCCCGGGTCGCCCTGGGAGTCCTTCACGATGAGCTCGATGTCGCTGCCCTTGAGCGCCAACTGCAGCCCTCGCATGGTGGTCTCACCGAACGCTTTGTATTTTCCGGTCATGGGCAACACGGCGCCGATGGCCTTCGCCCGCACCTGGGTGCGCTTGCTGAGCCGCTCGATCAACGCCTTCGCCTCAGGCGCGTACGGCGAATCAGGAGCGGTGGAGAGGAGCGACTTGAGCGCCTCGTCGAGACGGGTCCAATCGCGCAGGTGGTAAAACACGCGCGCCATCTTGAAGGTGATCAGCGGCCAGCCCGGGTGCGAACGCGGCAGGTCGTTCCACGCTTCGGCGATGGAGAGGAAGGTGGTCTTGGTCTCCACCACGTCTTCGAGGTTCGCCAGCGCGGCCTTCTTCTCTTCCGGCGTGTTCGCGGCGTCGACGGTCTTGAGCGCGGCCTTCAGCGCC
>JANODF010000690.1:0-8001 GCA_031412555.1 Archangium sp. | reverse complement strand
TGCAGCGCCGATCAGCTCGACACCTGCCGCGCACAGGGTCTGCCCTTCATCGAGTCGATCACCTCGGTGGAGATCGATGACGCGTCGCTCTTCGAGGTGAACGTGCCGTTGATGAGCGACACCTTCAGCGTGAAGGCGCTGCGCGAGGGGCAGACCTCCATCACCGTCAATGGTGTCGACGAGAAGGGCGCGCGCCAATCCGCCGCTGCTCAATTCCGGGCCGCTGCTCCCTGATCCGCCGGTTCGCGCAAACTCGCCGTCCCTGACGGCAAAGATCTCCGCTCCTCACGTCGGTCCACCGGGTAACGCGTTGGTGGCGTATCGGATGCAGTGGCGAAAGGTCCTCTCCTTCCAAGGACGGTGGCCTGTGCGTCGACTCATTCAACTGGTGTGTGGAGCGTCGGTAAGTCTGGTGTGCGCAGCCCTGTTCATGGGGTGCGGTTTCGAAATCGGGGTGCTCGGTCCATACGATGCGGGTCCGTCCGACAACGCGTACGAGTGCGGCTGTGAGTGTGAAAAGCCCGTGTTGACGCTGACGCCTCCGGCCTCACCCAAGCAGAGCAGCGACGACGCGGAAGAGCTCCTCTCGAACGGCGCGATGACGCTCATCGGCGTGAACCTCGACATGGTGGTTCCTCCCGAAGGGCAGCAAGCGGTGGGCTTGCGCTTCCCACAACTCGGTCTGCCTCAGGGGGCGATCATCGAAACCGCCACCATCCAGTTCACCACTTCTCTGGCTTCGAGCGTCGCCACCACGCTGTTCTTTCGCATCGAAGCGGCGGACAACGCGGCGCCCTTCACCACGACCGCGGGCAACATCAGCAGCCGCACTCCGACTGGAGCGGTGGTTCATTGGGATCCGCTGCCCTGGAACACGGTGGGGCAAAACGGCGCGGATCAACGCACCATCGACCTGAAGACGCTCGTGCAAGACGTGGTCAATCGCACGGGTTGGAGGCCGGGCAACGCGATGGCCGTGTTGATCAGCGGCACCGGTCTGCGGCGCGCCGTGAGCTTCGATCAGAATGCCGGGCAGGCGCCGCGCCTGGCCATCACCTACCGCGACCCGTCGGTGAGCTTCGTGTTGCCGGTCTGCATGCCGGCCACGCTCAACCCGAACCTCGGCAACCCCGCCCCGACCGCTGAACAACTTCAGGCCGACTGCGAGGGAAGGGTGGAGAACACGGTGCGCGGCTTGACCCAGACCTGCGGCTACCCCAGTGCGTGCAACTGCACGCCGACCGCCGCGCTCACGATCTTCCAGGCCTCGTGCAACGACCCGTGCGTCGCAGAGCCGCTGGCCCCGGGCTGCACCAACTTCAACCCAGAGGCAGGCGCGACCACGGCCACCAACGCGCCGGGTGATACGCCGGTGTGCACCACCAACTCGCCCCTCGCCTCGGCGATGTTCGGCAAACGCAGCGCGTGCAACGTCAGCGGCACCGGGTTGGTTCAGGTGCCTGACGAGTCGGACAAACACCCGGCGGTGAGCGGGCTCATCGAGTTCATCGGAGATCCCTGCCCGAACGCTTCGTGCTCGGTGGGCATGGCGACGCGCCTGCAACTGGCCAACGTCACCTACAGCCAGACCTTCGGCTCCCGCACCTTCAGCGATCTCGGCGCGCTCTCGGAGTCGTTGCCCGGCCAGGAGGCGACGCTGAGCTCCACGGGCGGGGGGCTCTTCGCACCCGGCTCGAACGGGCTCGCCGCCCACGGCCGCAGTGGCAGTGATGAGCAGGCCGTGGTGGGCGCGAACAACGATGCGTTGGCCATCACGGTCGATTGGAGCGCAGCCACCTGCCACGTGAGCGGCGCCTTGATCGGCGTTGCCGACCCCGAGCTCTCGCGTTGCGAGAACGCAGGCCCCTTCGCCAATGAGATCTGTGCCGACGACGCCGCCTGCGGTGAGGCTCCCGAGTGCAGCGACGGCGTGTGCAACTGCGTGCAGATCGAAGACGTGGGCGTGACGATGGCCATGACCGTCGAAGGGCCCATCGTCAATCAACCGCCGCGCGCGAACGCGGGGGTCGATCAAACCGTGGAGTGCAACCAGGCAGGCGGCGCTTCACTGGGGCTCGATGGCTCGGGCAGCACCGACCCCGACTCGAACCTCGCCTCGTTCACCTGGTTCTCTGGAACTCGTGCGGGCACCCTCATCGGTGATCAATCGAACGCGTCGATCGTGCAGGCCGCGGCCACCAGCGCGACCTACGTGCTGCGCACCATCGACCGCGCGGGCCAGGCTGACGAAGACTCGGTGGGTGTGGCAGTGGTCGACACCACGGCGCCGGTGATCGCCTGCAACAACCCTTCGGCCATCATCCCGCCCCGGGCTCCGGTGGCGTACACCGCGAGCGCGACCGACGTCTGCGACCCGGGCGTGGCAGCCGCGATCACCGCCGTCGAGTGCTTCAAGATTTCACCCAACGGCAACCGGGTTCCGAAGACCAACGCGTGCGGCGCCACCTTCCAGGGCGGCACGCTCAACCTGCCCAAGAGCGGCGGCGTGGGCGACCAGATCCAGTGGACGGTGAGGGCGGTGGACCTGGCCGGCAACGTCACCACGCAGACCTGCGAAGTGCGCATCGTCAATCGCCTCTAGAGCGCGCTCATGCACCCGGTCCTCTTCCACGTGTTCGGCGTGCCGCTTCACAGCTACGGCGCCTTGCTCGGGCTGTCGCTGGTGGTCGGTTGGCACCTCACGCTGCTCTCCGGCGTGAAGATGGGCATGAATGCACGCCAGCTGCGACGGGGCGTGGTGTGCACGGCGGTCGCCGCGTTGACCGGGGCGCGGCTGCTGTACGTGGTGACCAACCCCGAGCGCTTTCACTCGCTGGGTGAAGTGCTCGCGGTCTGGAAGGGAGGCCTGGTCGCGTACGGGGGCTTCCTCGGAGGCTTCGCTGGCGCGCTGGTCTTCTGCCGTCGCCAGGGGCTGTCTCAGTTGCAGTTCGCCGACTGCGCGGTGCCCTCGTTGTGCACCGGCTTGCTGCTCACCCGCATCGGCTGTTTCCTCAACGGCTGCGATTTCGGCGCGCCCTGGGAGGGCCCGTGGGCCGTGCGGTTTCCCGCGGGCGCTCCGGCGTTCGTCACGCAGCAGCAGGTGGGTCTGTTGCCGCCCGGCGCGCTGCAGTCGTTGGCGGTGCACCCCACGCAGCTCTACGAAGCGGCCGTGGGGGTGATCCTGTTGGGTGCGGTGCAGTGGCGCCGCAGGTTCTCCGGGCAGTCGTTGGTGGTGTTCACCATGGGCTACGCGCTGCTGCGTTTTCTCATCGAGACCGTTCGCGCCGATGGTGAACGAGGCCAGGTGGGCTTGCTGTCGACCTCGCAATTCATCGCGGTGCTCACCTTCGTCAGCGCGGGTGGGCTGCTGGTCTACCTCTGGCGAAGGCCCGCGCCCCGCGGCGCTCCGGCACGCTGGGCTGCTGGCTGATGGTACGGTCGACTCCGTGCGCCTGCTCCTGTGTTGGTTGTCCGTGGCCTCGCTGGTGGCGCGTGCTGATGCGCTGCTGGTCGATCGCATCGTCGCCGTCGTCGATCTTCAGGCGATCACCCGCTCTGCCGTGAACGAGCGGGCCCGTCCGCTCCTGCCGCTGGCGAAGACCGAAGCGCAGAGGGCCCAGGTGCGCCGCGAGGCGTTGAGCTCGCTCATCGAAGACGCGCTCATCTTCAAAGATGCGATGCGCCTCAAGCTCGAGGTGAGGGACGAAGAGGTCGAGGCGGCGTTGGCGGAGGTGGCCCGTCAGAACCAGATCTCCGTCGCGGCGTTGATCGCCGAGACCCGCCGGCAGGGCTTCGAGGGCGACTCGTACCGTGCGATCCTCAGGGGGAAGATCTTCGAGCTCAAGTGGCTCAACGTGCGCTCCAACCGCATGGCCGAACCCGAGGCCGAAGCCGATCGCGGCGCCTTCCTGATGCGCGAACGAACCCGGTTGGTCGCCGAGCTGCGCGCCAGCGCGGTGATCGAGGTGCGCGAATGAGGGCCGTGCTGGGGCTCTTGCTGTTCGCGGGTTGCGCCACCCTGGGCCCCTCGAAGAAGGAGCCCGTGGTCGAGCCGAAGCCGGGCCCGCCGCTGGTGGGCGTGTGCCCCACGGGCCCCGTTCCCTGGTCGGAGGCGGAGAGCGCGCTGGGCGTCATCGTGGAGAAGGTGTGCCTGGTGGGCGCCAGCGAAGACAGCTACCTGCGCCTGCACGAGCTGGTGGCCCCGCGCGAAGGCAACGTGGTCGACGCCAGCATGGTGCGCGCCGACATCGAGCTGATGTTCCAGCAGAACCTGCTGCGCGACGTGGTGGTGGTGGCGCAGCCGCTCGCTTCGAAGAGCGTGATGCTCACCTACGTGGTCAGCGAGTACGAGTGGATCACCCAGATCGAATACACCGGCGTGCACGCGGTGAAGGTGGAGGACTTCAAGGAGCTCGCGCACGCGGGCATTCGTGCCAACCCCTTCCTGCTCAAGACGCTCACCGAGACGGTCAAGGCGCTCTACGCGGGCCTCGGCTACCCGGCGGCGAAGGCGACGGCCACGGTGAAGAGCCTGGGCGGCGGCAACGCAAAGCTCACCCTGGCGATCGAAGAGGGTGATCAGGTGAAGGTGGGCGCGGTCTCTTTCGAGGGCACCAGGCAGCTGCCTGAAGCCGAGCTGCGCAAGGTGATCCGTTCGTCGGCGGGTCAGCCGTACCTGCAGGAGTTGGCCGAACGCGACACCCTGGCGATCACCACGGTGTACTTCGACTACGGCATGGTCAACGTGGCGGTGGCGAGCACCACCCGTGCGTTGGCGGAACCTCCGGGGGCGGTGGAGGTGGTCTTTCAGGTCAAAGAAGGCGACGTGTTTCGCCTGGGCAAGGTGAAGCTCACCGGCTTCTCGTTGGGGGTGGAGAAGGACGTGCTCAAGGGCATGGAGGCCAAGCCCAGGAGCGTGTTCTCGCGCGCGGTGCTCCAGCGCGACATGGAGAAACTGAAGGCGCGGGCGCAGCTGCAGGGCCACGCGGTCGAGATCATTCCCCAGACCACGGTCGACCCCGAGACGAAGACCATCGACGTGTCGTTCGAGCTCGAGAAGAAGCCGTCGGGAATCATCCGCTTCTGACTTCTTCCGAGCGGAGCCGGTCCAGCGGAACGCTGGACGCGCGCAGCTGAAGCGAAGCGGAAGATGCGCCGAGGCGAAGCGACCAGAAAGTCAGTGCTCGATGATGAACTCGACGCGCCGGTTGTTCGCCCGGCCCGCTTCGGTCTTGTTGTCATCGGCCGGGCGATCAGGCCCGAAGCCCAATGCATTGAGCCGGCTCGAGTCGATGCCCTGATGTTCGAGATACGCCTTCACCGACTTCGCGCGCGCCAGCGACAGCTTGCGGTTCAGCTTCGCGCTGCCCTTGTCATCGGTATGACCCTCGACGGTGACCATGGTGATCTCCGGGTGTGAGCGGAGCACCGAGGCCACCTGGTTGAGCAACCCGAACGACACCGGAAGAATCGTGGCCTTCGCGGTGGCGAAGAAGATCTTGTCGGAGATCTCCAGCTTGTCCGCCGTGATGATCACCAGCTGCCGTTCGGCCGCGGGGCAGCCGGCGTTCTCCACCAGGCCCTTCACCTCGGGGCAGTTGTCGCGGGCGTCTTCCACGGTATCGCCGTCCTTGTCCTTCAGGGGGCAGCCCTTGCGCTCCTTCGGCCCCGGCTCGGTCGGGCAGGCATCGACTTCGTCTTCCACGCCGTCGAGATCGCCATCCTTGATGGGGCAGCCATCGCGGTTCTTGGGCCCCGGAATGGTGGGGCACTTGTCCTGGAGATCCGGCGTGCCGTCGTTGTCGTTGTCGCGCACGCGAATGGGGCACCCGTTGTTCGACTTCGGGCCCGGCTCGATGGGGCACTGATCGTCGGCGTCGAGAACGCGATCGCGATCGTTGTCGGGGTCGATGCAGCCGTCGTCGTCTTCGAACTGATCCTTGTCCTCCGGCTCGATGGGGCAGCGATCGACGCGATTCTTCAGGCCGTCGCGATCGTCATCGAGGTCAGGGCACTCGGCCGGCGTGTGCGGAGAGCCGGCTTCACACTTTTCAGCCTGCGGCTTGAGGCCGATGCCGGCGAAGACCCGGAACGTCGGCGTGCCGGGCAGGCTGCCGAAGCCGGGGCCACCGAGCGCGAACAGCTCGATGGGGCCGATCGGTACACGCACGCCGCCCAGCAGCTCGAACCCGGGGGGCGCGCCGCCTTCGATGGGAATGAGCGAGTGGAAGGAGCCTTCGAAGCGGGCGCCGTCGCCGTTGCTCGAGACGAGCGCGCGAATGCCCAGCTGCGAGCCGACGGTGTCGCGAATGCTGTTCTCGGTGAGCACGGTGGGAGGGCGAATGAGAAAGGAGACCTCACCGCCGAGCCGCACGGCGCCCACGTTGGCGCCCGCGGAGAGCTGCGGCACGAAGTTCCAGCCGCTCTCGATGTTGAGCGCGTTGCCCACTCCGAAGGGCAGCGAGAGGCCCAGCTGCAGCGCGAGATCCAGCGGTGCGTCGGCTTTGATGCCGCCGGCACCTTGCGAGAGAAACCCCGCGCGCACGGCGAGCCGGGTCGAGCCGAGACCAAAACCATCAGGCGCCACCGTGCCGGCCGACTGCCTGAGGTCGTCACCGGTCTGGGCGATCACCATGGGGAGCTCGGCGCTCACCTGCAGCCACGAGGTGATGCCGAAGCCCAGGCCGAGGTGCAGCTGCGCACGGTGCGCCACCAACGCGCCGACCCGGGTGGTGTCGCGGTAGTACACCAGCGGGTTGTTCTCGTAGTGAATGCCCAGCGTCGCGCGGAAGCGGTGCAGTGGCAGCGTGTCGCCGGTCGCCGCCGCGAGGCCTCCCTTGCCACCGTCGTTGAGCGTGAAGCGTGACAACGAGAACGAAGGAAGCGGCTGCGCCTGCTGCGCCACGGCCGATGTGCTGAGCAGTACAGCAACGATCACCGAACGGAGCCGGTCCAGCGGAACGCTGGGCGAGCGCAGCTGAAGCGAAGCGGAAGATGCGCCGAGGCGAAGCGAGCCGAAAAAACAGGTGAGGGCCGAACGAATCACGACCGCACCTCACGCCGGCGCCGAATGCCCAGCAGTGCAAGCACCGCCAACACCTCGAACCCACCCGTCGCACTGCACCCAATCACGCCTTGCCCCGCGAACCGCGCGTCGACCGCCCGAATGCTGAAGTCCACCGGCGCCGACTTCGGGCTCGTATTTCCCGCCGCGTCGCGCGCATCGGCCGTCACCACATGAGGCCCCTGACCAATCGTCGCGGGATCCACCGTCACCGAGAACCGGCCCGCATCATCGGCGACCGCCGTGCCGACCTCGCGGCCATCGATGTACACGGTGACCGTGGTGCCCCGTTCAGCGCCGCCGCCCGAGATGACCAGCGGCCGATCGACGTCGGCCTGTGAGTTGCCCGCGGGCGTGATGATCACCGGCGCGGGAGGCGCGAGGCTGTCGATGGTGAACGTCGGCCCGGTGATCACCGGCCCCAGGTTGCCCGCCCGATCCTGCGCGGTGACGCTGATCACGAACACGCCGTCGGCGATGGGCGTGGGGGGCGTGAACGTCCACATGCCCATGGTGTTGGCCACCGCGGTGCCCACCTCGTTGCCGTTGACGTAGATGGTCACCGTGGCACCCGGCTCGGCGATGCCGCTGATGGGCGGGGTGTTGTTGGTGGTCACCGTGCCCTGCGGAGGACTGGTGATCGACGTGCCCATCGGAGCGGTCGCGTCTTTGAGCACCACCCGCGTGTCCGCGCCCGTGCCCGCCGCGGTGGTCTGGGCCGCGCGCACGGTCACCATGGTGCCATCAGGCAACGCGCGCACGTCGATGGTCGCGCTGAACATGCCGCCCGCGCAGGGCGCCGCCTGGGAGATCAACCCCACGCTCACCGTCACGTCGCCCGCGTTCTGCGTGCAGGCCCCGGTGACCACGTAGCGCTCGGCGTTGGCCGCGTTGATGTCGGTGGGCGTGTTGAGCAGCACGTTGGGCAGCCCCTGCAC
>JANODF010000689.1:0-2486 GCA_031412555.1 Archangium sp. | reverse complement strand
TAGCTCCCTCTCCCCGAGGGGGAGAGGGTCGGGGAGAGGGCTTACAACAAGCCCTTCAGATTCTTCTCAATCCGGGCCCTCACATCCCCGACCTCGAGCGCGAACGTGGCCCCCGTGATCCGCTCGAACGCCGTCAGATACTTCTCGGCCAGCATGACGCGAACCTCATCCGGGATCGGCGGCGGCGTGCCCTGACCCGAGAACCCGCGTTCCTGCAGCAACCACTGCCGCAGGTTTTCCTTGTCGAGCATCAGCTGCGCCTCGCCGCGCTGAAAGCGCTCGAGCGAACCGTCAGCGATCCAGAACCGGCTGCAGTCAGGCGTGTGCATCTCATCGATCACCACCAGCTCTGAACCGACGAGCCCGAACTCATACTTGGTGTCGACCAGCAGCACGCCGTTGGCGGTGGTGTGGCGCTGTCCTTCCTCGAACAGCCCGAGCGCAGCTTCCTTGGTGCGAGTGAAGTCGCGCGCCGACATCAGCCCCTGCGTCACGACGGCCTGCTCGGTGAGCGGCTCGTCATGTTCGCCAATCGGCGCCTTGGTGGCCGGCGTGAGGATGGGCTTCTCGAACTTCTGATCCTTCTTCATGCCGGCGGGCAGCGACAACCCATACGGATCGCGCCCGGCCTCGTAGTCGCGCCACAAACTCCCGGTGAGGAACGCGCGCACGACGAACTCGACCTTGAAGGCATCGGCGCGCCGCCCGACGATCACGCACGGATCAGGCATGTCGATCACGTGGTTCTTCACCACGTGCGCGGTCTTCTGAAACCAGAAGTGCGCCAGCGTGTTGAGCAGGTCGCCCTTGAAGGGCAGCGTGGTGAGGATGTGGTCGAACGCGGAGAGCCGATCGGTGGTGATCAACACCAGGCGATCGCCCTTCAGGTACGTGTCACGCACCTTGCCCCGGTACTTCTGACCGAGCGTGGGGAAGTCGGTGGAGTCGAGCGTGTGCGGAAGCTGGGCGGTGAGCCGGGCGTCAGGCATGCCCCGCGAGTACCATATTGGGAGGGCCGAAAGCGCTGGACCGTTACCAGCGAGCCCCCTGCTACTCCGGCACTGGCGGGCGGGGTGTGCGCAGGTGATCCTGAAGAATGGGTTCCGACGCAGTGGCTCACGAGCAAGTCCGATGCACCTGTGGCAAGGGAGTTCTGTTCGTCACGGTGAAGGTGAAGGAAGAGGGGCCGCTCAGCTACAGCACGGAAGATGTTTCGCCGTGCGAGTACTGCGGCTCAACCGACCTGGGGAGTGCGCGCGCGAAACGCATCGGCCTCAAACGCCGCGCCGCCGATCGAAACTAAATCTCCCTCGCCCTGCGACAGCGGGGAGAGGGTCGGGGTGAGGGGCCTCACGAGAGTGACCAGGCCCCCCAACTCGACCGCACCGAACGACGAGGTTCCTCGTATCGAACGAGCGCCTCCTGCAGCTCCCGGCGAACGACCCCCAGAATCTCCTGCCGATCGTTCAGCAGCGCCGCGGCCTCCTGAAGCGCGCTGCGCGCCGCCGCCCAATCCTGCTGCGCAGAATCCGCTCTACGTGAGGCCAGCTTCCGGACGGTGATGAGGTGCCGCGCCTGGTTCTCCGTGAAGCCACGCGCGTACTGATGGGTTTCCGGGAAGGGCAACTTCTCGATCGCCTCGCGATATGCGGGCTTCATGAAGTGCATCAGGCCTTCAACCGCTTGAGCGTCGTCGTCCGCTGCGCGCATCACCACCTGCACGGGCTCGAGCAACGCGAGCGCCAGGCACACCGCCTCCATGTTCTGGGCGCGCAATCGGGCAGCGGCCACCGCGCGGTCGAGCTTCTTCACGGCCAACTCCTTGCGGTGCTCGATGAACGCTCGCAACAGATTGACCAGATCGAGGCGACGAGGGTGTGGCGAGCCGTGCACCATGAACGCGCCCGCCCATGAGAGCTGGCACACGCGGCTCTGAACGATGGCGCTCCGCACGGTGCCACTGAAGGCCAGATGTTCGAGCTCGACCACCAGCCGAGTGCTCGTGGCGCTCGAGTGGTCGCGAACGGCGGTCACCCCGTCGAGCCGCAGCGCGTGGATCTCCTCACATACGCGAGCGGCGCTCATCGGCCAGGGAAGTGAAGCGATGACGATGCGCGCCTTGCGCGAGCCTTCATCGAACTCGACGTCGGTCTGCGCTCGGGCGACCAGTGTCCCTTCGAGGCCGCGCCAGAAATTGTGAGTTCCGGATGGAGAGATCAGGCCGCCATCCGGCAGGTCGGGACCTTGAAGAAACCGATTCAGCTCGGTCTGAGACGCGTGGGGATCTTCCAGCACGTACAACGCCGCTTTGAGAATCTCCGTCGGTGCATGCGGGGGGACACAAGTGCCCATGCCCTCCGCGCCGTTGATCAGGAGCAGGGGAAGGGGGAGCGTCTCTTCCAACAGCTCCAGCCCCTCCCTCGTCAGCCGCGCGTGCGTCAGGTGCGTCGACGTCGGCGTGAAGCGGCCCGAAAACCCCTGCATCT
>JANODF010000688.1:0-17348 GCA_031412555.1 Archangium sp. | reverse complement strand
AGGCGCGATCGTGGCCACGCGCCGCTCGAGATCGCGGAGCTCATCGAGGTGCCGCTGCAGGCGAATCTTGTCCGCCGCGCCCAGCTTGGTCACCAGCACCTGCGTGTCGCTGCGCACGACGTCGAGCACGCTGCGTCGGCTGCGAAGGTCGAGCTCCAGCCTCGCCCGCGCTGCCGCGTCGACCCCCGAGGGAGTGAAGTTCGAGAACAGCGCCTGCCAGGCCTGCCGCGGGCTCACCTGGGGAGGCACGGCCACCACTCGGCCCGACGAGTCAGTCTTGTACGAGATCATGTCGCGGCCGTAGGCCGCCGAGACCGAGAGGTACCAATCGGCCTGCACGCGGTAGGTGAGCGCCGGGAACGCGGTGCTCCCTGCGATCGCGTTGGCCACCAGCTGATCAGACGTGGGGCCGCCCGAGGTGGTGCCTGAAGGTGAACGGACGCCCGCCAGCAACGGAGAGAGCGTCGAGACGTGAAACCCATCACGCCGGCCACCCGCGGGAATCGCGCCGCCGTTCTCGGCCGCCCAGGGAATCTTGAGCCCGGAGATCACCGACACTTCACTCTTGAGCGCCCCCAGCGGCGCGATGGCCGACTTGAGGTCGTAGTTGCGGCCCACCGTGTTGGGCACGAAGTCGTTGTCGAGTGGATCTCCGTCGGCGCCCATCGACTGGCCGTCGAAGAAGACGAGGTAGCGTTTCGGCGGCACCGGAGCGGCCTGCGCGAACGCCTTCCCATCCAACATGATCTCCAGGAGCGGCAGGCTCACCGCGGCCCCACCCAGCCCCCGCAGGAGATGCCGCCGGCTCAGTCGCGTACCCATCACCGCACCTCCTCTTCGCGCCGGAAAGCGAACGTCTCGTCACTGACCACGTCGATCAGGAGCGCCTGGAAGTTGCGCTGCCCTGCTTTGAACTGCTCCGTGCGCTCGAGGATCGCCGGCACGTCGAGCCCTTCTTCACGGCGGCCCTGCGAGAACCGGAAGACCTGGGTGACCACGCAGCGTTCGAAGGCGCCGCTGGCGATCAACGCATCGGCCAGCCCATCGGGACCGGAGAATGAGAGATCGCCCGCGGGCGCACCCATCACGCTGCCGGCGCCTTCGATGGGGCAATTGGGCAGCCCGTCATCGGTGAGGCGGTAGCGGCCTTCTCGATCGAAACGCTCCAGCCCGAAGCCGATGGGATCGATGCTGTCGTGACAGCCCTTGCAGCCGCCGCCACTGGCGTGCGCGGAGTAGCGATCCTTCTTGCAGGGCGAGGTCGAGGTGGGCGGTTGATCCGCGTTCACGCCCGGAGGCGGCGGCGGGATCTCCTGACACAGCAACCGGTTGCGCACGAAGATGCCGCGCTGCGTGGGGCTGGTGTCGGCGAACTTCGCGCCCTGCGAGAGCACCGAGCCATGCGAGAGCAACCCTTTGCGCGGCGTGTCGCCATAGGGCGTCCACTGAAAGCCCGTGCCGCCGCTGAAGTTCGTGATGCCGTACTGCGTGGCGAGGGTGGCGTTCACGAACGAGTCGCTCGAGGTGAACAGCGTGAAGTAGTCGGTGCCTTCGGTGAAGACCACGCGGTCGACCAGCGCGTCGCTCTCCTGCTGCATGGCCTGGGTGAGCGGCAGCGGGTGCGGCAGCCGGTGGTACCCCAGCCACAACGCGTGGAACCGTTCGATCTGCTCACGCGCGAGGGGCTCGGCGAGCAACCGCTTCGCCACCAGCGCCACGCCTTCTTTCGTGTCGAGCCCGCCGGCCGCCGCTTCATCGAGCAGCCAGTCGGCAGGCGTGGTGCCCACCAGGAAGTACGAGAGCCGCGTGGCCAGCTCGGAGCGGGTGAGCTTGAAGATGCCCGGTTGTCCACTGACGGGCTCGCCCAGCTCCACGCGGTAGAGAAACGCGGGGTGCTGCAACATCGCGCGGATGACGAGCTTCACGCCGAAGTCGAAGTCAGCCGCTTCGGCCGCGTACGGCTGGAGCGCCATGAAGTGGTCGACCTCTTCCTGCAGCAACGGACGGCGGAAGGCGCGGCGGCCGAACGTCTCGATGAAGACGCGCAGGCAACCGGCATCGGAAGGACCCATCGGTTGGCAGGGAAGCAGGCGCGCGCGTTGCTGCGGGTCGAGCAGCGCGACGTCAGACAGCTCGACCGCGAGCGCTTCGGCGGCTTCCACCAACGCTCCCGACGCGGTCTGCAACCGGTAGTCGTTGTCGAAAGGATCGGTGGAGTCCGCTGGAAGCAGCCGACGAGCGCGGCCCTGATCGTCGGCGAGCAACTCGCGCACGGTGGCGTCGAGTTCCACCCGCGAGAGCCGGCGCAGGCCCGAGGTGGCCACCTGCTCGGCGTCGTTGCTGGAGAGCGTGAAGCGGGCCGGCCCCGAGACGATGCCGGTGCATCCTGCTGCCAGGAGAAACAGGGGGAGCGCGCGTCGCACGGCCTGCCCTTTCGCAAGCGCTGGACCATGCAAAGCCGCTGGCATTTCGCTCGCTTGAGGCCGGCGTGCTGGCTCGCCGGTGCTCCACTGGGGTGGACAGTCCACACCGTTCGCCAAGCCCGTTCGCTCCTTGCCAGCCACACCGCCCCCCCGTGCGGAGTCGAGGGGTCACTTGCCGCGCCTCTCGACTGCGCTCGCAGGGTTGATCGACAGAGGGAACGCACACCGTTCGCATCGAGCGCAGTCGAGATGCCACCTCCGCTTCGTGCGGCAAATGCCCCCTCGACTCCGCTCGGGGAGACCGGTGACGCAGCCCGATCCCTATTTCAGCCAACCCTCTCGACGCGAACGGTGTGCGTCTGTTCCGGGTCCCTGCTCGGGAGGACCGAGGTCTCCCTGCAACTCAGAGCTGGAGCAGCTTCAGCTTGTTCTTCGCCGCCCGGGCGATCTTCGTTTTCCCCCCGGCCAGCCCTTCGAGGAGCTCGGCGCCGAGGTTCTTCAGCTCGAACAGGGGCTTCTCCGCGAAGTGCACACCCACGTAGTAGCGGGCCTCTTCGGTGACCTTCTTGTCCTTGGCCACCGCGTCGCCGATCTTGAAGCCTTCTTTGTGGAGCTTCTCCAACTCGGCCAACGCGGGATCACGCTGACGCGCGCGCGGGTGCGGGTCGAGGCTGGAGTGCGAGAGCTGCTGCACCACCAGGCCGAAACGATCCGCAGCGGTGGCCACCATCGAGCGACCGAGCAGCTGGCCAATCGCTTCAGCCCTCGCGGGATCCTTCTTCTGAAGCGACTTCGCCTTTTCGCGAAGCACCTCAGCCCAGGCTTCGGGGTCGGCGGCGCGCACCGGCTCGAGCTGCTTGCGAGCGACGGCGAGGTGTTGGGTGAGGTTCTTTCCACCTGCCTCCAGCAGCCGCTTCACGTCCTTCTTGGCCAGCGCAGCGGAGAGCGGCGCGAGCACGTCGGCCAACACCTGCGCGCCCGTTTCGTCTTCCGCCTCGGCGAGGGCTTCGGCGAGCAGCGAGTCGCCACCGGGCAACTGCGCGAGCACCTTCGAAGCGGCTTCGGCCCGCGCCCGCTCGGCGCTGCGCGCCACCGGCAGCAGCGTCCTGGCCGCGAGCTTGCCCGCCGCGCCCTTCTCACTGACCGCCAACGCGCCGAGGTGGCCGATGGCCCACAAGGCGACCTCGCCGATCTCCGATGCGCAGAGCTCGGCCAGCTCGTCGGAGAACTCCGAGCCGATCTTCAGCACCGTCAACGAGTCTCGCGCCGCGCGGCCCACCAGGGGGTCGGCGTCGAGCAGCAGCTCCATCAACCGGCGCAGCGCCTTCTTCGAGGGCCCCCGGGCGAGCGCGAAACGCAGCGCCGTGGTGGCCTCCATGCGAATCGCCGGCGGCTGCGTGTGGCCCAGATAGGTGATGATCAGGTCCTGCGTGTCGGCCAGCTCGAGGAAGCCGAGGATCTTGATGATGCCGCGCACCGCGGGTTCGTCGTCGGCGCTCTTCTTCTTCGCCAGAAACTTCTCGCACTGCGTCTTCATCACCCGGCGTTCGGCCTCGCTCATGCTGCGCGCTTCCTGGCGCACCGAGAGCGTGACCTTGTTGATCGCGTCCCACGGTTGGTTCCGCAGGCCCTCGAGCGCCATCTCGAAGCTCTGCCGCCCTCCCACCGCGGGCAACAGCTGCGAGAGCACCGCGCGCACTTCGGGCGTGGCGTTCACCAGGCGGGCGCGAATCTCCGGCAACGCGTCTTCGCCCAGCTCGGCGATCGCAGCCCGCGCCTTGAGCTGCAGCTCCTTGCCGCGCGAAAGCGAATCGAAGAGCACCGGCAGCGCCTTGACCGCGCGGATGCTGCCCAGCGCCTCGACGCCCGCTTCGGCGTAGGCGTCGATGGGGTCCTTCGCCATGGCGATGAGCCGCGCCACCACGCCCGCGTCTTTCACCTTCAACTCACCGAGCACCACCGCGGCGGCGATGCGTTTGCGGGGTGACTCGTCGTCGAGCAGCTTCGCGATTCGCTCCAACGGATCCATGGGTTACCGAAGCTAAACCTCCGCAGGCCTGAGTTGAACCAGCTGATGTGTGTGGCACCATGCCCGCCATGCGACGCCTCCTGCTCCTGATCCTGCTGACTCCGCTGGCTTGCGTGACCCAGAAGACCTTCGACGCCCTGCAGACGGAGCGCGACGGGCTGGAGGCCACCCTGGAAGAGAAGAACAAGGCGCTGGCCGAGCTCGAGGCGAAGCAGAAGCGCCTGGCCGCCGACAAGCAGTCGCTCGAGGCGCAGCTCACCGACGAGCAGGAGAAGGCCAAAGACCTGGGCGCCCGCATCGACAAGCTGCACGCCGACATGGCCGCGGTGACCAAAGACAAGAGCCGCCTGCAATCGTCGGTGGAAGACATGACCCGCGCCCTGGCCGAGCTGGAAAAACGCCGCGCCGAGGCCGAGGGCCGCATCGCCGAGTTCAAGAACCTGATCGCGCGGTTCCGCAGCTTGATCGACGCCGGCAAGTTGAAGGTGAAGATCGTCGAAGGCCGCATGGTGGTGGTGCTCGCCACCGACATCCTCTTCGCCTCGGGTTCGGCCAGCCTCTCCAAGGAGGGCAAAACCGCCATCGCCGAGGTCGGCCAGGTGCTCGCGTCGATCCCCAAGCGTGGGTTTCAGGTCGAAGGCCACACCGACAACGTGCCCATCGCCTCGGCCCAGTACCCCAGCAACTGGGAGCTGGCCTCTTCACGCGCCATCACGGTGCTCAAGTCGATGGTCGAGGCGGGCCTGCCCAGCGAGCGCATCTCGGCCGCGTCGTTCGCCGAGACCCGCCCGGTGGCCTCCAATGACTCGAAGGAGACCAAGGCGCAGAACCGGCGCATCGAGATCATCATCGTGCCCGATCTCTCGCAGCTGCCCGGCTTCGAAGAGCTCAAGGCCCTCGACGCCAAGCAGTAGTCGTCAGTTGCGGTGCTGCGGGTGACCCAGCCGCTCGAGGATCTCCCAGAGATCCTTGAGCGAGATCTCGTGTTTGGTGCCGCAGAACTGGCAGGTCACCGCGGTGCTGCCCAGGGTGTCGACGATGGTCTGCACCTCGGTCGCGCCCAGACTCTCCAGGGTGGTCATCGCCCGTTCGTGACTGCAGGTGCAGGCAAACCGCACCGGCGTCTCGATCATCGAAGGCACCCCGGGGAACAAGGCGGCCAGAAGTGCGTTCGCGTCGAGCGGGTCGGCCTTCTCCACCGCGTCGTGCAGCCGGCTCTCGAGGTCGCCCGCGATGCGCTTGAGCGCCTCCAGGTCGGCGTCGGGCAACGCCTGCACCAGCACGCCCGCCACCTTGCCCAGGCCCTCCTTGCCCTCGCGCTGAACCGTCAGCGCGACGCGGGTGGCCACCTGGTCGGAGGTCTTGAAGTAGTGATTCAGATCGTCGGCCAGCCGCATCGAGATCAGCTCGACCGACGAGCGGTAGTACTCGCCGCCCGTGTCGCGCAGCACCGAGATGAAGCCCGAGTTGCCCAGCGCGGCGCGCCACTGAAAGACGCCCTCCGAGAGCTCCATGTCGACGTCGGGGTTCTTCACGTACCCGCGAATGTCGCCCTCCGCGGCGGCATCGACGAAGAACCCGCGCATCGGCCCATCACACTCGAGCTGCAGGTTGATGCGCGTCTCGCCCTTCTGCAACGAAGCCATCAACGCGCCCCCCACCAGGCCCTGGGCGAAGAGCGACGCCGAGGCCGCCTTGAGGTGATGCCGCTGCCGCCCATCGCGTGCAGTCTGGGTGAGCACCGCCACGGACACCTTCAGGTTGCTGTCCTGCAAGAGGGCTCGAACGATCGAGTCAGCCATCGGTAAGGCTCCGTCGGAAAAAGAAAAGGGGCGCCACTCGAAGAGAGTGCCGCCCCCGTGAATCATGAACTGCTACCGCTTATTCGCAGTAGCCGCTGGCCGGGTTGCAGGTGCGGCCGGTCGCGCAGGCAGGAGCGCCCACCGCGTTGCATGCGCGGTCGCAGATGCCGTCGACGCTCGAGCCACCGTCCGCCAGGCCGTAGGCCGCACAGACGAAGCCGGCACGGCAGGTCGACTGACCACCGTCCGACGCGGGGCAGCCACGGAAGCAGGCCGTGGTGTTCGCGCCGATGCCGAAGCACTGCGAACCACCGTCGGTGCTGCAGTCGGTGTCGCCGGTGCACTGGAACCGCGTGCAGTAACCGCCGGTGAAGCCGCTCGCGCCACCATCAGGCAGGGTGGGCGGGAAGCAGTCGGCGATGGCGCCGGTGGGGATGCTGCAGTCAGCGGCCACGGTGCACGCTTCGCCCACGGAGGTGGGAACCGGCGCCTCGGGGGCCACGCAGAAGCCGTCGGTCGAGGTCATGCGGCCGCCGTCGGGCAGACCGGTCACGTAGGGCTCGCAGGTGAAGCCGTTGCGGCAGGTGGACTGACCACCGTCGCGGGAGTCAGCGCACTTGCCCACGCAGATGCTCGGATCGTCTCCGGTGAAGTCGATGCAGAGCGCGCCGCCGTCGCTGGAGCACTCGCTGTTGCTGAGGCAGCCTTCCTTGGAGCAGGACCCGCCCACGCTCTCCCAGTTGTAGTTGAACTCGCGGCTGAGGCAGACGCCGCCGGTCTCTGGGGGGTTGACGCACTGAGCGGTGCTGGTGCACGCGTTGCCGACCTTGTCAGCGGGCACGCCTGCATCGATCGCAGGGATCGGGTCAATCCAGCACGCAGAGACGGTGCCGAGGTCATAGCAGTCGTAGCCAGGGGTGCGGCAGGCGTCGCCTCCGGGACTGATGCTGCAGTTGTCCCAGCAGATGCGATCGGATTCGCCGTACGAAGGGTTCAAACCGATGCAAGTTGAGCCGCCCGGGCACGAGCCGGCAGCTCCGGTGCAACGGAGGGTGCAGTAGCCGCCGGTGTAGGCGCCGTTACCGCTGGTCGTCATCTTCTTGCAGATGGCCATCGGGCCCAGGGCGGTGGGGCCACTGCCCTGGCACTCGAGGTCGGTCGAGCAGGCTTCTCCCACCTTCTTCGAACCGATTGGCACTTCGCACACGCCCGCGGTGCACAACTCGCCCGAGGCGCACGCAGCGCAGCGCGCATCATTGCGACCGCAGTTGATGACCGAGGTGCGGGACAGGGCCACGCACGCGCCGCTGGGGAGCAGGCAGCCGTCGCAGACCACGCCGGAGTCCGTCGTGCCACCGCCGCCGCCGCCGCCCGTGGTGCCGCAGGTGGAGGTGGTGGAGTTACAGGTCGAGCCCTGCGTCGTGCAGTCGTTGCAGGTGTTGCCGGCCGAGCCGCAGGTGGTGTTGTTATTGTTGTTGGGCTTCTTGACGCAGGTGCCCTTGGTGTCGCAGCAGCCATCACAGTTCTGCGGGCCACACTTGGGAGGGCTACAAGAGGGGGTAAATGCGACCACGAAGCCAACCAGGGCTCCGAGCGCGAGTGCTCTAACGTTCATCGGGCTACTCCTACGTCGTGGTGTTCAGCGCTGACCGGGCTCGGCGCTGATGTCGTGAAAGGTGTATCGGTTGAAAGGCGGGGCACAAAACAGAAAGCCGACTACTTCGTCAAGTGATGTTCCGAAGCGCCGGCACGCTCCTGCCTCTCGAAGACGCACCCTACTTCGACTCGTGAAGTGCGCGCCAGCGGTGGGGAAGTGTCGATCTGCTCGGAGGAACCAGCGTTCGAAAAGCACCTCCGAACGCGCGCGCCGCGCCCTGAGAAAAAAGGCGCGGCGGCGGCACTTCAGGCGATTCGTCTGCAGCTCAGAACGGAATGTCGTCAGCCGGGGGAGGACCGCCCATGTCATCGGGAGGTGCTCCGCCGCCGGACTCATTGCCACCACCGGTCGACTCAGGGCGCGAACCGCCAGCCTGGTAACCGCCGCCTGCGTCAGCCGAGCGGCCGCCGGGCGCACCACCGAGGAACTGCACGGTGTTGGCGACCACTTCGGTGGTGTACTTCTTCTGGCCTTCTTTATCGGTCCACTCGCGCGTCTGAAGGCGGCCTTCCACGTAGCACTGGCGGCCCTTCTTCAAGTACTCGCCGCAGAGCTCAGCCAGCTTTCCCCAGACCACGATGCGGTGCCACTCGGTCTTCTCGACCTTCTGCTGGGTGGTCTTGTCATTCCACGACTCGCTGGTGGCGATGTTGAAGTTCGCGACCGCCTGCCCGCCAGGGGTGAAGCGCACCTCGGGATCTTTGCCGAGGTTACCGATGAGAATGACCTTGTTGATTCCTCCTGCCATGTGCTGCTCCTTTCGAGAACCTCTCCGTTGCGGAGAGGTTGTGGTGGAGCGCAGGCAATAGCATGGGGGTCCGACAAGTGGATCCGGAACCCGGACTCCACTCATCGTTCCAAAGGTTTACCCGCCGGGCGTGGGGGCCGTGGCATCTGCGTTCACCGGCACGATCAGCACGGGGGCGGCCCCGGGGGCCTTCGCTTCGGCGATCTTGAGCGAGAGCGTGGTCTCGAGGCCCTTGGCGAACATCACCATGGTGGGGTCGGCCGCGCCTTGCGACTGCCGCAGCACGCCCCAGAGCGGCGCTTCAGGCTGCGCCGCCTTCACCAGGCCGCGCACCAGGCAGTCGATCACCACCGCCCGCTCGTTCTCAGGAGTGGACTTGAGGGCGAGCAGCAGCTCCTGCGGGGCATCGGTGGCCACCACGGCCAGCTGCTCCGAGAGCCACGCCGAAGCGCGTTCATCGCTCGCGTCGACGCGCACGAACTCGAACAGCCGTGAAGCGGCGTCGACGTTGCCCGCCGAAGCGAGCTCGACCAGCGAAGGCAGCACGGGCAGATCGAAACCCGCCTCGAGCGAGGCCTTCTTGATGCGCCCGTACACGTCGTCGGTGGCCAGCGCGCTGTCGAGCAGCGTGCGCACGTTGGCGCCTTCACGCGGATCAGACTGGTAGAGCGCGTCGGCGATGATCGCCCGCACCGCGGGATCCTTCTCGCTGCGCCAGGCCGTGCGAAGCAGCGCCACGTTGCGCTTCTCGCCCTTCTGCGCGAGGCCCACGTAGGTCTGCAGGCGAAGCTTCAGCTCGGCGAACGGGCCCACCACGTTGGAGGGCGTGAGCGCGGCGACACCCGCCGACGGGCCGCCCTTCGAACCCGACGCCGCGACCGCAGCACCGAGCGCGTCGATGTTGGGCACCACCGTGCCCGCGCGGCCGGCGAAGTCGTTGACCATGATGGAGAACACGAACCGTTCGCCGCCGACCGACTGCACATAGCCCGAGAGCGCCGAGACCGTCTCGAGCGTGCCCGTCTTCGCGCGCAACATGCCCACCGCGTCACTTCCTTCGAAGCGGTACTTGAGGGTGCCGTCTTTGCCGGCGATGCCCACCGACGAGATGAACTCGGGCATCACCTGGAAACGCGACATCATGTGCACCAGCAGCTTGTTGGTCTGCGAAGCGGAGAACCGGTTGGCGTCGTTGAGGCCCGAGCCGTTCTTCATCACGTAGCTGCCGCGCACGATGCCCACGTCACGCTCGAGGAAATCTTCCACCACGTCGATGCCCTTGGCGTGGCTGCCGGGTACGCCGCGGCCTTCCGCGCCGAGCGTCTTGATCAGCTGCTCGGCCACGAAGTTCGAGGAGTGTTTGTTGAGCTTCTTGAGCACGATGTCGAGCGTGTCGCTCTGGGCCACGTGCAGCATCTTCTGGCCGTAGGGCACCACGCCGCCGCGCAGCCGCGGCTTCACCTTCACGCCACGCTGGGTGAGCAACGCCCGCAGGGTGAAGCCGAAGTAGAGGCCGGGCTGATCGATCTTCTTCCACACCGACCAGGTGCCCTTGTCGGAGGGCACCACGCCTTGCGCTTCGATCTTCTGGCGAATGCGATCCTTGTCGATGGTGCTTGCGACGGTGAAGCGGCGCTGCGTCTTGGTGCCGGTGGCCACGTCACCTTCGATCACGAAGTAGTCGGAGGGCGGCTCGACCTCGATGGTCGCCTTGCCGCCGACCTGTTCCGCGGGGCGCAGGTAGACGCCCACGGTGTTCCAGTTGAGCGAGAGCGCACCGGTGGGGGCGAGGTACGCCTTGTCGCCGTACTCCTGATCGAAGCCCGGCGGCAGGCGCTCGGTGTCGAACCACGAGTCATCGACCACGATCTCGTTCACCTCTTTGAGGCCCGCGTGCACCAGCTCGCTGACGATGCCGTAGAGGCGCTCGGTGGTGATGCTCGGGTCGCCGCGGCCGCGCACGTAGAGCGTCCTGGCCTTGCCGTCCTTGAACTCCTGATCGACGAGGAACTCGGTCTCGAAGCGGTATTCCGGGCCCAGGCGCGAGATGGCCGCCGCCGCGGTGAACAGCTTCACGTTCGACGCGGGGTTGAGCAGCTCGTCGGGATCGCGTGAGAACACCACGGCCCCGTCTTCGAGGCTGCGCACCTGAACCGAGACGCGGGCGTTGCGCAGGCTCGACTTCTCGAGCACGGACTCCATCGTCTTCTTGAGCGCCTCGCGATCGGATGCGCGCGGAGGTGCCGCAGGTGCTGCGACGGCGACGAGAAGAATGAGTGCTGCGAGTTGTGTGGAACGCATCGGGGTGAGTGGAGTTAACTGCCTTTCAGGCTCGGCGCGAAAGTCTGGCGCCATTTTCCGGGAGGGATCACGCATGGCTGAGAACATCAAGGTGTCGGACATCATCCCCGCTCCACCTGAGCGCGTGTACACCGCGTGGCTCGATCCGAAGGAGCACGCGCGCATGACCGGCGCCATCGCCACCGATGAAGGGGATGGGCGATTCAGCGCCTGGGATGGGTACATCACCGGAAGGACCGTGTCCTCCGTGCCGCACTCCAGGATTGTTCAGGCGTGGCGCACCACCGAGTTTCCCAGCGATCTGCCTGATTCCGTTCTCACGATTTCGTTCGCGAAGGTGGACGGGGGAACGAAGGTGACGGTGGTGCACGAGGAACTTCCTGATGGGCAAAGCGAGGCGTACGCGCTGGGTTGGGATGAACACTATTTCGCACCAATGAAGGCTTTCTTCGGCTCCCCGATGGAGCAGGTGCGAGAGGTGAGTGAACGGATCACCCAACAGTTCGAGGCGGCAACCGAAGACGCGATGCAGGTGGTCGAAGACGCCCGCACCAGCGCTCGCAAGCAGGCGGTCAAGGCCGTGAAGGCGGTGAAGAAGGTGCAGAAACGCGCTTCCGCGCAGCTCAAGGCGGTCGGCAAGAAGGTGCAGGCGCTGGTGAAGGGCGCTCAGAAGAAGGCGAAGAAGCCGGCTGCGAAGAAGAAGGCTGTTTCGAAGGTGGCTTTGAAGAAGGTGCCGAAGCCGGTTGTGAAGAAGAAGGTCGCCAAGAAGATCGCGAAGAAGAAGTCCAGGCGCTGAGTCGAGGCCCTCACCCTGACCCTCTCCCAAAGGGAGAGGGAATTGAGTTCATTTCTTCTGTCGCCGAGCCTGCTCCTGTTTGCCCTTCCGGGTGAACAGGGGCCCCAGCGTCATGGCCGCCGCGGGAAGAAAGGTGGCGAAGCGGGCCACCGCCCCCCGCGTGAAGGGGATGGGCAGCTCGAGGGGTGCGTTCGGTAACACCTCGTCGATGATCGCCCGCTCGATGTCCTCCACGGTGAGCGCGCGCGGCCCGGAGAAGGTCATCGCCGCCTGCTCGTAGCCGACCTGCAGATCGAGCATCGGGGTCTGCACCGCGTCGGGCATCACCAGGCTGACCTTCACGCCTTTGGGCCGCAGCTCCTGCGCGACGGCCAGGGTGAAGCCGCGCACCGCGAACTTGCTGGCCGAGTAGAGGCTCAGCCCTGGCACCGGAGCGAGCGAGGCCAACGAGCCGATGTTGATGATGTGCCCCCTGCCCTGCCCCACGAAGTACTTCGCGGCGACGTTCACGCCGTGCATCAGGCCTTTGACGTTGATGTCGAGGTGCCGATCGATCTGCGTGGCGTCGAGCTCCCACGACCAGCCGGGCAACAGGTAGCCGGCGATGTTCATCAAAACGTCGAGTCGGCCGAACGCGGCCACGGTGGCGTCGAGGGCGCGTTGCCAGTCGGCACCGTCGCGCACGTCGAGGCGGCGGCGAATGACCTGGTTCTCGCTCCAGCCGTCGGCCCGGGCGGCGTCGGTGAGGCCCTGTTCGTTGATGTCGGTGGCGACCACCTGATGGCCCAGCGAAGAGAGGGCACGCGTGAGGTGGCGGCCGATGCCGCTGGCACAACCCGTCAGCAGAAAGACGTCGCTCATGAGAGCGTTCTACGACTGCCCGGAGGAAGTGGCATCGACTTCCACCGGTCCTCCCGAGAGCAGTCGAGGGAGTACTTCCGCCTCGCGCAGCAAGTGGCCCCTCGACTGCTCTCGGGGCGAACGGTGCGGTGCCTTTCGCTCCGAACGTTTCGCCCGCCCTCACACGACGGCCACGCCGACTCCTGCTAGACGCGCCGGATGATTCGTCGCTCGTGGATCTTCGCGTGGTGTGTGGCGGGCCTGTGGGCCTGCACGGCGCCGTCGGGTTGTGCGTGCGGCGGGTTCACTCCGCTCCCGCAGGGCTCGTACACGGGTACCAAGCTCAACGCCGCGGGGGCCGCGCGCATGTCGTCGCAGGGCTTCACCACCCTCAACGCCAACGCCACCTCGATCCTCGCGTTCTTCGCGCCCGGCGGCGTGCTGCAGGTGCCGGTGCCCTGCAGCATCGAGCAGACGAGCATCCTTGGATTTCCCGTGGTGCAGTTGGCGGTCGCCGACACGGGCTCGCTCGGCTGCAACGCAGAGAGCTGCGGCCGCATGAATGGCACGTGTGACCCGAACATCGACGTAGGCCAGGCTGTGACGCTCAACTTCACCTCGCTCACCTTCGCCCCCAAGTCGCCCGACATTCTCGAAGCGAAGGTGACCGCCACCGTGTCGACGGGACCGATTCCGATCTCCTCGCGCGGCGGCGGCGCTTCGGCGCTGTGCTTGTTCAACGGCAGAGCGAAGTTCACCGTCGATCTCGACACCGCGCGCGCGGCACCTTCGAGCACCGACCTCGCGCTCGACATCAAGTTCGCCATCGACACGAAGTGGGATCAGCTCCTTTCGCTCGAGGTCGCGAACATCGGCAACACGCAGGCGTGTTCGGGCAGCGTGATGCCGCCCAACTGCATCGATCCCAACGACATGCTGATCCTCAACGAGGGCTGCAGTGCTCTCGACATCGCCCGCATCGGAGCCGTGAAGTCGCTGCTGATCAACCAGCTCACCGCCTCGCTCAAGACACAGATCACCGACGCGCTCGCCGAGGCCAACTGCGCTTCGTGCGGCCCGATGGGGGAGTGCCCCTCCTTCGATGGCGGCGCCGGCGTAGCGACCTCGAGCTGCGAGCCCGATGCGGGGGTCTGTCTCGATTCGGCGACGGGAAAATGCGTGCCCGGGCTGCTGGGCGCCGAAGGCCGACTGGAGGTCGGTCAGGCGCTCGGCACGCTGGGCGCCCCGATCGATTCGGCCATCGAGCTCTCCTTCGGCGCGGGTGGCAGCGCTGAGGCCAGCTCGACCGGTTTGACGGTGGGCCTGCGCGGTGGCGCGAAAGAAGTCGTGGTGGCCGACTGCGTGGCGCCCGCGACGCGCCCTGCCCCGCCCATGTTGGCGCTGCCTGACTTCGAGCTCGACGCGCCCGCGACGTATGACGTGGGCATCTCGGTCTCCGGGCAGATGATCAGCGAGGTGCTCTTCCGCGCGCAGCAATCGGGGGCCCTGTGCCTGGAGATCAGCAATGAAACGGTCAGCGCGCTCGAGTCGGGCGTGCTGGCCACCCTGCTCCCTTCGCTGGGGCTGCTCACCGACGGCAAGAACGTGCCGCTGCGCATCGTGATCAGGCCGGTGACGCCGCCCACCGCGGTGGTGGGTGAAGGCACGGTCGACCCCGATGGCCGACCGCTCGATCCGCTCCTGCGCCTCAACTGGCGCGACCTCGAGATCGACGCCTACGCGCTGCTCGATGATCGCCAGGCGCGCCTGTTCACCGTCGCCGCTGACCTCTCGTTGCCGCTGGGCGTGACGCTCGACGGCTGCTCAGGCGTGACCCCGGTGGTGGGCAGCCTCACCGGCGCCATCACCAACGTGCGGGTGAAGAACTCGGAGATTCTGGCCGAGCCGCTGACCGTCTTGCAGAACCTGGTGCCTTCGTTGCTGACCCTGGCCGAGCCGCAGCTCGCCACGGGGCTGACCAGCTTCACCATTCCCGCGTTCAACGGCTTTCAGCTGCAGCTCGTCGGAGCACGCGGCATCGGCCGGGTGTCGGGCAGCATGACGTACAACCACGTCGGCCTGTACGCCGAGCTGCTGTCGGGCGGGCAGATGTGCAAGGCGAAGGCGAAGCACGTTTCGTCTGAGCTGATTCGCTCGGCGGTGAAATCGAACGACGCTGCGTCACTCGAAGCGCGCGTGGGCCAGCAGTATTCGTGGCGCGTCGACAAGGGGCTCTGGTCGACCTGGCAGAAGGCAGACTCGATGGGCCGGCTGCAGGTGCAGCACCCGCGGCTGATTCTCGGTGGCGAGCACGTGATCGAAGTGCGCACGGCTGAGGGCGAATCTCAGCAAGTCGTCGTTCGCTGAAAAGAGGCGACAACCCTCTCCCCCGCAGGGGAGAGGGAGGTACTGTCTTCAGCTTCGCAGCGCCGCAATCGCCGCCTTGTAGTCAGGCGTCTTGAACACGGCATTTCCAGCCACCAACACGTTCGCCCCCGCCGCCACCACCTGCTTCGCGGTGACCGGGTTGATCCCCCCGTCGACCTCGATGTCGACCTGCAGCCCCCGCGCATCGATCATCGCGCGCAGCCTGCGCACCTTGTCGACGGTCGCCGGAATGAACGCCTGCCCGCCGAAGCCGGGGTTGACCGACATCAGCAGCACCTGACTGACCTCGCCGAGCACCTCTTCGAGGGTCGACAACGGCGTGCTGGGGTTGAGCACCACCGACGGCTTCGCGCCCGCCGCGCGGATCTGCTGCAGCGTGCGGTGCAGGTGCGCGCAGGTCTCCTGGTGCACGGTGATGATGCTCGCGCCCGCCTTCACGAAGTCGTCGATGTACTTCTCGGGCTCGACGATCATCAGGTGCACGTCGAGTGGGAGCGAGGTGGCGCGTTTGACGGCCTCCACCACCAGCGGCCCGATGGTGATGTTGGGAACGAAACGGCCATCCATCACGTCGACGTGCACGTAGTCGGCGCCCGCGGTCTCCAGGGCCTTCACCTCGTCGTGCAGCCGGCCGAAGTCTGCCGAGAGAATCGAAGGCGCGATGCGCACGCGGTTCGTCATGGGCCCTTGGTACCGCTCCCCTTCGGCGGAGTCGAGCCTCTCAACGGGTTGGTCACGGTGGTTGCTCCGATCGCCCCGAGGGAGGAACATCGCGCTCGTGGATCACGACCAGGATGAGAAGACCTCGCCGTCCATGTCTCCGCTGAAGCAGGCCCTCCGGCGCGTCGACAAGCTGCAGGCGATCCTGGAGGTGGCCAAGGCGATGGCCGCCGCGCACAGCCTCGACGAGCTGCTCCCCCTCATCCTCCGTGAAGCGGCGCGCGTGGTCGAAGCCGACCGCTGCTCGCTCTTCATCCTCGACCGGCAACGCAACGAGCTGTGGAGCCGCGTCGCCCAGGGCGCCAAGCAGGAGATCCGCGTGCCGCTGGGCCAGGGCATCGCGGGCTCGGTGGCGCAGAAGGGCGAAGTGGTGAACCTGCGCGACGCCTACGAAGACCCCCGCTTCAACCGCGATTGGGATCTCAAGACCGACTACCGCACCAAGAGCGTGCTCTGCGTGCCGATGCGAGACACCAGGGGCGAAGTCACCGGCGTCATCCAGGCGCTCAACGCGGTCGGCGGCGTCTTCGATGAAGAAGACGAAGAGCTGCTCATCGCGCTCGGCGGGCAGGCGGCGCAGGCCATCGAGAACGCCATGCTGCACGAAGACATCAGCCGGCTGTTCGAGGGCTTCGTGCAGGCCTCGGTGATGGCCATCGAGTCGCGCGACCCCACCACCGCGGGTCACTCGGGCCGGGTGGCGTCACTCACCGTGTCGCTCGCGGAGGCCACCGAGCAGTCGCCGGGCGGGCCGTTCAAGGATCTCAAGTTCAGCTCCGAGCAGATTCAGGAGATCCGCTACGCGTCGTTGCTGCACGACTTCGGGAAGATCGGGGTACGTGAGCCGGTGCTGGTGAAGGCCGAGAAGCTGTACCCGCATGAGCTCGAGGTGCTCAAACATCGCTTCGATCTCGCGCGCAAAGATCGGCAGATGGCCTCGATGATGCGGCGCCTCGATGCGGTGAAGCTGCGCGGCGAGCGCGCGGTCGAGGAGATCGAGCTCGAGGAGAACGAGCGGCTGGTGCGTGAGCTCAAGGAGGTCGATGAGGCGCTGGAGTTCGTGCTCCAGTGCAACCGGCCCACCGTGCTGGCGCAGGGCGGTTTCGAGCGGCTGACCGGGTTGGCTGGGCTCTCGTACAACGACTCGCGCGAGCGGCCGCAGATGCTGCTGACGCCCAATGACGTGCAGGTGTTGTCGATTCCCCGCGGGTCGTTATCTCCCACCGAGCGGCGTGAAATCGAGTCGCACGTGACGCACACCTTCCGGTTCCTCTCGCAGATCCCGTGGACCAAGACGCTCAAGCGCGTGCCGGAGATCGCGTACGCGCACCACGAGAAGCTCGACGGCAAGGGCTACCCGCGCGCGGTGTCTTCGGAGCAGATCCCCGTGCAGTCGAAGATGATGGCGATCTCAGACATCTACGATGCGCTGACCGCGAGCGACCGGCCGTACAAGAAGGCGGTGCCGCACGATCTCGCGCTCGACATTCTGCGGAAGGAATCGGAGAGCGGGAAGCTCGACATGGATCTGTTCAAGATATTGGTCGTGGGTGTCGTGCCCCAGGGGGCGCTCATGTCGAATTGCGACTCCCTCTCCCTGCGCGAGCGGGGAGTGGGTTGGGGTGTGGGGCCACCAGGGCAACC
>JANODF010000687.1:0-7983 GCA_031412555.1 Archangium sp. | reverse complement strand
GATCGAAATAAGGAACGCACACCGGTCCTCCCGAGAGCAGTCGAGGGAGTACCTCTGCTTCGCGCTGCAAGTGCCCCCTCGACTGGGCTCGGGGAGACCGGTGACGCAGCCCGATTCCTATTTCAGCCAACCCTCTCGATGTGACCGGTCCTCCCGAGCGGAGTCGAGGGAGTACTTCTGCCTCGCACGGCAAGTGGTAGGGAGCCCCTTCCATGCGCACGATCTCTTGTCTGGCGTTCCTTGCACTCGTTTCCTGTGCTCGCGAGAGCATCTCCACCACCGAGCCGAACATCGAAGTGCAGCCGCTCGCCCTCGACTTCGGGCCGATCCCCGTGGGCCTCCAGGTGAGCTTGCCCGTGCAGGTGCGAAACCTCGGCAAGAGCGCGTTGGTGTTGTCGCCGGTGACGGTGGAGGGTGCTGACTTCGCCGGACCCACCACCGAGACCACCATCGGCGCGGGTGACCGGCAGACCATCGAGCTCTCGTTTCTCCCCACCGCCGAAGGCCTGCGCGACGGCGTGGTGCACTTGATCAACAACTCGGTCAACGACGCCGACGTGGCCATCGTGGTGACCGGTCAGGGCATCCCCCGCCTGGTGTGCGCGGAGTGCAACGCGCCTCCCGCCGCCTACTGCGCGTCGGGCTCGGTGTTGATCAACTACCAGCGCAACGGCAGCTGCGTGAACAACCGCTGCGAGTACCAGGCGAACACCACCATCTGCGGAGGCATGTGCGTCGCGGCCACCATGTCGTGCAGCGCGCCGATGGTGATGGATGCGGGTGTCGATGCAGGCATTGATGCGGGCGTGGACGCCGGAGTGGATGCGGGCGTCGTCGTCGATGCCGGCACGCCGGACGGCGAGTTCACCGTGCCGGGCGTGATGATGTGGACGGTGCCTGCCGGCATCACGTCGATCACCGTCAACGCGTGGGGTGGTGGTGGCGCAGGCGGCGTGCAGCTCGGCTCGACCGGCGGTGGTGGGGCGTTCGCGCGGGCGACCTTCGCAGTGACTCCGGGCGAGATGCTGGAGGTGCAAGTGGCGGAAGGCGGCGTGACCCCCGGCAATGGCGCGGGAGCGAGCGCGGTGCTGCGCGGGACGACTCCGTTGATCATCGTGGCCGGTGGTGGCGGTGGCGGCAGCGATGGCAACAGCGGGAACTCGGGCCAGAACGGCCGCGGCGGTGCCGGTGGTGCGCTCACGGGTCAAGATGGCCAGAACCTGGTGGGCCAGATTCCTCCGTACTGCACGGGGGCGACGGGCGGGCGGGGTGGCACCGCGACGGCCGGCGGCCTGGGTGGCAGCGCGAGTGGAACGGCCTTCAAGTGTCTGGGTCAGCCGGGCGCGATGGGCGCGGGCGGGCGCGCGTCAGGCGTGAACAACATGTGCGACATGGGCGTGGGTGCGGTGGCCTGGAGACAGGGCGGCGGCCAGGGGAATGGCGGCGGTGGTGCGGGTGGCTCGGGTCTGTTCGGTGGTGGCGGCGCCGGGTTCATCTGGACGTACTGCGCGGGTGGTGGTGGAGGTGGCTCGAGCTTCATCGCTCCGGGCGCGACGATGGCCAGCATGATCGGCGGCATGGATCAGGCGCAGGGCAACGCGGCGGCCAGCATGGGCGCGGGTGCCGGCGGAACGGACGACGTCGGTGGCCGAAGCACGCCCAACAGCAACGGCAAGCATGGCCGTGTGGTGATCACCTACTGATCCCCTTGTCTCCCTCTCCCTGCGAAGCGGGGAGAGGGTCGGGGGGGTCGGGGTGAGGGGCCTTTCGGAGTGCGGAGCCAAGCTCCGGCCGACCTCTCCCCGCGTCGCAGGGAGAGGTTTTTCAGTCGAGAAACTTCACCACCTCGGCCACCGTAGCGGCCGGATCCTCTTCCTGAGGAACGTGGCCCAGCGCCTCGAACATGATCAACGTGCTGTGCGGCAGGTCTGCATGAAACCGCTGCGCATTCTCGGGCGGAATCAGCCGGTCCTGCCCGCCCCAGAGAATCAGCGTCGGAATGATCAGCCCCGCGAGCTTCGAGGTCTCACCATCCCGCAGCTGGGCGATGCGCCGGCCCAGGGCCGCACGATTGCCCGCGCGTAAGGTCAGCTCGAAGTAGCGATCAACCAACTCCGAAGTCACCTTCGAAGGATCTCCGTACACGTTCTGCACGCTGCGCTCGATCAACGCCCGCGGCAGCAACACCTCAGCCAACCGGCGAAGGCCCGGCGTGCCCGCGATGCGAAAGCCGAGCGGAACCGAGGTCGAGTTGCGCGGATACCCGGCGGCATCCACCAGAACCAACCGGTGCACCAAGTCGGGCCGCGCCACGGCGAGCTCCCAGGCGAGGCGGCCTCCGTAGGAGTTGCCCGCCACCACGCACCGCTCGACCTTCAACTGCGCGAGCAACGAGGTCAACAGCTGCAACGTGCGCTCGATGCTCTCGTCTCCGTCAGCGAACGGCCCGGTCAGGCCGAAGCCCGGCAGGTCGAGCGAGATGACCCGGTGTTTTGATTCCAGCGCGGCCACCCAGCCTTCCCAGGTGTGCAGGCTGGCCGAGGTGCCGTGCAGCAAGACGATGGGCAGCGCGTCGTCACGTGGCCCGACGTCACGCAGGTGCACGCGCAGGCCGTTCACTTCGACGAATTGAGAAGGCGGCCGCGCCCAGCGGGCGGTGAGCGACTCGACCTCGCGATCCGGCTGCCAGACCAGTGCGATGGCGGCGATCAGCAGCAGCAACGTCACCAGGGCGACACGTTTCATGGGCCGAAGCGTGCCACATCCTCAGATTCAGAGGCCCTCACCCCAACCCTCTCCCAGAGGGAGAGGGAGGCTCTTGATATACGGTGTGACCATGGCGAACCCGGTTCCGCTGAGCGAAGACGACGTGAAGAAGTTCCTCACTGCGCACCCCCTGTGGGCGGTCGATCACGACGCGCTGGTGCGCACCTATGAAGCGCCGCGGTTCCTGCGCGGCATCGACTTCGTGGAGCGCGTGGCCAGGGTCGCCGACACCGCCGACCACCACCCCGACATCGACATCCGCTGGAAGAAGGTGACGCTGCGGTTCGTCACCCACGACGCCGGCAACAAGATCACCGCGCTCGATACCCGCCTCGCCGCGGAGTGCGATCTGATCTTCGCAGCGCTCGGATGAACACGGTTCCTCCCGAAACGCGCACCTTCCCCGTCACGCTCCAGCGCAACGCCTTCAGCCCGCGGCTGGTGGCGCGCGCCGGTGACGTGTGGCGCGCGATGCAGGACGTGGTGGTGGATCAATCGGCCTCGGCCGGGTGGACCCCTGAACGCTACGTGCAGGAGAACTGCATGTTCGTGGTGCGCACCATGACCGTGCGCCATCACCGCGAGCTGAAGATCGCCGAGCCCATTCACGGCCGCACCTGGCCCTCACGCGCTCGCCGCGAGATGTTGTTCACCCGCCAGGTGCGGCTGTTCTCCGGCGAAGACCTGGTGGCGGGCGCCTCACAGGAGTGGGCGTTTCTGACCCGCGATCTCCAGCCCACCCGCGCGGGGAAGAACATCTTCGACGCGTTTCAGTTGATCGAGGGCTACCCCGAGGTCGAGCTGCCTTCGTTCGTCTCGCAGGCGGATCAACCCAATCACGTGTTCGACTTCACCGTGTGGCACGGGTGGATGGATCCCCAGGGCCACGCGAACCACGCGGCGTACGTCGACTATTGCGACGAAGGTGTGGCCCGGGTGGTGGCGGAAGAAGGCGGCGATCCCCAGCGCATCGTGCCGGTCGCCGAGTCGGTTCACTTTCGCGCGGCGATCGGTGCGGGTGAGCTGATTACGGTGGAGACCGCGGTGGCGGGGCACTCCCAGGGGGCGCGGGTGTTCAAACACCGGGTGCTCTCGGGCGACCGGGTGTGTGCGACGGCCACCACGGTGCGGGCGTTGCAAGAGGAGTAGCGCCCTCACCCCGACCCTCTCCAGAGGGAGAGGGGACTTTCTTCGCTGTTGAAGGAATCTGGGCGAGTCTCAGGGCCCATGCGCCGCTCCAGTGAAGACTTCCGCCGCCCACCAGTCGAGGGACCCCGGACCCCCGAAGCGCGCCGCACGATGTCGCTGCACTTCAAGATCCTCGTCGGCTACGTCGCCCTCGCCGCCGCCATCGTGGGCGTCTTCTACGTCGGCCAGGCATGGGACTGGTCGCTCAAGGTGTCAGCGGCTTTCGGTGTCACCCTGGTGCTGGCCATCGTGCTGCCCACCGTGTTGCTGCGCGTCGAGCGTGTGAAGGTGCTCTCGCGCACCGCGCTGGAGATCTCCGGCGGTGACATCAGCCGCGGCGTGGCCATCGCCGACTCCTCCGTGCGCGACGACCTCGATGAGCTCGCCGTGGCCATCGCCATGATGCAGGACAACCTGCGCGAGCTGGTCTCTTCCATTCAGCACACCGCCGAGTCGGTGGCCGACTCCGCCACGGCGCTCGAGGGCAACGCCGCGGGTGTCGACACCCGCGCTGCGCAGGTGGGCGAGTCGATGAAGCGCATCGCCCAGGGCGCCGAGGTGCAGAGCGCGTTGGTGACCCGCGCGTCGCGCTCCATCACCGACATGGCCGCGGCGCTCCAGCGCACCACCGCGTCGGCCGAGGAGTCGACCAAGGCCACCGCCGCCACCTCGGCTGCCGCGCTCGAAGGCAGCACGGCCGCGAAGCTTGCTTCCGAGAAGCTGCGGAAGGTCTTCAGCCGCGTCGAGGCTGCCAGCCACGAGGTGTTCAAGTTCGGCGAGAAGACGCAGGAGATCAGCAAGATCGTCGATGCCATCACCTCCGTCGCCGCGCAGACCAACCTGCTCGCGCTCAACGCCACCATCGAAGCGGCCCGCGCCGGTGAATACGGCCGCGGCTTCGCGGTGGTCGCCGATGAAGTGCGCAAGCTGGCCGAGTCTGCGGGCAAGTCGGCCGAGGCCATCTCGCGCCTCGCCCGGGACATTTCTCAGCAGTCGACCCACGTGCTCGGCGCGATGAAGGAGGGCATCGAAGAGCTCGCCCAGTCGCGCGAAGACGTCACCACCATCGTGCGCAGCATGGGTCACATCAGCGACTCGGTGCGCAGCGGAGTGGAGAAAGTGTCTCAGATTCACGCGTCGGCGCGCGAGCAGCAGCAGGGCAGCGAGGCGATGGTGCAGGCGGTCAATGAGATCTCGGAGGTCGCGCGCACGAACCTGCAGGCCACCGAGGCGGTCAAGCGGGTGATCGAGGAGCAGACCACCGCGGTGCGACAGATGAAGAACGCCACCGAGGAGCTGACCAATCTGTCGTTGCAGCTGCAGTCAGTGATTCGGCGGTTCCGCGTTGGAACGTAGTGGCCCCTCACCCCGACCCTCTCCCCGGCGGGGAGAGGGGGCTCCGAAGAAGAACCAGATCGCGATCAACGCGTCGAAGATGAAGCAGCCGAACGACGACGTGGGCGCGAACAGCAGAATCGGATCCGCGTAGAAGTGGTGCACCAGGTCCCACGCGCTGTGCATCAGCCAGGCGAGCCCGATGAACGGGTACGAACGCAGCCCCTGGTAGGCCACGATGGTGGCAAGCGTGGTGAAGACCAGCTCCCACGCGCCCAGGCCGCTGCTGAAGTAGGCCGCACCCGCTCCCGCAACCAGGATCGCGTTGACCTTCTGTCTCATTGGCTCGCGCACCAGCGAGAAGGCCCCGATGAACACCGGCGCGAAGAGGATGGGGCTGATGACGTCGAACAGGTGGAGTTCAGGGGCCATGGCGTCACGGTAGCGATCCGGGCAACATCGGCCAGTGGCTCGAAGGACAGTGTTCGCCAGAATCAAGCCAACGCATCAGATCGCCGTCGCCGCGTTCGATGGGGTGGTGCCGTTCGATCTCTCCACCCCGTGTGAGGTGTTCGAACGGGCCCGGCGCGCAGATGGCTCGTCGCCCTACGCGGTGAAGGTGTGCGGCGTGACGCGCCGGGTGAAGTCGGGGCACTTCGATTTGATCACCCGCCACGGGCTCACCGCGTTGGCTCGGGCAGACACGGTGATCCTCCCCGGGCTGGAGGATCTGGGCCGCCCCATCTCGCCTGCGCTCTTGAACGCGGTCCGGGCAGCAGCCGCGAAGGGCGCGCGCGTGGTGTCCATCTGCACCGGTGCGTTCATTCTCGCCGCGACCGGCTTGCTCGACGGGAAGAAGGCCACCACGCACTGGCTCGCGGCCGCTGAGCTCGCCCGCCGGCATCCCGCGGTGAAGGTGGATCCCGAGGTGCTCTACGTCGACGCGGGCAAGGTGCTCAGCTCGGCGGGCGCGGCCGCGGGGTTGGATCTCTGTCTGCACCTCGTTCGCCTGGATTGTGGGGCGAAGGTCGCGGCGGATACCGCACGCTGTTCGGTGATGCCGCTCGAGCGGGAGGGAGGTCAGGCTCAGTTCATCGTGCACGCGGCGCCGGCTGCGGACGGCACTTCGCTCAGCAGCTTGCTCAGCTGGATGGAGGAGCACCTCGACGGGGAACTCGATCTCACGGTGATCGCGAAGCGCGCGGCGATGAGCACTCGTTCGTTGAGCCGGCACTTCATGGATCAGCTGGGCGTGAGCCCGGCGCGGTGGGTGCTGAAGGCGCGGGTGCGGCGGGCACAGGTGCTGCTGGAGACGAGTGACTCGAGCATCGAGCTCATCTCTGACCGGGTCGGTTTCGGGTCGACGGCTACATTCAGGGCGCGGTTTCGCGAGGTGGTCGGCACCAGTCCGGTTCAGTACCGGCGCTCCTTCGTGCGGTGATTCAAGCGGCCTCCATGAGAGGCGGTTCTGCGGGTGATCGGTGCGACGCTCATCGCGAACAGGCCTCTCGGCACGGCGCAAGGATGCGAAGCTGATCTACTGGCGACCAAAGTCACGGGCGTACAGCGGGCTGTACGCTGGTCGACGAGGTCGAAAGCTGATGAGCGAGTGCACCCGCATAGGTCGAAGCGCGGGGCCTGATCAACCGGGCACCGCGGCAAGACCGGCATTCACGCCGCTTCCTCAAAGCCGCCTTGATCAATATCGCCGCAGCGCAGCCGCCGTCCTTCGCGCTCGGGAAATGAAGCGCCATTCCGCTGAAGCCAGATGCGCGATCAGTCGTCGCGCAGGGGCCAGCAGGGTCGCTGCAATCAGGATCACTCCGAGCGCGAGCATGCCCACCGCCGCTTCCGTCTGGTGCCGGAAGAACTTCGAGGCCGACACGCCGATCATCGCCACCATCGGCGTGACGAACAGCAACGCGAAGCCGAACGTCATCAGCCGCGCTGCAGGGCCCGTCGACTCTCGCGCCAACGCCCGGCGTTCACCCCGCGTCAGCACCTGCTCGTAGGTGTCAGCCTCTTTCTCAAGGGACACCGCGAGGAGGAGCAATTGATCATCCGTGACCGTGGTGGCCTCGAGTTGTTTGAGCCTGACCTGCGCGCTCTCCAGCGCGTCGCGTTCTTCGCTCATCGCATGCCCTCGAGCACCAACAGGCCCAGCGCGGTCACGATCGCCACGCCGCCGAGGGTTTCGTCGAGCGCGGTGGCTCCGGTGATCAACGCGACGCAGCCGGCCGCGAGGACCACCATGCGGAGCGCTCCGCGTTGCGCGCCTTCCCACATGGGCACGCCGCGTTGTTGGACGCGTTGACGGCGTTTGGTGAGCTGGCCCAGCAGGCGGCGCGCTTCGGCTTCAGCGTCTTGACGAGGGGCGAGATCGGCTTCGAGTTCGGCCACGCGGGATTCAGTGGCTCGAAGTGTTTCTTCGAGGCCCTCACCCCGACCCTCTCCCGAAGGGAGAGGGGGCTCGTGGTCACTGCGCGGGGAGATCATCCAATCGGTACTTCTGCGCTTTGTTCTTCCCCGCACCCACTTGCAGAGAGAGCACCCGCCGCACGCCGTCCTGCCCGGTCACCGTCACCAGGTGCGTGCCCACGTTGAGCGAGAACGACATCATCGTGCCCTTACCCAGCACCGTCGAACCCTTCATCACCGTCGCTTCGGGGATCACCACCAGGGTCACTTCACCCT
>JANODF010000686.1:0-29581 GCA_031412555.1 Archangium sp. | reverse complement strand
CTTCCCCTTCGTGCCCACCAACGTGGCCATCAACGACATCCCCGCGCCGTCGAGCGGCAAGGTCACCTTCAACTGCGGCACCACGGTGATCGACACCGGCGCCGCGGGCACGCCGTCGATCACCGGCTACTGCCCGGGCATGCCGATGTTCGGCTCGGCCAGCGTGACGCAGCCCGGTGGCCTCGCGACGGTGGTGCTGGCGTTCGAAGACCTCGAGGTCGCGGGCAACAGCACGTTGTCCATCATCGGCGCGCGCCCGGCGATCATCGTGTCGATGAAAGACATCCTGGTGCTCGGCGCCATCCAGGTCGCGGCGGGTGCGCAGGTCTGCGCCGCCGGGGGCGCGGGCGCCAATGGCAGCGGCGTTGTCTACAACTCGGGCGGTGGTGGTGGCGGCTTCGTGACCGCGGGCGGCGCGGGTGGTTCGGTCACCTCGGGTGCAGCGGGCGGCGCGGCCGGCGGCGTGAACGTGGGCACCGCGTTGCGAGGTGGTTGCCCCGGTGGCCTGGGCGGCGGCAGCAGCGCGCGGGCCTCGGCGGGTGGTGGCGCCTTGCAGCTCGTCGCGCGGCAGAACATCACCATCGCAGGCATCGTGAACGCGCCGGGCCGCGGTGGAGAAGGCGGCGGCTTCGGCAACGGCGGCAATGGCGGCGGCAGCGGCGGAGACATTCTGCTCGAGGCCCAGCAGGTGATCGCGTCGAGTGGTGGGCTCACCTGCAACGGCGGCGGTGGCGGCGAAGCGGGCACCCAGAATGACGGCCAGCCGGGGCAGCTCACGGCGATGGTGGCGCTGGGTGGTACCGACAACGTCAGCGGTGGTGCGGGTGGCACGGGTGCGGCGGGCGCGACGGCGGCGACGGCCGGTGAAGGGTCGAGCCTGGTCAGCGGAGGCGGTGGTGGTGGTGGCGGTCTCGGGCGCATCCGCATCAACGTGACCAACTCGTGCAACATCGGGCCGCAGGTGGTGATCAGCCCGCCGGCCACCAGCAATCGCGCGGACGCAGGGTGTCCCTGAACGAGCTGCGAGTGCGGCTGGAGGGCCGTCTGGAGGTGCTGGAGGCCGCGGCCTCGCTCCTCGAGGCGCTCGATGTTCAGGTGCGCGGTGGAACCTGGGCCGATGCGGGCAACCCCAGGATCACGCGTCAGCACCTGCGCGACTGGGCAGCGCTGGCCCCGCGGCTGGAGGAGGCGGTCACGGCAGCGCGTCGATTGAATGCGGAGGAGCCCCTGGCCCGGTTGTCACACGCGAGGGCGCAGCTGAGCGGGTCGCTGCCTGAGCACCTCGCGCGCACGGGCGTCGTTCGCCTCACCACGCTGGAGGAGCAGCTCGCGGCGTGGCTTCAGATCGTCGAAGCCACCGGGTTGCCTCCTCGCTCGGAGCGTCTGCTCGGCGAGGCCTCGGTGAAGGTGCGTTCACGCGCGTGGTTGGCGATCGGCCTGGTGGCGCCGGTGATGCTGCTGCTCCAGCAACGTTTCCCCGCGCTCGCGCTGACGATGCTCGCGGGTGTTGCGTACGTGTGGGTGAAGTACACGCTTCGATACCGGCTCTTTCCCGATGCGCTGGTGTTCGAGCACGAGGGTGAACCCGCTGTGGAGGTGCCGCTCATCTCACTGGCGCGCGGTGAGGCCAGCCCGGGAACCACGCTGCACGGGCTCGTGGACATCGAGTTTCCGGCCGACGATCAGCTGCGGCCTTTTTGCGCGCTGCTCAACCGCGTCATGGCTGAACGCCGGGTGCTCATCGAGGAGCAGAGAGCGCTCGCGGGCGTCACCGGTCCGCGCGGCACGTGGTTGAGCGGCAGCTGGAGTCCGGTCGGCGCCGAGGCTCCGACGGCGGTCGAGGTGCTGAAGTTCGAGAAGCACGATGCGCCGGTTCTGATGGTGGCGGGATCGGGGCCGGCACCGAGCGAGGGGTCGGCATTGGTTCTCGAGCAAGGGCTGCTGTTCATTCCGCAGCGCGCAGAGTCGAGTGTGCGCGAGACCTTGTTCGGTACGGGTTGGATCGATCTGCTCACGGAGGAGCGGGTTCCGCTCAGCCATGTTCCGGAGCGGTTGTTCGTCGATCACCTCGAGGCGCTTCGCCTAGTACGTGATGTGCTTTGGCTGGCGGACGTCCGCCCGGATTCCGGCAAGGAGCATCAGCTGGTGCTTCCGGATGGGACGCTGTCTCTGAAGCCGTAACTCTCGCTTTGTAAACTTTGATCATGAGGGGGGAGCACCTGCCCAGGTCCCTCGGCGCGTGGATTTTGTTTACTCATCGCAACTTACGAGTGCATTCGCGGTCTCGCGGGTCGAGCGCGAGGTGGACGGGACACCTCAGCTGCCACCGCAAGAAACGCGCTTCCCTGGTGCGGACTTCATGAAGCGCGCGGCCCTACTTGCCCAACGTGAACCGCAGCGCGTCTTCGAGCATCGGGTGGAGAAAGCGGAAACCCAACTCACTCACCCGCTTCGGCAACACGCGCTGACTGGTGAGCAACGCGCCATCGGCCAGCTCACCGAACATCGCGCGAAGAACGAACGCAGGCAGCGGTGCAAACGACGGCCGGCTGAGCACGCGCCCCAGCACCTTCGCGTACTCCGCGCTGGTCACCGGATGCGGGCCGACCGCATTGATCGGCCCCGAGAGCCCGTCCTGGTACGCCGCGAAGAGAATGATGCCCAGCAGATCTTCGAGCGAGATCCAACTCTGCCAGCTCTTGCCGCTGGCGATGGGCCCACCCGCGCCGAGCTTGAACGCCGGCAGGAACTTCGAGAGCGCCCCGCCGTTGGCCGACTGCACGAGGCCGATGCGCAGGCACACCACGCGAGCACCGAGTGCAGCCGATTCATTGCCAGCCGACTCCCAGTCCTGGCAGAGGCCGGAGAGGAACGCCGCGCCGCGATCACTGCGCTCGCCGACCTTCGACTCTTCGGTCAGCTGCTCATCGCCCCGATCGCCGTAGATGCCGATCGCCGAGGTCTGCAGCCACACCTTCGGCTTCGAGCCGCTCTGCTTCAGCGCCGCGATCAGCTTGCGCGTGTAATCGATGCGGCTCTCCACCAGCAGCCGCTTGCGATCGTCGGTCCACCGTTCGTCGGCGACGCCGGCGCCCGCCAGATTCACCACCACGTCAGCGCCTTCCAGGGCCTTCGCGTCGAACTCGGTGCCGTTGCGCTTGACCGCGCGGACGGTGTGACCGCCCGTGGTGAGGAACGGAATCAGCGCGGAGCCGACCAGCCCACTCGCGCCGGTGACCGCCACGGTGAGGCGCGGCTTCGCGGCGTACTGCGCGTGGCGTGAGAGATCGTTGCGGGTCAGCGCGTGGCGGAAGTTGAACATCCGCTCCAGGGTGCTGACGGTGAAGGCGTCGCCGAAGAACGAGCCCAGGCCACCCAGCGGCAGGCCGTAGTCGATCTGATCGACCAGCTCGCTGTGTTCACCGCGCGGCTCGAACAGGTGCGTGTGCACCCACTTGGCGAAGGGGCCACTCACCTGCTCGTCGCGGAACATGCGGCCGGGCTCGTAGGCGGTGTGTTCGGCGACCCAGCGGCTGCCCAGGGGGCCCACACCGCGGATGACGGTGCGGGCGCCGACCTCGAGGCCGCCGGTCCGTTCTTCGACCGTGACGGGCGCGAAGGGTGGGTTGAGGCGCTCGAAAGCGCCGGGCCTGCCGTGCCAGGCACAGAGTTCTTCAGCGGACACCGGCATCGTGGTGCGACGTTCGAACATTTCTGGCCAGCCCTCTCCCCAACCCTCTCCCCCTCGGGGAGAGGGAGGCTTTGGAGCTTAGTGATTGAGGCGTGAAACTCAGCTCTTCGCGGGCGGTACCGACTTTACGAACAAGTCCCGAAGCTGTTTCTCATCAACGTCACCGGGCGCCTGGGTCATCAGGTCGGTGCCCTTCGACGTCTTGGGGAACGGAATGACGTCGCGCAACGACTCGGTCTCGGTGATCAAGAACGCGAGGCGATCCATACCCAGCGCGAGCCCGCCGTGCGGAGGCGCGCCGTACTTGAGCGCGTCGAGCAGGAACCCGAACTTGCTGCGGGCCTCCTCGTCGCCGATGCCCATCGCCTTGAAGACTTTCTTCTGCACTTCGGGATCGTGCAGGCGGATCGACCCGCCGCCGATCTCGAACCCATTGAGCACCACGTCGTAGCGGTAGCAGTAGACCTTCGAGGGGTCGAAGGTCTCGGGCTCGAGGTACTTGAGGCACTCGTCCATCGGGCGCGTGAAGGCGTGATGCGCCGCGGCCCAGTGTTTGGTCTCTTCGTCGTACTCGAACAGCGGCGGGTTCACGACCCACAGGAAGTTCCAGTTCCCGCCGGCGCCGAACTCGGGAATCAGCCACAGCCGCTTGGCCAGCTCCACGCGGAGGTTGGCCATGATGGTGTGCACCTTCGCCACCGGGCCGAACTGGAAGAGGATCAGGTCGCCGGCTTTGGCGCCGGTCGCTTCGATGATCGCCGCACGCAGCTCGGGCGTCGCGGTCTTGAACAGCGGGGCCTGCGTCCAGTCGCCGTTCTCGGCGATCTTCGCGCGCGCCAGGCCGCCTGCGCCCATGCCCTTCACGTAGAGCTCGAGCTCTTCGATGTCTTTGCGGGAGAACTCGTGCGGCGGCGGGGGCACCTTGGCGGTGGGGTTGGGGTTCGCCTTGCGGAAGGCTTCTTCCTTCGCCTTCACCACCACCGGGTTGTGCGCCCCGGCGGCGACCGGAGAGACCACCATCGCCTTGATGAGGCCCTTCTGCTGCAGGGTCTCCCACATCGGGGCCACGCCACCTTCGGCGCCGAACTTCTCGATGATGCCGTTGAGCACCACGTGCTCCATCCCGAAGCGCAGGTCAGGCTTGTCGTTGCCGTACTTCGCCATCGACTCGTCGAAGTCGAGCCGGGGGAACGCGGGGAGGTCGATGTCGTGGACCTCTTTCCACATGCGCTTGAGCAGGCCTTCGATGATCTCGAAGATGTCCTCCTGCTTCACGAAGGACATCTCGACGTCGATCTGGGTGAACTCCGGCTGGCGATCGACGCGCAGGTCTTCGTCGCGGAAGCACTTGACGATCTGGAAGTAACGATCGAAGCCCGCCACCATGAACAGCTGCTTGTAGAGCTGCGGCGACTCGGCCAGCGCGTAGAACTTGCCGGGGTTGAGGCGCGAGGGCACCAGGAAGTTGCGCGCGCCGCCCGGGGTGTAGCGGCCCATGAAGGGCGTCTCGAGCTCGAGGAACCCGTTCTCGTGGAAGTACGCGCGGGTGGCCGCGTTCATCTTCGAGCGGGTGATCAACTTCTTCTGCAGCGAGGGGCGGCGCAGGTCGAGGTAGCGATGCTCGAGGCGCTTCTCTTCGCTGGTCGAGGTGGCGCTGTTCTCGTTCACTTCGAACGGAGGCGTCTCCGACCGGTTGAAAATCTCGGCGTAGGACACGTAGACCTCGACCTCGCCAGTGGCGAGATTGGGGTTGGTCGCCGCCATCATCTTGTTTTCCTTCTTGTTGAACTGCATGCCGCGCGAGCGCACCTCGCCGCGAATGCCGACCACCCACTCGCTGCGGAACGACTCGGCCAGGGTGTGGGCCTCTTTCGAGATGCCCGGATCGAACACCACCTGGGTGAGCCCATCGCGATCGCGCAGGTCGATGAAGATCAGACCGCCGAAGTCACGCCGGTTCGAAACCCAGCCGAACAACACCGTGGTGGAACCGATGTCCTTTGCCCGCAGCGCCCCGCAGGAATGCGTGCGCTTCACCTTGGAAATGAACTCGCTCATGGATGCGGCTCGTTATCAGAAATTCCGTAGTACAACCCGCTTCTATGTCCCGTCTCCTCCCCCTCGGTCTGCTCGCCCTGCTGGTGGCTTGCGGCCCGAACCCTCCGGCTCCAGTGAAGGTGATGGCACTCATTCCTGATGAGTCTGGCGCGTTCCAGACCACGCAGGTCGAGCTGACCACCATCAAAGACATGACCGCGCTCAAGGGCGACGTGGTCTCGTTGGTCGGCAGCACCCGGGTGGTGATCAACCCGAACGATCCGGTGCAGCAGATCAACGGCGGCATTCAGGGCATGACCGACGACCAGCGCTACGAGGTCATCGTCAAGGACAAGGGCGGCGACGTGCGCGGCCACTACGTGGATCGTTCGGGGGTGTTGTGGCCCGCCGACTTCCACACGTGGAACATGGTCACCACCTATTACAACTTCGAGCGCGCCTACCTCTACTTCAACGACATCTACGACGGCGTCGACCCGAAGGAGCTGCGGCCGATGCGGGTGCACTACTGGTCTGACGTGCAGCTCAACGCGCCTTCGCTGAGCGACAACATTCTCTACCTGTCGTTCATCAAGAGCTTCGTGATCACCCCGTTCAAGAACGAGCAGCTGATCCCCCTCTCGATGAACATCGGCGTGGTCGGCCACGAGACCGCGCACCGGGTCTTCAACTTCAAGGCCCTGTCAGACGAAGGCGTGCACCCGGCGCTGGGGCTGTGGTCGCTCGAGGCGTTCAACCTGCTCAAGTCGCTCGATGAGGGCCTCGCCGACTTTCACGGCTTCTCGGTCACCTGCGGAGAGCCTGCCGGTTGCCGGCCGAACTTCCTGGCGATTTCTCTTTCCGACTCGCGCACCGTGGGTTTCCGCAACGTGGGCCGTCAGGACGCCTGCATGGATGACCCGCTGCGCACCTCGTTCCAGAACTTCACCCAGCAGCAGTGGGTGAGCGCGCCCGAGATGTACAAGGTGGGCAACATCATCGCCGCCTCGCTGTACCAGGCGGGCAACAAGCTCGGAAAGCTGGAGATCCTCCAGAAGGCGCTCATCGACGCTTACGACGATGAGTCGCCCACCACGCCGGGCCTGCGCCAGCTGATCACCAAGAACCTCAACACGCCGAAGAACTTCACGCAGGAGGCGGTGGTGGACATCATCGCCGCGCACGTCACCGACCCTGAGCTCAAGAAGCAGGTCTGCACCGAGTTCTCCTCGCGCATGCAGCTGCGCTGCGGCACCTGGCCCTGTCTGGTCGACGGGCTGCCTTCGATGCCCAACTGTCCCTCCACCGCGCGTCGCGACAACACCATCTGCCCGGCCATCTCCCAACCATGATCTTGCGTACCCTGCTGGCAGTGACCATGGCGGCGTCGATGGGGGCGTATGCCCAGAGCGACGAAGACGCGCCCATTCCGTACGGAGACGGCGAAGACTCCGCGACCGAGACGCTCAAGCCGAAGAAGGCCAAGAAGAAGCGCCGCGCTGAAGAGATCCGCGAAGAGGATCAGGAAGAGAAAGACGGCGAAGAGACCCTCGCCAGCGTCGACGATCCGAACATCGGCATCGGCGGGGACATCTTCATGGGCGTGGCGCTGCTCGACTCGCCCAAGTCGGGCGTCGACGCGCGCTACTTCTTCGGCCTGCGCTTCACCTGGGAGTTCGGCCGTCTCATCCCCGATGAGTACCTGCGCGAAATGTTCTTCATGGACGTCGCCTGGACCTACGCCGCGAGCAAAGAGGGCACCAACCAGGTCAACGTCGACACGCACCTGCACAACTTCACGCTCGCGCCCGCCTTCGCCATTCCGTTCGGCAATGGCTCGCCGGTGGCCATCTACGGGCAGCTCGGCCTGGGCTTCGACTACTCGTACAGCGTGACGAAGATCGACACGCAGACCGTGACGCTGGGCGGCACCAAGTTCCTCTTTCAGTACGGCATCGGTCTGCGCGGCAGGCCCGCCATCGTGGGTGATGGCAGCGTGCGCCTGCAGTTCCGCATCGAGGTCACCCGCTTCATCCGCGGGTACATGCACGACATGTACTTTGGCGGCGGGCTGGGGCTCATCTTCTGAAACGCTGGGTCGATCCGGGCACGGGGCTCGGTGGGTTCGCCGACGAGTTCCTGGTGCAGTGCCCGCGGTGCGAGCAGCAGGCGCGCGTGGCCCGCAGCTGGAACGCCGAGCATCGGCACTGGCGGCGCGCTTCGTTGACCTGCGTGGGCTGCGGGCTCTCGAGGCGTGCAGAAGCCCGGCTGTGTTGCAGCCGCTGCCCGATTCCTCCGGGGAGCCGGTGGGTGGGCCCGGCCACCTTGAGCGCGCGTTGTCGCTGCGCACGGTGCGGTCAGTGGCTCGCGTTGCAGAAGCGTCTCAAGGTGCCGCCCGGCCAGGACTGGATCGAGCTGCACTGCGAGACCTGCGATGAAGGCACCCGCTGCAGCTACCAGCTCAGCACCATCCCCCTCCCCGTCGGCGCGCTCGATCAATGTTTCGGGCTCCCGCTCTGGCTGCAGACGACGTGCGGTCCGGAGACGTTGTTCGCCTTCAACCCGCGCCACCTCACCTTCCTGCGCGACTACGTGAGCGCCGAGCTGCGCGAGCGGGGCCCTTCGACCGCCTCGGCCGCCTCGCGGTTGCCGGGCTGGCTCAAGCGGGCGGAGCGCATCGGCGTGCTGCGCGCGATCGGCCGGCTGGAAAAGCGCCTTCGAGCCTGAGGAAGCCCCGTTCCGCTGAGAGCAGTCGAGGGGTCACTTGCCGCGCGAGGCAGAGTGGCATCTCGACTGCGCTCGATGCGAAGCCGGTCCCCTGATCGGGAGGAACGGTCGGGTCAGGAGGGCGTGGTTCGAAGTGAGGTGAGCTTGAGCGCGAGCCTTCGCACGCCGCGGAACTCGTCGACGCCGATCTTGAACGCGAGATCGAGCGGGCCTTCGGTGAGCCCCACCTTGTCTGCCAGCCGAAAGCCGATCACGTCGAACGCAGGCGCGGAGTCGAGGGTGAGCTTCAAGTGCCCCGGCTCACCCGGCGTCTTGTTCTGCAGCACCCGGGGCGCCGCCGACTGGTTGCGCAGGGCCAACACCGGCTCGGGGTTGCCCATGCCGAACGGCGCCAACCGCTGCAGGGCCTCGACTGCCTTCTCGTCGAGCTCCTTCGCGTTGACCACCGCGTCGATGCGGCAGCGCGGCACGAGCGCAGCTTCTTCGAGCGACGCGAACGCCACGGATTCGAAAGCCTGGGTGAACTCAGCGAGCTTCGCAGGATCGATGGAGAGACCCGCCGCAGCCTTGTGCCCACCGAAGCGGGCCAGCATGCCGCTGATCGACTTGATCGCGTCGTACAGGTGAAAGCCCTCGATGCTGCGCGCAGAGCCTTTGCCCATGCCGTCGTGCACCCCGATGCAGATGGTCGGGCGGTGGAACCGCTCCACGATGCGGGAGGCGACGATGCCCACCACGCCGGGGTGCCATTCGGGTGACGAGAGCACCAGGCCCCGAACGCCCCGCGCGACCGCGGCTTCGGCCTGTTCGATGGCGCCGGCGAGCATGGACCGTTCGATCTGTTGCCGTTCTGCGTTGGCAGAGTCGAGCGCACGCGCGAGCGGGAGCGCCGTTTCATAGTCCTTCGCCAGCAAGCACTGCAGCCCCACTGACGCGTCGTCGAGCCGGCCCGCAGCGTTGATGCGGGGCCCCAGGCGGAAGCCGACGGTGCCCGCGGTGATCTCCACGCCGCCCACTTCGGCCACGTCTTTGAGCGCGCGCACGCCCGGGCGACGGCCGGCCGTGAGCTCCTTGAGACCGTGGGTGACCAGAATGCGGTTGGCGCCGGTGAGCGGCACCACGTCGGCGACGGTGGCCAGGGCGACCAGGTCGAGCAGCTGCTTGAGGTTCGGCTCCTGCTTTCCGGCGAAGAAGCCGCGCTCGCGCAGCACCTTGCGCAGGCCCATGCAGAGGTTGAAGGTCACCCCACCCGCGCACAACCACTTGGTGGGGTACTCGCAGCCCGGCTGGAGCGGGTTGAGCACCGCGACCGCGGGCGGCATCACTTCGGGCACGGCGTGGTGATCGACCACCACCACGTTCACCCCCAGCGCGTTGGCCCGTTCGATCTCTGCGTGCGAGGTGATGCCGCAGTCGAGGGTGACCAGCAGCTTGGTGCCTTCAGCAGCCAGGCGCTCGATGGCAGCGCGGTTGAGGCCGTACCCTTCTTCGAGCCTGTGCGGGATGTACGTGCGCACCTCGAGACCGACCTGGCGGAGGAAGGTGGTGAGCAGCGCCGTCGAGGACACCCCGTCGACGTCGTAGTCGCCGTAGAGCGTGACCGATTCTTTCTCGAGGATCGCGCGCACGAGGCGGTCGACGGCCTGGGGCAGGCCCTTCATCAAGAACGGATCGGGAAGCTCGGTCAGCGCGTCAGAGAGGAAGCGGGTGGCGTCTGCGGGGGTCTTGTAACCACGTGCGACCAGCACCTTCGCCACGACCGGGTGCAGCGAGAGCTCGGCAGCCACCACGCGGGCCGCCTCGTCGAGGTCGGTCTGCGCAACTTCGGCGCGGTCTGCAGGGAAGATCCAACGCGGTTCGGTCACCCCAACCACCTAGCACGGGGTACCGACCTGCGGCCGGTCAGGTCCCCGGCGATGGCATCAGAATGATGGTTCGGCCTGCCCCGAGGGGCCCAGCAGCAACTCCAGCAGCTCGCCGAAGCCGGGGCTCGCTTTCGGGGCCGCCTTCCGCGCCGCCGGAACGGGGTTGCCGATGGTCACGGTCACCGGGGTCGACATGCCCGCATAAAGGGCGAACACGTTTCGCAACCCGATGATCGCGTGGATGAATCTGCAATCGACCACGTCGGGCTGCATCAGGTACGCGTCGAACGCGAGCACGCGCAAACGGGCACTCTCGACCGACCGCGGCTCGACCACCGAGCCAGGCCCGCCGTCGCCCGGCATCGCGTAGTAGCGGCTGACCCAACCGTCGAAGACCTCGGCGTTGAGCTCGCCCGACTTCATCAAACCGCAGAGCTCGTTCATTGCGTCGGTGGTGATCACAACGGGGGTCACTTCATCCGGCGTGCCACCTCCCTAAAACGGTGCTCAGCAAGAGAGGTCGAGGTCAGACGCGGATCAGAATGATGGTTCGCCGCGGCCCGCGGGGCGCAACAGCGAATCCATCAGCTCGCTGAAGCTGGGGCAGGCCTTCGGCGGCATTTTCCGCACGGGAGGAAGGGGGTTGGCGATGACGACCGTACCGGGGGTCGCCAAGCCGGCGGCGACCGCAAACACGTTTCGCATCCCGATGATCGCGCGGATGAACCTGCAGTCGTCCACGCCGGGCCGCATCAGGAATGCGTCGAAGGCCTGCACGCGCAAACGTGCGCTGTCCGCCGACCGGGGCTCGGGCACGCCGTTGCCGGGCATCGCGTGGTGCAGGCGCACCCAACCGTCGAAGACCTCAGCGGTGAGCTCGCCCGACTCCATCAGGTCGCACAGCTCGTTCATCGCGTCGGTGGTGATCACTCCGAAAGATATTTCACTCGGCGTGCCACGCGGGCGGCGCGCTCTCTCGAGGCCGGTCAGCGCGTGAACGGCGCGTTCACAGCGGGCACCCAGGTGCGACACGGCTGACCACGCAGTGACGGGCACGGCGGCGCCATGGTGGGCACCGGAACGCCGGAAAGCCGCGGCAACACGACCTTCGACGGATGCGCGGCGTCATGCGCGATGCCGTACTTCACCATCTCGGGGAACTTCTTGATCGCGAAGCGCCAGTCGGCTCGCACGCCACCCGGCGTATCGATCGACACCCGCACCCGCGAGCCGGTGCGCATCGCGTGAGCAAAGCCGGCCGTGCCCACCCGCACCGGCGTCCACTGGTTGATCGGCAGCAGCTCCCAGGCGTTTTCCTGCAACGTCTGCGCAGGCCACAACCGCGTCGCAGCGGGGCCCGGCTTGCGGTGACCTGCCCGCAGCCAACCCGACTGCACGTACATCTCCTTCCCGTCGGCGCGGACCTCCGACAGCGTCACCTCGAGATCGGCGTCGTCGACCGGGGAGTTGAGCCAGAAGTCGAAGCTCGCGGTCCCCATCATCATCAGGTCTGCAGCGAGCGGCTCCGACTCGAACACCACCGCGCCCCCCGCGGCCGGCTGCTGCCACGCGTAGTCGGGCAGGCGGTCCCACACGTTGCCGCGCGGTGCGAGCACGCCGATCGCACCCGCCGCTGGATCGAGCGAAAACACCGAGGCCGCGTCCGTCACGGTCGGAGCAGCAGCCGCGAGCGCCCCACCCGGCTGAAAGTGAAACTCGAGCGGGTCGGTCTCGGTCGGCGGCCACTGCGTGAAGCCGTGCTCGAAGGTCTCTTCCGGAGCGCCCAGCGCCATCGCGTCGCCCGCGCCACTCTCGAAGAGCACCTTGATTCTCGGCTCGGCCTTCCACGCGGCGAGCGCCTCTTCGTACGTGGCGTAGCTCGAGTACTGCGAGGCCGGCAGCACCAGCGGCGCGTCGAAGAACTGGGTGTAGAGCAGCGGCGAGACGTTGCGCACCTTCATCGGGTCGATGGGCTTGCGCTTGGCCACGAAGAGCTCGAGGAAGGTCAGCCACTCCATCGAGATGCGCGGGCCGAAGCCGTCGATGTGCACGCCGTTGGTGGCGATCAACCGCTGCGCGGGCGCGTTGGTGAACTTGTCGAAGAGCAGGAAGAAATACGGCCCCGTCTGCTCGTCCTGCCACGAGCCGGTGAGCAGCACCGGCACCTCGATGCGATCGGAAAACTTCGAGGGGTTGAAGCGGTCGTGCTCCTCCGGCAGGTAGTAGGTGATCTGCCGAGCCTGGGCGACGTTGTCGATCAGCTGGCTGTGCAGCAGCTGGTTCTCGGCGCAGATGGTGTCACCCGCGTCGACGCGCTTCTGCTCCCAGCCCTGGCCGTAAGGCACCGCCTTGGCGAGCACGTTGGTCACCCAGCTCACCGCGAAGCCGTCGTTCAGAATACCACCGGGCAGCAGCGTGCTGTCGGTGCTGCCGATCACCGACATCGGAGCGATCGCCGCGAGGCCCGGCGGTTTGGCGCTGGCCACGAAGAGCTGGGTGATGCCCGGGTACGAGAGACCGACCATTCCGACCTGGTGGTGCAGCGTCCACTCCTGGGCGGCGACGATCTCGATCACGTCGTAGCCATCGAGCACCTGGAGCGTCTCGAAGTAGTCGTACGCACCACCCGAGCAGCCCGTGCCACGCACGTTCACGCTCACCGTGGCGTAACCCATCATGCCCGCCAGCATCGCGGAGGGATCGGTAGGCGGCGTGCACAACACGGGGAAGTCGGCGCAGAGGAACTCGAGATCGGGGTTCGCGTCTTGCGGGCGCGAAGCGTCGTAGCCCGAGTAGTTCACCACCGTGGGGAAGGGACCGCGGCCGCGCGGCAAGGTCACCCAGGCCGAGAGCGTCGTGCCGTCGCGCATGGTCAGGTAGTTGAAGCCGGCCACCAACTTCTGCTCGGCGTAGCTGGGCACCTTGGGCGCGCTCGAGCCCACCGACATCACGGTGAGCGGGCGCGTCTGCTCGGGCGTCTGCCCCTCCGTCCTGACGAAGTAGTCCTTGCCCGGGGGCAGTTTGCGGAAGACGAGGCTGCCCTGCACGTCGACCACGCCCCGGGCGAACTCTTTACCTGCAGCGTCGACCACCAGCAGCGTGCTGCCGGGGACCGCGCGTGTGACGTGGAGCTGCTCCACGCTCTCACGCACCTGGAAGGTCGCCTCTTTCGAACAACCGAGCGCCAGCACCACAGACACGACCGCCAGAAAATGTAGTGACCGCATGGTCCCCCTTTGAAAGTCACCGCGATGTAGCGGGCCAACACCTGTCAGCGCAAGAGGGGGAGGAGGTCTTGCGGGCGTTCCAGGAGGAATTGAGCGCCCGACGCCGTCAGCTCCGCGCGGGTGCGAAAGCCCCAGAGCACGCCGATTCCCACCATGCCTGCGCGTTGGGCGGTGCCCATGTCGATCGGGGTGTCGCCCACGAAGCCGATGCGCGCCGGCGGCACGTCGAACAGGCGCGCCAGCTCGAGCGCCGCGGTGGGATCGGGTTTCCTCGGTACGCCGTCGCGTTCACCGCGCACGTCGACGAAGGGCCAACGACCGAAGGCATGCGCCACCAGGTGTTTGGTGAAGTCGTCACGCTTGTTCGAGAGCACCGCCATCTTGCGGCCGCTGGCCACCACCCCATCGAGCATCACGTCGATGCCGGGGTACGGGGTGGAGTTCGCGTGCTCGAGTCGCGCGTATTGCACGCGGTACGCCTCGACGAGCTCCGGCAAAGGCCGGGGCAGTGGAGCGTCTTCGTCGGAGCGCCAGTCGAGCCCGAGGGCTGCGCGCACCGCACGTCGACTCAGGTTTTCAGCGCCCTCCCCCACGAAGGCCTTGTAGGCCTCCATCGAGTGCGGAGGGAGCGAGAGCTCTGCCAACACGGCGTTCATCGCCACGCCGATGTCGCCGATCGAATCGGCGAGCGTGCCGTCGAGATCGAAGATCAGCGCGTCGAGACGAACCGTCACGCCTGAACGGTGATGGGCGTCGACAGGTTCAACATCACCGCTTCGCGCACCAGCTTGCGGAGCACGGTCTCTTTGAGCTCCTCCAGCGAGCTCAACGAGAGGGTGCGGGTCTCGCCGTCACCGGTCAGCTCGCTGGCGGAAGGCAGATGCCCGCCGCGGAGGAACTTCACCAGCACGGTGCGCTCGGAAGGAACGATGCGCGCGAAGACGCCGTTGGCGAAGTACGCGGGCGAGCCGTCATCGAGCAGCTCGGAGGCTTCCGGAGCGGCCTCGAGCACCAGGCGGCGCAACGTCTTCACCACGGGCTGCACGGGGGGCGGCAGGCGGCTGATCAGCCCCTCGACGTCGGCCTGCATCAGCGCGCGATCGACGGCGGGCGCCAGCGGCTTCTTGGGAGAAAGGGGCGTCGCTTTGGGCACGATGCGCGTGACCGGCTTCTTCGCGGCGATCTTCTTCGGTGCTGCTTTCGCAGCGATCTTCCGAGGCGCTGCTTTCGCAGCGACCTTCTTCTTCGGCGCGGGCTTCTTCGCCTTCACTGCTTTCGCCGACCTCGCTTTGATCGCCGGCTTCTTCTTCAGAGCCCTGGTCGACTTCGTCTTGCTGCCGGACTTCGCCTTTTTCTTCGAGCGCGCCTTGGCCATAAGTGGCGCGACGCTAGCCGTGGCCTTCTGGCAAGGCATGGGAAATCTCCGAAGACCTGCTTCTTTGGGGCGCTGAAGGGGGCTTGCTCCCCCAGAACCGCCATGCGAGAGCAGGGTCATGGCGCCCATCTCCCTCACCGTGTGGTCCGACTACGTTTGACCGTGGTGTTACATCGGCCTCGGCGAGGTCGACACGCTCAAAAAAGAGTTCGAGTTCGTCATCGATTGGCGACCGTTCATGCTGCGTCCCGATGCGCCTGAAGAGGGCTGGGCGCTGCCGGAGCGGATCAAGCAGTCCATCGCTGACCCGAACAACCCGCTGACCGCTCGCGCCAAGGCGCTGGGCATCGTCATCAAACACCGCGATCACGTGCCCAACAGCCGGCGCGCGCACGAGTGCACCGAGTACGCCCGCTCGAAGGGCAAGCTCGAGGCGTTTCATCACGAGGTGCTGCAGCGCTACTGGTCGCACGGCGACGATCTGCACGACTGGGCGGTGCTGGGAGCAGCCGCGGTGGTGGCCGGCCTCGACCCGGTGGAGATGCAGGCGCAGGTCGAAGCGGGCCGCTGGAAGCCGGAGATGGAAGCCGGCGTCGCGGCCGCTCACGAGATCGGGGTGAACTCGGTGCCCACCTTCATCGTGGGCAACAAGTTCGCGATTCAGGGTGCGCAGACGGCCGCGGTCTTCCGCCAGGCCTTCGAGCGGATCAACAGCGGAAAGTAGCAGCCGAGGTCCCCTCTCCCTTCGGGAGAGGGTCAGGGTGAGGGCCTCTCTTCTTTAAAACTGGTGCTGCTCAGTCGAGTCAGCCATCGCGCGGGTCGACGCGTTGCCGCCCGAGATGACCTCGGTCACCTGATCGAAGTACCCGGTGCCGACCTCGCGCTGGTGACGGGTCGCCGTGTAGCCGTACTGCTCGCTGTCGAACTCGGCCTGCTGCATCTGGCTGTACGCCGCCATGCCGCTCTCCCGGTACTGCGAGGCGAGCTCGAACATGCCGTAGTTGAGCGAGTGGAAACCGGCGAGGGTGACGAACTGGTAGCGGTACCCCATCGCGCCCAGCTCACGCTGAAAGTTGGCGATGGTGGTGTCGTCGAGGTTCTTCTTCCAGTTGAACGACGGCGAGCAGTTGTACGCGAGCATCTTGTTGGGGAACTTCTCGTGGAGCGCCTCGGCGAACCGTTTGGCCTGCTTGAGATCGGGCGTGCTGGTCTCGCACCACACCAGGTCGGCGTACGGCGCGTAGGCCAGGCCGCGGGCGATGGCGAAGTCGTCGCCGTTGCCCTTGAGGCGGTAGAACCCTTCGGCCGTGCGCTCCTTGCCGTCGATGAAGGGCTGATCACGCTCGTCGATGTCGGAGGTGAGCAGCTTGGCCGACTGCGCGTCGGTGCGGGCCACCACCAACGTGGGCACGTCGCACACGTCGGCAGCCAGGCGCGCGGCGACCAGGGTGCGAATGAATTGCGAGGTGGGCACCAGCACCTTGCCGCCCATGTGGCCGCACTTCTTCTCGGAGGCGAGCTGATCTTCGAAGTGCACGCCGGCAGCGCCCGCGTCGATCATCGCCTTCATCAACTCGAAGGCGTTCAACGGGCCACCAAATCCAGCCTCGGCATCCGCGATCATCGGGACGAGCCAGTGGCGCTCCTTGCGGCCCTCGGCGTGGTCGACCTGGTCGGCGCGGCGCAGAGAGGCGTTGATGCGGCGCACCAGGTTGGGCACCGAGTCGACGGGATAGAGCGACTGATCAGGGTACATCTGGCCCGCGGAGTTCGCGTCGGCCGCGACCTGCCACCCCGAGATGTAGAGCGCCTCGAGACCCGCGCGCACCATCTGCACGGCCTGGCCACCGGTCATGGCGCCCAGGGTGTTCACGTACTGGCGGGTGTGGAGCAGCTCCCACAGCCGCATGGCCCCCTGGCGCGCGAGCGAGTGCTCGACCTTGATGGAGCCGCGCAGCTTCTCCACATCGGCCTTCGAGTAGGGGCGCTTGATGCCGTCGAAGCGGCGCGCGTGGAGATCACCGGGGGTCAGGTTCGTCGGCTTGGCCATTTCAGTCATGACAACTCCTTGGGAGGGTGTGTGGCGGGGCAAGACGGTGCCGCTCGCGGCCTCCGAATGAGGTCGCGTGAGATCACCGAGAGATGTGTGGGATTCAGACGGCTGAAACTTCAGTGCACTTCGGAGGCCAGCAGTTGTTGGTACGCCGGCAGGGTCAAAAATTCCTCGAACTCATCGGCGAGCGACAAGGAACGGAACAACGACTTCGCTTCGGAGAACTTGCCGCCGGTAGCGCCCGCCAGCTCCTCGGAGATGACCTGGTCGAGCTTCTCCCGGGTGATCACCGCGTGGCGCACCTGCTGCCAGACCTGAGCGCGGCTGATCTCGGCGGTGGCCGCGTCTTCCATCAAGTGGAAGAGCGGCACGCAGCCCTGCCCGCGCAACCAGGCCTCGAGGTAGCGAACGCCGACGCGCACGTTGTGCCGGAGACCGTCTTCTGTGCGCGTTCCTTCCGGCACGCGGAGAAGATCCTCTTTCGTAACGTTCACGTCGGAGCGCAGGACGTGGAGCTGATTTTGCCCGGTGACCTGCGCGTCGAAGATGGCCTTCGCCACCGGCACCAGGCCCGGGTGCGCGACCCAGGTGCCGTCGTGGCCGTCGCGCGCTTCCCGCTCCTTGTCGGCGCGAACGCGGGCGAGCGCGGCGTCGTTGGCGGCGGGATCGTCTTTGATCGGAATCTGCGCAGCCATGCCGCCCATCGCGTGCGCGCCGCGGCGGTGACAAGTCTGAATCAGCTTCTGGGCGTAGGCGCGCAAGAAGCCCTTATCCATCGTGAGCTGCGAACGATCGGGCAACAGCTGGTGCGGCTGCTTCTTGATGAAGCTGAAGATGTAGTCCCAACGGCCGCAGTTGAGGCCCGCCGAGTGTTCGCGCAGCTCGTAGAGGATCTCATCCATCTCGAAGGCCGCCGGCAGTGTCTCGATGAGCACGGTGGCCTTGATGGTCCCCGCGGGGATGCCCAGGGTCGCCTCGGCGAACACGAACACGTCGTTCCAGAGACGGGCCTCGAGATGGCTCTCCATCTTGGGCAGGTAGAAGAAGGGGCCGGCGCCGCGGGCGAGCTGCTCCTGGGCGTTGTTGAAGAAGAAGACGCCGAAGTCGAACAGGCTGCCGCTCATCGGCCGGCCATCGACCCGGGCGTGGGCTTCTTCGAGGTGCCAGCCGCGCGGGCGCACGAAGAGCACTGCCGGCTTGTCGTTGAGCTTGTACTGCTTCCCTTCGGGGCTCTCGAAGGTGAGCGTGCGGCGAACCGCGCGGTAGAGCGACTCCTGACCGCCGACCACGTTGTCCCAGGCCGGGGCCAACGAGTCTTCGAAGTCGGCCATGAAGACGTTCGCGCCGGAGTTGAGCGCGTTGATCACCATCTTCGCATCGGTGGGGCCGGTGATCTCCACGCGGCGATCAAGCAACACGCTGGGCACCGGGGCGATGCGCCAGTCACCGGCGCGCACCGAAGCGGTCTCCGGCAGGAAATCCCAGGTCTGCTTTCCCTTACGCAGGGCGAGCAGCTCACGGCGGCGTTCACCGAACTTCCGTTCGAGGGCGAGCAGGAAATCCTTCACCGGCGCGCTCACCATTTCGGAGGACCGGCCCGCGATTTCGATGCCCTGTGACGTGCTCATTCTGCTGCTCCCCGTAAATCAGCTAATGGCGCAACTGCCTAGAACGACACCCAAAGTAGCGTCTCAATTCCCATATGACAAGATGCGTTAGAGGTTAATTTCGCGGCACTTGTAAATCTTGTTAAGTCAACGATTCGGCGTTGGTAAATCGCTGGGTTGACAGATTCACACAGGCTTCCCAGCTTCGAAACTCAGTTTGAAAATCGCCGTGCGGGCCTTCATGGCTAACAAGTTCGTCGCGAGAAGAAGCGGTCGTGGTCTCTTCGCGCCGCCTTGAGTCCCGCACCCCTCGCCGCCCTCCTCCCGAAACCCGGGGAGCCTCGCCTCACCCCTGATGCGGTCCTCGACCGCTTCGTTCAATACGTCACCACCACGGGCCTCTCGCTCTACCCCGCTCAAGAAGAAGCGGTGCTGGAGCTTCTCGGAGGCAAGCACGTGGTGCTCGCCACGCCAACGGGTTCAGGCAAGTCGCTGGTGGCGCTCGCGTTTCACTTCCTCGCCATGTCCCAGGGCAAGACGAGCTTCTACACCTGCCCCATCAAGGCGCTGGTGAACGAGAAGTTCTTCGCGCTGTGTGACGCGTTCGGTGCGGAGAACGTGGGCATGATGACCGGTGACGCAGCGATCAACCGCAAGGCGCCGATCATCTGCTGCACCGCCGAGATCCTCTCGAGCTTCGCGGTGCGGGAGCAGCGGCAGTTCGCGGACTGCGAGGTGATGGACGAGTTTCACTACACCGGCGACAAGGATCGCGGCGTGGCGTGGCAGGTGCCGCTCATCTCGATGCCCGAGACGCAGTTCCTGTTGATGTCGGCCACGCTCGGCGACACCACCGCGATCGCCACGTCGCTCACCGACATCACCAAGCGGGAAGTGATCGAAGTGCGCTCGGCGCAGCGCCCAGTGCCGCTGGAGTTCACGTACTCCGAGACGCCGCTGCACGAGACGGTGGGCAAGCTGCTCGAGCAGAACAAGGCGCCCATCTACCTGGTGAACTTCAGCCAGCGATCGGCGGCCGAGCAGGCGCAGAACTGCATGTCGATCGACGTGAGCACGAAGGAGGAGAAGCAGAAGCTGAAAGAAGCGCTGGTCGGCGTGAAGTTCGACACGCCCTTCGGCAAGGAGCTCAAACGCTTCCTGATGCACGGTATCGGCATTCACCACGCGGGCCTGCTGCCGAAGTACCGGCGCCTGGTGGAGCGGTTGGCGCAGTCGGGTCAGCTCAAGGTGATCAGCGGCACCGATACGCTGGGCGTCGGGGTGAACGTGCCCATTCGCACGGTGCTCTTCACGCAGCTGTGCAAGTTCGATGGCGAGAAGACGGTGGTGCTGCCGGTGCGCGACTTCCATCAGATCGCGGGCCGCGCGGGGCGCAAGGGCTTCGATGACAACGGCTACGTGGTGGCGCAGGCGCCAGCGCACGTGATCGAGAACCTGAAGCTTCAGCAGAAGAAGGCGGAGGGCAAGAAGGTCACGATGCAGAAGCCTCCGCAGAAGGGGTACGTGCACTTCGACGCGGCGACGTTCGAGAAGCTGCGCACGAACCTGCCGGAGAAGCTCGAGTCGCGCTTCACCGTCACCCACGGGCTCATCGTCTCGCTGCTGCAGGCGTACGAAGGCGCGAGCACGAGCGGGTATCGGCGGTTGGTGGAGTTGATCGGTCTTTCGCACACGTACGACATCAACAAGATGCGGCTGCTCAAACACTCGCGCACGGTGTTCCGCGCGCTGGTGGATGCGGGGATCGTCACGGTGGTCAGGCGCACGGCGACGATGCCCGCGCACGTGAAGGTGGCTGACGGGCTGCAGCGCGACTTCTCACTCAACCACACGCTGTCGATGTACCTGCTCGAGGTGCTGCTCAAGCTCGACCCGGCCAGTGAGACGTACGCGCTCGACGTGGTGTCGTTGGTGGAGTCGATCCTGGAGAGCCCGGACCCGGTGCTCTACGCGCAGCGGAACAAGGCCAAGGGTGAGAAGATCCAGGAGTTGAAGGCGCAGGGCATGGATTACGACCAGCGGATGATCGAGCTCGAGAAGGTCGAGCATCCCAAGCCGCTGGCAGACCTGGTGTACGGCACGTTCGATGAGTTCGCGGCGAAACACCCGTGGGTGGCGAAGGAGAACGTGCGGCCCAAGTCGATCGCGCGCGATCTGTTCGAGAGTTGCCAGACCTTCAACGAGTACATCAAGGAGTACGAGCTGCAGCGCAGTGAAGGCGTGCTGCTGCGGTACCTGTCTGATGTCTACAAGACGATCGTGCAGAACGTGCCGGAGTCTTCGCGCAACGAGGCGCTCGAGGACATCGCGGCGTACGTGCTGACCACGCTCAAGCACACCGACAGCTCGCTGGTGGCTGAGTGGGAAGCGATGCGCTACGGCACGACCGAAGAGGCCGACGAGCCGGTGGCGAACACGCCGCGCAAGAAGCCGGATCTCGCGAAGAACCCGAAGGCGTTGGCGGCGCGGGTGCGTTCGGAGCTGCATCAGTTCGTTCGGCTGATCTCGCGGAAGTCGTACGAAGCGGCGGTGGAACAACTGGGAGGCGTGGAGTCAGGCTGGACGGAAGAAGCGTTGGAGAAGGCCTTGGAGCCGTACTGGGCCGAGCACCCGCTCCTCGACACCACGCCCAGAGCACGCCAACCGGTGCTCACCCAAATGATCCCCGGAGAGGATCGCCAGTGGACGGTGCGTCACGCGTTGATCGACTCGAAGGGCGAGCAGGATTGGTATCTGGAAGGCGTGGTGGATCTCAAAGGCCGGGAAGACGTCGATGGAGCCCTGGTGACGATTCGCCATGTCGGCAAATGACTCCCTCTCCCTGCAAAGCGGGGAGAGGGTCGGGGTGAGGGGCCACTTGTGGCCACTGGTCAGATCGCTACCGATCGGGATCCTCTCGATCGCGCTGGCCACGCTCGGCTCAATCCTCTACCCGCCCACCAACTGGATGCCCGCCGACGTGCCCGACATCGCCTTCATCGAGGCGCTGATCCGCTGGGACGCCGGCTGGTACGGAGAAATCGCAACGAACGGCTACTGGTTCAAACCGGGTGAACAAAGCCCAGTCGCCTTCTTCCCGCTGTACCCGATGCTGATCCGAGCCGTCACCTGGCTGGGCATCAACCGCTGGGTCGCAGGAATCGTGGTCTCCTTCCTCTGTGCGATGGGCGGGCTCTACGCCTTCAGCCGCTGGGCCAAACAACTCGCCCCTGCAGACTGGCAAACGGCCTTCTGGCTGCTCGCGCTCTACCCGTTCGCTGAATACCTCTACGGGGTCGTCTACTCAGACGCGCTCTTCCTGCTGCTGGCGGTCGGAGCCTTTCTCGCGCTCGAGAAAGATCGCCCGGTCCTTTCGGCACTGCTCGGAGCCCTTGCCTGCGCGAGCCGCCCCGTTGCCCCCGCAGTGGTGATCGGCCTGCTGGTGCGAAGTCTCGAACGCCGTCGGGGCCAACGAATCCGCCTGATCGATCTGGTGCCCGCCCTCGCCGGTCTCGGCCTCGTCGCCTTCATGGCCTACCTCGAGCTGCGCTTCGACGACCCCATCGCCTTCGTGAACGTGCAATCGGCGCCGGGCTGGGCCCAACCACCCGGCTGGCACTCGTGGCTCAAGGTGGAGTGGTTCAAGACGATGTTCCCGCAGGTCGAGCCGCGCATCGGCATTCGCCTCGGAGGCCACGCGCTGGTGACGGTGCTCGCGTTGATCATGGTGGTGCCCACCTTCAAGAAGCTGGGCTGGGGCTACGGCATCTTCACGTTGTTGATCGTGGGGATCCCCGCGGTCTCCAGCAAAGACTTCCAGGGCCTGGGTCGCTACGTGATCGCCGCCTTCCCGCTCTTCCTCACCGCCTCGTTGCTGCTGAGCGAGCGGCCGATCCTCCGCAAGGTGGTGCTGACGATCTTCGGCGTCCTCTTGGGGTTGCTGGCGATCGCACTCGGCGCGGGGACCTACGTGGCGTAAGCACTGAGCCATGAGAAAAGTCGGCACGGTGATCATCGGTGCAGGCATGAGCGGCCTGGCGACAGCGGCGGCGCTCGGCAAGGGCAGTGACCTGGTCATCCTCGAGCGTGATGGCGAGATCGGCGGCTACTGCAAGACGGTGAAGAAGGACGGCTTCGTCTGGGACTACTCGGGCCACTTCTTCCACTTCAAACATCCCGAGATCGAACGCTTCCTGCTCGACCGCATGCCGGGCCAGCAGGTGCGCAAGGTGGTGAAGAAGTCGTTCGTTTCCTACGCGGGGCGGCAGATCGACTTCCCGTTCCAGAAGAACATCCACCAGTTGCCGCAGGCGGAGTTCATCGACTGCCTGCACGATCTGTATTTCGCGAAGCCGACCGACCCGCAGACCAACTTCAAGGAGATGCTGTACGCGCGCTTCGGCCGATCGATCGCCGAGAAGTTCCTCATTCCGTACAACGAGAAGCTGTACGCGACCGACCTGGCCACGCTCGATAAAGACGCGATGGGCCGCTTCTTCCCGCACGCGGATCTGACCGACATCATTCGCAACATGAAGCAGTCGGACAACGCGTCGTACAACGCGACCTTCACGTACCCGGAGGGCGGCGCGATCGAATACGTCAACGCGATCGCCAGCGAGGTCGAGCCGTCAGCGATTCATTTGAACGAGTCGGTGATCGCCATCGACGTGGCCTCGAAGACGGTGCGAACGAACAAGGACGAGTACCAGTTCGAGCGGCTCGTCTCGTCAGCGCCCTTCCCTGTGTTGATGCAGTTGTGCGGGCAGCCGGTCGACGCGAAACGCTTCACGTGGAACCAGGTGCTGGTCTTCAACCTCGGCTTCGACGCGAAGGGCCCGAAAGACGTGCACTGGGTCTACTACCCCGATCGTTCGTTGCCGTTTTACCGGGTGGGTTTCTACGACAACATCTTCGAGACCGACCGCATGAGCCTGTACGTGGAGCTCGGTTCACCCAACGGCGCGAAGCTCGACATCCCCGCGCTTCGCAACGCGGTCCTCGAGGGGCTCAAACGAGAAGGCGTGATCACCACGCAGAAGCTCGTGGCGGAGCACTCGGTGCTGATGAACCCCGCCTACGTGCACATCACCCGCGACTCGACCGCCGAAGTGAACGCCACCAAAGAACGCCTCGCGAAAGCCGATGTGCACACCATCGGCCGCTACGGGGGTTGGACCTACTGCAGCATCGAAGACAACATCGTCGAGGCCCGAAAGCTGGTCAGCTCTTACGGCTAGTGGACCGGGGGATCGGGGCTTTCTTCCTCTGCTTTTTTGCAGTACGCGCTCGGCCATCAGTCTTGGGCCGGGGGCGTGGTGCAGGTGAATCTCAATCCGATGGAACAGTCCGTTGCCCTCTCCGAAGACCGTGGCCTTGCCTCGCTGTCAGACCCTCAGGACCGACTGGTGACGCTCGAAGCGCGAAGCGAAGTGGGCGACGCGAGTCTGCTGCGACGCGTGACCCAGCTCGAACTGGAGCTGGAGCGCGCGACCGCATCGCTCCGAACCCAGGGAGCCATGCTTCGAAACGCCGCGCAAGACCAGGCCGCCCGAGTGGTTCGTGCCCGAGAAGTTCAAGCCTTGACGGCGGCCGACCTCGACGGTCGCCTCACCGCGATGGAGCACCTGATTCACCGGCTGCTCAGTGAGGTCGACGCCGTTCGGCAGGAGCAGAGCGCGTTGCGTGGCCCGCTGGGCCCGCTTCGCCGCCTGGGGAGTTCCTCGTTTCGCCGGGTGTCCTCGTGGCTTCCGACCCGAGCTTCGCCCGCTCCAGCGGTTGCGGTGCAGGAGCCCAGGAAGCCGAAGGATGATGAGGACTCCACCGCCATGCTGCTGCTCCGCGGCCTGCCGGCTGCGGTGAAGGCCTGGAAAGAATTGCTGGGGAAGCGCCGATGAAACTGTGGGTCGATGGTCAGTGTCTTCAGACGGCGAGCCGACTCCGAGGCATTGGTCGTTACATGACCGACCTGCTGCGGGCCGTGACGCACGGGCACCCGGAGGTCGAGCTCCACGTTTCTCTGAATGCCGTCATTCCTCAGGCGGCTGTGGTGGCGCGGAGGGCGCTGCTCGACTTCATTCCCAACGGCCGCATTCACGTCTGGCAGGGTCTCCCCTGTCGGCCGGAGTCGTTCGGTGGTTCGCGGCACGACCGCGAAGTGTCGGAGGCCGCGCTCGCACACCACGTGCGGTGTCTGGGGGTCGACGTCGCGCTCGCCGCAAGCCCGCTGGAGGGGTTTCTCGACAGCTCCGTTCCCTGGCACGGAGGACTGGTTCCCGGGTTGCCTTCGGCGGCGATTTTCTACGACGCCATCCCTCTCCGGTTTCCCGAACACTACCTGGCTGAGTCGGGCGCTGCCGTGCGGTATCAACACCGGCTGGACCGTTCGCGGACCGAGTCGGTGGTCCTGGCGATCTCCGAGTTTTCCGCCCAGGAAGCGCGCGCGCTGCTCGGTCATCAGAAGGTCTCGGTGATCGACGCGGGGGTCTCGCCCCACCTCAAGGAGCTCATCGCCACGAATCGAAAGGCCATCACGCGCGCGGCCAGCCGGCTCGAGCTCCCGCGTGACCCATTTCTGCTCTACGTCGGCGGCCTCGACTGGAGAAAGAACGTCGCTGGCGTCATCGACGCGTTCTCGCGGCTCGACCCGCACCGCGCTGCGTCGTTGCCGCTGGTCGTCGGCGGCGCGCACCCGCCCAGCGCGGCGAAGGTCCTGCGCGAGGCGTGGGCCAAACAGCGGCTCCCCGAGAAGAACCTGATCTTCACCGGTCACGTGAGCGACGCCGAGTTGGTCGCTCTCTATCGGGCCAGCACGCTCGTCATTCAGCCTTCGTTGATGGAGGGCTTCGGCCTCACCGTGCTCGAGGCCATGGAGTGCGATGCACCCGTCGTGGCCGCGCGCGCCGGTGCCGTACCCGAGGTGGTGGGCGCAGACTGGGCCCTGTTCGACCCCCGGAGCCCGGCAGACATCGCCCGCCTGATCGAGAAGGCGTTCTCCGAGCCCGCCTTCCTCGACGACCTGCGTAAGAATGGCCAGGCACAGCGGGGCCGCTACTCGTGGGAGCGCACCGCGCACCTCACCGTCGCCGCGCTCAGCGGACTGGTTGTGGAGCCTCGTGCCGTGAAGGTGCAGCTCGACGAAGCGCGCCAGGCGACGCTGTCGGGGCTGTCGGTCGCCGCGTCCACGGACAAGCGGTTGGCTGAGATCCTCGCCGGTTCCGAGCCCCGTTCGCCGCGGGAACCGCTCCTGATGGTGGATGTCACCTCGACCGCCCATCATGATCACGGCACCGGAATTCAGCGGGTGGTGCGAGAGACCGTTCGCGAGCTGCTCTCTCGGCCGCGGGCTGGCAAACACCTGCCGCACCTCACCCATGGCGACTCGGCGGAGGGGTTCTTCCCCGTGCGCTGGGAGCCCCCCAGCCGCATGACGAAGGATCGCGGCACCGCGGTGGAGTTCGCGGCAGGCGACAAGGTCCTCTTGCTCGACAGCTCCTGGGAAACGCCGGTCGCGTTTCACAGCGTGCTCACGCGCGCTCGTCTCGCGGGCGCCGAGGTCTACTCCGTCCTGTACGATCTGGTGCCCATCACCAACCCGGGCTTCTGCGACCCCGGCATGCCCGGCTTGTTCCGCCGCTGGCTCGATCACGCCCTCGCCTACTCTGACGGATTCATCTGCATCTCGAAGGCGGTCGCCGATGAGTTGCTGCGACTGCTCAAGGCCATCGAGTTCCCTCGCGATCTGAAGGTCGGGTACTGGCACCTGGGTGGAAACCTGGGACCGGCCGAAGCACCGCCGGCGCCCGTGCTCGTGCCTGGCGCTCCGAAGTTCTTGATGGTGGGCACCCTCGAGCCGCGCAAAGGCCACACCGTCGCGCTCGACGCCTTCGACCGCCTGTGGAGAGACGGCTTTCAGGGTGAGCTGTGGGTGGTCGGGAAACGCGGGTGGAACACCCAGCACCTGATCGATCGCATCAAGTCGCATGCGCTGCACGGCCGTCAGCTCCGCTGGTTCGAGTCGCCTGACGACGCCGAGCTTCGAGATCTGTACCGCGAGTCTCACGCGCTGATCGCCGGCTCGTTCGCGGAAGGTTTTGGCCTGCCGATCGCCGAGGCCATGCACCAGGGCAAGCCCGTCATCGCCAGCGACCTGCCGGTGTTCCGCGAAATCGCGGCCCAGGAGCCGGCGAACCTCTTCTTCGAAGTGGGGAACGCCGAAGCCCTCGCCGCCTCCGTCTTGAAGTTTGCGAACACGTGGGAGGGGCGCGCCCCCCGCATCGAACCGGGCCGCGGCGTGCTCACGTGGAAACAGAGCGTGAGCCAACTGCTGGCCGTGGTGGACGAAGGGCGTTGGTACGCCGACTACACGCCGGAAGACGATTGGCGCTCCGAGAATCTCGAGGACGTGCACCGCTACCTGAAGTGTGGGCCGCTCGGAAAGATGAGCGACGCGGAGTGCAGCCTGACGCTCGCGTCGCAGCCGGTGTTCGACCCAGCGAAGAACCGGTACAGCCTCGTGGTGAGGGTGACCAATCACTCCGCAGCGACGTGGAGCTGCGAGACCGATCATGGCGCGCGCCCGGTCATGCTCGGGTACCACGTGCACGGCGCAGACGGCCGCATCATCTCCTTCGAGAACCCCAGGGTCGTGCTCCCCCTCGCAATCGGCCCTTCCGACTCTCAGTGCCTCGAGGTGACGGTCGACGGGAAGTGGGATCTCAAAGGAATGACTCACGTCAGCCTTCGAATGCTCCAGGAGACGGTCGACTGGTGGGAGCCCACGCTCAAAGTGCCGTTGATGCGGGCCTGAAGTCGTCAGCGCGCTTCGGGCAGCAGGCGCTCAAAGCGCCGATTGACTTCACACGACTCGATGACGTTGCGCAGGCGGGGGCCCATTGCCTCCCCGTCGAGCAGCAACGACGCGTGGCCCCCCAGCCCCAGGCGCCTCAGCCACTCGAGGTCCTGCTCCGACCGAACGAACAGGCGCGTGGCGATCCCGAGGGCTGGCCCGTCTGCATCGGTGAGCTCCGCCGTCGAATGGCAGATGCAGTACGCGGTGATGCCCTGGTCGCGAAGGCGGGCGAGCAGCGCGGCCAGCCCCCCCGGCGTCACGAGGCGCGCGTCGTACTGAATGACGAGCGCGTCCAGCCCGCGCGCGGCGCTCTGCTCGAAGGCCTCGCCAAGGTCTTCAGCGCTCCAGCACCTGACCACCCGCTCCGGGTCGGAGTCGGCGCTCTGCGTTCGGTCGGCGAGAATCGGCCCCCGCTCCGTGGGCAGTTGTTCGAGGAGCACCTTCGCGTATTCGGCCACGGCATTGTCGGGACGCCAGGGGGTCAGCCACCCGAGCTTCAGCTGGGGGCTGAACTGCGGCAGCGAAGCCAGGGCGTCGACCGCGGCGCGGGTTCGCTGCGCGATCGAGGTCAACGAGGCGTCGCCGCCGCCCACGACGGCAATCGGCACCTTTACGCCCGCATCCATCAACACGTTCCTGCCCGCGAGGGAGCGCGTCGTGACGAGATCGAGGCGCTGGTTGAAACTGTTCGCCTGGCGCGGGGGGAAGCCGGCGGCCTGCTCCTCGCCTTGCCAGAAGAACACCCGAACGAGGCCCCGCATTCCTTCGGTGTGCTGCGGGTCGCGGGAGCGCAGCGTGACGTCTTCCCCGATGAGCTCGCTCGAAGCCGTCAGCCCGAGCGCCGTGAGGGCCGTCGCGAGGTCCGCGTCGTCGACTCTCCAGGTCCCCGGCTGGTTCGAGCCGAGCTCAAACGGGCGCTCCGGACCACCGAGCGACTGGAGCAGCTGAGAAAGGCCGTGTTGCAGCACGGGCGGCGCGAACCGGCCCAGGCTCCGTCGCGCGCCCCGCCTCATCGCGCGGCGCAAGGCCGCGTTGGAAACGACCTGATCGAGCGTCGAAGCGACGAACTCCGGGTCTCGCGTCTGCAGCAGCAGACCACCAGGCCCCACCGTCCAGGGAATGCTCGCAGACGCGTGCGCGATGACCGGTACGCCGTGCAGCATGGCCTCGATCAGCGGCATGCCGAAGCCCTCGTGCTCGCTCAGTGAAAGGTACACGTCGGCGACCTCGAAATACGCCGCGAGTTCCTGATCAGACACCTTCCCGGTGAGCGAGACGACCTCCTCCAACTCGAGTTCCTCGAGCTTCCGCCGCAGGTGGGCGCGGTAGCCACCGCTCGTGCAACCGCCGACCAGCTGCAACCTGGCTCTTGGCTCGAAGTGCCGGTGATAGAGGTTGAAGCAGTCGACGATGTCGAGCTGACGCTTGTTGTCGGCGACGCGCCCCACGAACAAGACGTTCACGGAGTCGCGCAACGACTCGACCACGGCGCGTGTGGGCTGGATCGTCGCGGTGCGCTCGAAGTCCACCAGCAGCGGCAGCACCCGCACGTCGCGATACCCGAGCCCTCGAAGCTCCGCAGCGTTCTCCTCGGAGTCACCCACACTGGCCGCGAAGAGTGGCCGCAACGTCTGGAGCTGATCCCGCCCGAGCCTGCTCAACGCCCTCAACTCGCCCTCGGGCAGCAGAAAATCAGGGGTGATGTTGTGATAGACCAACACCTTCAAACCAGACACACGCTCGAGCCACTCGATGTGGCGATAGCCAAGACTGTGATGAAAAAGCAGCACGTCGTCGGCGCTGTCTTCACGGGTGGAGAGGTGCCGTACCCGCGAAGCAAACTCGGGCGGAATCATCTCGCAGAAGATTTCGGATTCGTAGCCGAGGCGGCGCAGCAACTTCTGCGTCAACAACAGCCCACTGGTGATTCCGTCACCCTCCGCGCAAGCCGGGTGGAACTGGTGCACGGCCCTGATGGGCATCAACTGGCCGCTTTCCACCCGATGACACCGTAGTCCTGAGGCCCGAACAGCAGCCTGTTGAGCGTGGCGTCGACCCGCGGGCCGCCGTCCTTCATCCACTCACTCTCCGGCCACGGGTGAAGTTCCTTCACAGACACCTTCGAGAAGCCGCGCAGCTCGGCCAGGG
>JANODF010000685.1:0-4418 GCA_031412555.1 Archangium sp. | reverse complement strand
CGGCTCGCTGGAAGGCAGAAAGAAGCTGCGCTGCGCCGGCACCGCGAAGGTGAGCGCCTCTCGCTTCGTCTCGAAAGGGATCTGCAGGGTGGGCACCGGCCGTTGATCCACCGTCCAGATCTTCCGGTCGTCGCGCCAGGTGGTGTTCTCGGTGCGCAGGCGCAAGGTGCGCTCGAGATCGACCACCACCGCGCCCCAGGTCTGCTGGAAACGTGGCAGCGCGAGGGCCTGGCGGCCGTTTTGGTACACGAAGCCGCCGCCGTCGAAGATGAGCCCGTCTTGTGCGCCCACCTGGTTCACGTAGGCGAGCGTCACCTGGTGATCGCCCGCGCGGGTGGCCAGCAGCTCGCGCCGGGTGCCGTCGACCCCGATGCGGAACGGTGACGCCGACAGGTTGCAGACCAGCTCGGCGCCGGAATACGCGCGGCGGCGCATGGGCCCTTCCGCGCTCCAGATGTCTTCGCAGACCTCGACGGCCAGCACGCCGAAGTCGAACTGAAACAGCAGGTCCCCCAGCGGCACGCCGCGGTGCGACTCGTTCATGCCCGGCGCGCCACGCGCGAACGTGCGGCCTTCGTAGAAGATGTTGTAGGTGGGCAGCTTCTCCTTCGGCACCAGGCCATGCACCCGGCCGCCGGCCACCACCGCCGCGCAGTTGTAGCGAAGGCCCTGGTGCGCCACGGTCACGCCCAGGCACGACACCAGGGGCAACGAGGCGGTCTTCTCGGCGTAGCGCTCCAACTCGGTCCACTGGCGGTCGACGAAGCGTTGCCACTGCACCAGGTCTTCCTGGGGGTACCCGCCCACCAGCTGCTCGGGGAAGACGGCGACGGTGACCTGCTGCGCCGCCATTTCCTTCGCCACCGTGATGGCGCGGTCCACGTTCTTCCCGAAGGCGCCCACCGTGGTGTTGACGGCGGCGAGTCCCAGCTTCACCAGTCGCATTGGGCTCACCCTACTCCCAGCCCTGCTCAGTTCATCAGCCCTTCGGGCTTGCGGGGCTTCAGGTGGCCCACCAGCATCAGCAGCTCTTCGGTGACGATCTCCATGCGCAGGTGCACGTCGGTTTCGTTGAGCACCTCGAAACGCCGCTGCGGATCCTGCATGAAGGTGCTGGCCACCACGTCGGCCAACGCGCCGCCGGAGACCCGCGAAGCCACCTGCGCCACCCGCTTGCCGACCTCCGTGGGCAGGCGCGCCACCAGCTCCACCACCGCGCGCTGCAAAGAGACATCGGCTTCGGGATCGACCGCCTCGTCTTCGAGCAGCTCGGCCTCCACCTCGCGGTACGGGTGCGAAGTCGACAGCTCGTTCTTCAAGCGCGCCCGCGCCACGCCCACCAGCACCAGGTTGAAGCGCCCGTCTTCGAGCTCTTCGTTCATGGTGATGACGCCCACGCAGAGCATCTCCTCGAGTTGGGGCTTGTTGGGGAGCAACGACTCCTGGCCGGGCAGCACCTGCGCCATGGCGAAGATGCCGTCGGAGGCGATCGCGTCTTTGATCATCGCGCGGTAGCGCGGCTCGAAGATGTGCAGCGGCGCGGCCGAACCGGGCAACAACACCACGGACGGCAGCGGGAACACCTTGAGCCGCTTCACCGCGGCCCGGGCTTTGTCGACGGTGTCGCTCACGGAAGGCGCCTGATCAGGCGGCAGCGACCGGGGCGTTGCGCGCGCGCAGCCACGCGATGATGCCCGGGAGAATGGAGAGGAAAATGATCCCGATGACCATCAGCTCGAGGTTCTTCTTCACGAAGGGGATTTGCCCTAGAAAATATCCGGCGATGGTCATGGAGACGACCCAGAGGATCCCGCCCACTGCGTTGAACATGGCGAAGCGCTGGTAGGGCATCTTGCCGATGCCCGCGACCACCGGCACGAAGGTGCGAACGATGGGCATGAAGCGCGCCATGATGATCGCCTTGCCGCCGTGCCGTTCGTAGAAGTCGTGGGCCGCCTTCATGTGCGCCGGCTTGAACAGCCGCGACTCGGGCTTGTTGAAGAGGGCCGGGCCCACCTTCGAGCCGATGAAGTAGCTCACCGCGTCGCCGATGATGGCCGCGGGGATCAGCAGGGCCCAGAGGTAGAACAGGTTCAACTCACCGCCGCCCGCGAACAGCCCCGCCATGAACAACAACGAGTCGCCCGGCAGGAAGAAGACCATCGCGCCGGTCTCCAGGAAGACGATCAACGTCAGCCCGGGGTAACCGAAGAGCTGGATCAGGTGCGTCGGGTCGATGAACTCTTTGAACTGCCGAAGGGTTTCCATGCGCGAGTGCCGCGTAGCCCGCCATCGGCCAAAAAAAAAGCCCCGGGAATCGCTCCCCGGGGCCAAAACTGGTGAAGCCGGTAGGCTGGAGCGTGAAGCTCAGCGCATCGCGGTTTCGGGCTTCTTGTCAGGGCTCGCCGACATGGTGGCGAAGGAGATGTTGCCGTAACCAGCCGAGGCGCAGCTGAACATGACCTTCTTGATGATGCGGAAGGCGACGCCCTTGTCAGCCTGGATGTTGACCTCGCCCTTGAAGGCGCCCTGATCACCAGCCTGGTTGTGGAGGTCTTCTTCGCGCTTCTTCATCTCGCGCAGGTTCTCCTCGAGCGCGGGAATGTTGAGGTAGTCCTCGCGGGTGAGGTCTTCCACGCGGCCGATCACCTGGCCGGAGACGATGACGTCCATCTGGCTGACCTGCACCACCGGCGCGAGCGTGAGCTCTTCGGTGTGCGCAGCTTCAGGCAGCTGAATGTCTTTCGACATCGCGAGCAGCTCGCCCGTCGCGGAGAAGTTCGCGATCAGGAAGAGCACGAGGATGACGAACATGTCGACCAGCGGGGTCACGTTGAGGTCGGCGTTGGTCGACTTGTGACCACCCCCGTGCCCGTGCCCGAAGATCTTGGAGTGCATGAGGCGCTTACCGTACCGCTTGCCTGGAGAAACGATGGCCATGACTTGAAATCCTTAGGTGGCCGAGGCCGGTGAGACCGAGACCGACGGAAACAGCGGGTCGGTGCCAGTGGAGACCACGGAGTCGATCAGACGCACGAGGTCTTCGTATTTCACGGTGTCTTCCGTGGAGAGCGTGATCGCAGCCTGATCAGGTTGCTGAACCTTGAGCTCCTTGAGCTTGATCATCAGCTTCTCGATCTCGATGCGGCCCTTCTCATCACGGGTGATGGGGAGGGGATCGAGCTGGGAGCCGCCGACGGTCAACTTGAGATCCTTCTCGGTGATGAGAAGGGTGATGGGCTGAAGCTGCGTCGGAGGCGGTTCTTGCTCCGAGGTGCTCTGACCCGACTGCGACACCTGAAGGCGCCCCAGCTGCGTCCACACGGCGGTCATGATCAAGAACACGATCGTAACGGCCATCAGATCGATGAAAGGAACCAGGTTGAGCGCAGCGTCGAGCGGCTTCTTGCCACCCTTGCTGCTTGTTCCCAAATCCATGCCACCAGCCATGAAACCTCCTGCGACAGCCTCGACGTGAGGCGCTTGCGACCAGACAGCCACTCGGCAGGGAGGGTTTCAAAACCCGCCCCGCCGAACGGCAAAGATGGACAACCAGAAGAGAATTACTCTTCGGCAGCCGCGGGAACGCTCATGTTCTTGAACTTGTCGCGGTTCTGCACGATCAGGTTCAGGACGGACACCGACGACTCGTTGATGTCGTTGATGAGCGACTGGGTGCGGCCGTTCAGGATCGAGAACATGATCAGGAGGGGGATGGAGGCGACGAGACCGAACTGGGTGCAGTTCATGGCCTCACCGATGGAGCCGGCGAGGATGGTCGCGCGGTCAGCGGGAGAAGCGTGCGCGACGGCCTTGAACGAGCCGATGAGGCCGTGCACGGTGCCGAACAGACCGATGAGCATTGCAGCGTTGCCGAGCATCGCGAGGTAGCCGGTGCGCGCTTCGATGCGGGGGGTCTCACGAAGCGAAGCCTCGTCGAGCGCCGCCTGCACTTCTTCCTGGCCCTTGGGAACGTTCATCAGACCCGACTTGACGACGTTGGTCAGCGGGGTCGGCTTCTGGCCGGCCACGTAGTTGATCGCCTTGTCGAGGTCGCCCGCGTAGATGTGCTTCTTCAGACCGCGGATGAACCCGTCCTTGTTGATCGACGCCGTCGCGAACAACACGATCATGCGCTCCACCGAGATCGCCAGCCCGATCACGAAGACGATGGCGATGGGGTACATCGGCCAGCCGCCTTCGTTCCAGGCCTCGGCGATGCCACCGAAAAAGCTCTGCTCACCTTCACTCGCGGCCGCCTCAGCGGCCAGAATCAGCGTTCCAAGCGTCATTGTGGTTATGCCTCCGAAGAACCTTTGAAACCTTCCGGATCAGGAACCCGGAAAAGCGCGCGAACCTTAGGCCCCGCTGGAAACGGGTGTCAAGGTGAGCGCACCAACCTTATCGGCGTGGCAACG
>JANODF010000684.1:0-2389 GCA_031412555.1 Archangium sp. | reverse complement strand
TCGTAGTGGAAGCGCAGCGGGGAGAGCATCGCCATCCCGTCCTTGAACTTCACCTTGGTGACGTCGACGCGCGCGACGAAGAACTTCATGCCCTGCTGGATGTACGGGCGGAACAGCGGCTCGGCGCCGGCGGGGATCTTGTAGTCGTTCTGCTTGAGCCAGGCCTCGAGCGCGAGCGCGTCTTGGGCCGAGAGCACCACGATCTCGTATTCGCCCACGGTGAACTGGGCCTCGACCTTCACCATCGGGGCCGCGCCTTCGACCAGGTCGTACTTGGCGCCCGACTTGCTCAACATCTTCGAGTACTCGCGCTCGCGGTTCTGATTCTCACGGGCCGCGCAGGGATCCTGCTCCCAGTATTCGACCAGGCGGGGTGCGGCGAGCTGATCGATGCGCGCGAACACCTCGCGCTCCAGCGTCTTCACGTTCTCCTTCTGAAGAACGATCGGCACCGGGATCACCATGGCGAAGTTTTCCGGAGGGCCCTGGTAGTTGTTCTGCATCGAGAGCACCGTCTTCGTGCCCTCGCGCATCAGCACCACCTGGGTGGCGTTGTTGAACAAGTCAGCGCCACCGCCCGCGACGTAGAAACCACAGAACGCGTGGGCGCTGCCTGCCAGCCCCAGCACTGCACCGAGAAGGATTCTCATTTTTTCACCGGAAGTCCTGCGCGTGACTTGCTGCCCTTGAGGCCGAACTCCGGCACCGGGCTCTCCACCAGCTTCGCGGTCAACGTCGCGTCGCGTTTCACCAGGCCTAAGTCTTCCGCGGCCACCGCCTTCGGTCGGCCACCATTCGGAGGCCCGCCCCACTTGCCGCGCACCGGGTTCGCGCAGGCGATGGGCCCTTCCCACGGGTAGCGGATGGCGTAGCGCGCCTGGAAGTTGTTGATGGTGTTGGCCACCGAGCCCTGTTCTAGCGCTTCGCCATTGGTGAGGAACTCGCGGCCACCGGCAATGGGCGTCGCGGCCTTGAAGACCAGATCTTCCCCCAGCGACGACTTGTCGTAACGCGCGTGCAGGCGGGTGAGCACGAAGCGCGCCCCACCCTTCGCGGCCGAGCGGCGGTAGCTGATCTGCTGCGTCAGGTTGCGGATCATCTGGTCGACCTGCGCGGCTTCTTCCGGCGGCACCTGAGCGCGGTTCTTGAGCTCGAGCTCGGGGTACGGCGGGCCACCGTCGATCACGTCCATCCCGAAGAGCAGCAGCTCGGCAGGCGTCAGCGGCGGCGTGGGGCACGGATCGCACGTGGCTGAATCCCACGCGTATTCGGTGACCACCGCCTTCGCGTGCTTCTTCACAGTCTTGTCGAAGAGCGACGCGTAGAACGGCCCGAACTCGCTCTTGGCCGAAGGCACCAGGTCGATGTTCGTGGGGATGGTGACGTTCGGGTAGTTGGCCACCTCGTAGCGCTGGTTGCGCGCCAGCACGTGCACGATGAGGTCCTGCTCCGACTTCGCGTTGATGAGGCCCAGGCGCACCGGCAGCTCGAACTTCTCGGAGTCGTAGTGGAACCGCAGCGGCGAGAGCGTGGCCACCCCGTCGACGAACGGCACCTTGGTCACGTCGACCCGCGCCACGAAGAACTTCATGCCCTGCTGGATGTACGGGCGGAACAAGGGCGCAGCGCCAGCGGGGATCTTGTACCGGTTGTCGGCCAGCCAGGCCTCGAGGCCCAACGCGTCCTTCGCGGAGAGCACGACGATCTCGTACTCGCCCACCGTGAACTGCGCCTCGATCGCCACGCCGTAGTCACGCGGCGCCGGCGACTCTTCCTTCTTGGCCATCTTCGGCGCAGCCGAGCGCATCATGCCGCCGCTGCCCGGGCTGTACGCTCGCGGCTGGTAGCAGGGATCCTGCTCCCAGTACTCGACGAGCCGGGGCGCAGCGAGCTGGTCGATCTTGTCGAACAGGTTCTTGGTGAGCGTCTTGACGTTCTCTTTCTGGAGAACGATCGGCACGGGGATCACCATCGCGAAGTTCTCGGGCGGCCCGCGGTAGTTGTTCTGCATCGAGAGCACCGTCTTGGTGCCCTCGCGCATCAACACCACCTGGGTGGCGTCGTTGAACAACGCAGCGCCGCCGCCGGCGACGTAGAACCCACAGAACGCGTGCGCAGCGGCAGGCAGCACCGTGAGCGCGAGGACGACGTGTTTGAACATGAAAGGCCTCAAGGTGAGGTGTGACACCCAGCCCCCGCGCCAGGTTGCAGCGGGGCTCACCTTAGCCTCCGCGCGTTCAGGACCGACGGCGAATCAGGGCGAGCAGTGCCAACGAAAGAGACGCCAGCGTCGGCACCGTGGTGCACCCCGCCGGCTCATTTCCATCACCGCCGCCACCCGAGCCGCCGCCCGAGGCCGACCCTCCACCCGAGCCGCCCCCGGTCGCGC
>JANODF010000683.1:0-3993 GCA_031412555.1 Archangium sp. | reverse complement strand
CTGATCGCTGACCTTGATCTTGCGGAAGTCGATGGCCTTGACGCAGCCATTCTCAATCGGCATCTCGTACTGCTTGCCGGTGCGGTTGTCGGTGACGCTCAGGGATTCCTTGGCCATGGCGCAGAGTTTTCACGCGGCACCGGTACTTTCAACGAAAAAGAGTAGAAGCCCCGGCCGTGTCAGCGCGGGCAAAGCTTCTGCTGCTCATCGTGCTCATCACGGCCGGTGCCGCGATCGGGCGCAGCTCACTGAGCGCGCACTTCGAAGCGTCCACGGTGATCGCCACGCTGCGCTCGCTGGGAAACTCAGCGGCCGCCATCCCCCTCTATTTCCTGATCTTCGGGCTGGCCACGTCGCTCTTCACGCCTGCGGTGGCGATGATGATCACCGCGGGCGTGACCTGGGGCTTCTGGCCGGGCTGGTTGGTGGTCTGGGGCGCGGCCAACGTGTGGGCCAATGTGCACTTCCTCGTCGGGCGCTGGGTCGCCGGTGACGAACTCACGCGCTGGCTGCGGCAACGAGGCGCGGCGTGGCTCCTGCGTGAGCTCGATCACGGCGGGGCGCTCACCACCATCATGGTTCGCCAGCTGCCGTTTCCTTTCCCGCTGGTGAACCTTGCGGGCGGCGCTTCACCGATGCGCTGGCGCGACTGGGTGGTGGGCAACGCGGTGGGCCTGGTGCCCAACTGCCTCATCTACACGCAGCTGGCCGCGGCGCTCGCCGATGGGGTCGACGGCGCGAAGGAGGCCGCGGCGTACCGGGTGATCTCCGCCGCGGTGGGGGTGATCGCGCTCGGGCTCGTCTCGCGCTGGCTGCAACGGCGCTTCGCTTCGGCAAAAGGAGCCGCAGCGCAATAGGTCGAGCGGGGGATCTTCGGCAGTCCGGTGAGTTCACGGTTGGAGCGCCGCAGTGGAGAACGCGCCCCTTCCACCCGAACCCTGGAGCCGCAATGAAGTCTCGTCTCACCGCTCTCTGCCTCGCCCTTTCCTTCGCCGCCTGCGGGCCCGCCACCGAGCAGGAGCCGGAACAACCGCTCGCTGCCGAGCCGGTCGCTGCCAACACCCCCGTGCCCGACGCGGGCGTGGCGCCCACGGGCGACCTGCCGTGCGACGTGGCGCAGGTGCTGGCCAAACACTGCCTCGGTTGTCACGGCCCCACGCCGGGCAGCGGCGCTCCCGACTCGCTGGTGACGCGCGCCGATCTGCTCGAGGAGAGCTTTCGCGGGGGCACGCTGGGCGCGCGCAGCGTCGAGCGGATGAAGGACACGCAGTTTCCGATGCCTCCGGCGTACGCCGGGCCGCGCGCCACGGCCGCCGAGATCGCTGCGGTCGAACGGTGGGTCACTGCCGGTCAGCCGGCCGGCACCTGCTCGAGCACCACCAGCGCGACGCCCTGAGTGCTGCACCGATGCACGGCGCCTGTGCGGGCATGTGCCTTCACCGCTGCGTTCGATCGGCTACGAAGTGCGCATGTCTCGACTGCTTCGAGTGGGGTTGGCTGCGTTGATGGGCGTGTCGGGGTGCGGACCTGCGGAGCCGTGGCCCGGCGGTGCCGAGCAGCCGGGCTGGTCCGGCGTGCCTGACGAGCCGGCCAACGTGTTCGTCGGGCAAGCCCAGCTGCGCTTCGTCAATGGAGCGCTGCAGGGAGAGCTCGAGCGGAGCGCCGGGCTGACGCAGCCCATGTACTTCGCGGTGAAGTGGCAGGGGGCTGCGCCCCAGCGCATCACCGAGGTGATCGCTCCGTCGGCCACCACGTTCGCAGGCGCGCCCTTCGACGCGCCGCTCTCGGTGCGGGTGCCGGCCCCGAACCCCTCATGCTTCACCGCCGAGGGCCGGCTGCTGGCCTATGCGCTGCGAGAGGGCGGCACCACGCCCGACCCCGCCGGGGACGAGCTCGTCGGCGTGGGTTTCAAACCCGACTGGCTCTTCCCGTTTTCGCAGGCCGGCTTCAACCAACGGATCACCTGGAACAGCTGCCAGCCTGGTGCGGGCGAGCTGATGCCCATGCAGTTCCAGCACGACCCGCGCTTCAGCCTGGCCCTGTGTGACGACGCAGGCGAGCGAGCGGAGACGCTGTGCGGGCAGCCTCCCCTCGACCGCACGCGAATCATCGCGATGGACCTGAGCGTGAACGACGAGGGCCTCGTGTTTCTTTCACCGAACTTCGTGGCGCGCGTCGAGGGCCCGGTGACGTACGCGGTGAATGGCGCTTCTTTCACGGCCACCGCGGGCCAGCTGAAGACCCAGCTCACCGGCGGGCCCTGGCACGAGGGGCGCAACCGCGTCGAGGTTCGCCAGGGAGCGCGCGCGCCGTGGTCGGCGGAAGTGGTGCTGCCGGTGCATTCGCTGCGCCCGCGACTGCATGAAGAAGGGCTGCGCGAAGGCGACACCTTCACGGCGAGTTGGGACGAGGTTCCCTGGGCGCAGCGCTACTCACTGCTGAGTTGGCCGCTGGACGTGCCGGCTCGCCGGGTGGCTGACCCGAGTTGGTACACGGAGCAGCCGCAGGTGACCGAGAGGTTTCCGGGCTTCCGCGATGGCCTCGGCGAGCCGCTCACGCCGCCACGCGCGATGCTCAGGTTGACGGTGGGTGCCGCGGTCAGTGCGCCGAGCCCCGTCACCTCGTTTCATTCGAGCGGGGGCTACGTCGTGGAGTGGAGCGAAGACCTCGAGGTCGCCTACCTGCCATGACGCTTGTCGGTGGGGTGGGGTAGAGGTCACGGCCTCGTGAAACACCTCTCCGAAAAGTCGCTCACCAACGTCGCGCTGTTCTACCTGCGCAAGCACTCCGCCAGCCGCAAGGGGTTGGTGCAGATGCTCGAGCGCAAGGTGAAGCTGGCGCTGAGGGCGAAGGGCGGCGACCCGGTGGCGGTGAAGGCGATCGTCGACGGGGTGGTCGCTCACATGGAGAAGAACGGGTACATCGATGACGCGCGGTTCGCGGAGTCGAAGACCGCGTCGCTCCATCGGCAGGGCAAGAGCAGCCGGGTGATTCAGATGAAGCTGCGCGAGAAGGGCATTGAGCCTGCGCTCGCGGCGAAGTCGGCCATCAGCACGCCGGAGCAGGAGTTCGAGGCCGCGTGCATGCTCATCAAGCGCAAGCGCCTCGGGCGCGATCCGGAGCGCAAGCAGAAGGACTTCGCGGTGCTGATGCGGGCGGGGTTTGGCTCCGACCTGGCCCGGCGGGCCCTCGCGGCTTCGGCTGAAGAAGAGGTGGTCGAAGCGGTCGAGGCGGGGCGGGTGGTGCAGCTCACGCCTCGTTCGGGTCTGGGGCAGCGGTCGGGCGAGGCGGGCCAGGTGATCGCGTTTCCCGGGGCGTTCGTTCCGGACGTGGTGGTGGCGAAGAAGGCGGCTCCGGTTCGGGGACTGGAGGAGGCCCGCGCGCTCGTGAAGAAGAAGCGGCTCGGCGTGGATCCCGCTCGTCGGCAGAAGGATCTCGCGGTGCTGATGCGCGCCGGGTTTCGGTTCGACGTGGCGAAGGAATCGCTGGTCGCAGAGTGATCTCCCTCGCCCTGCGAAGCGGGGAGAGGGTGGGGCGGGAGGGGCCCCTTCGAACACCGAAAGCCCCTCACCCGGTCCTGCAGACCGACCTCTCCCAGCGTGCAGGGAGAGGTTAGAGAATCAGCTGACCGTGCCGACGTACACGTAGGCCAGACCCCAGAGCAGCGGGTGGGCCTCGGCCTTCGCGTACTTCCCCGTCTCGTTCATCATCGCGGTGAACCGATCGCCCGCGGGGAACGCGGCCATCGTGCGCGGCAGGTACTCGTACGCCGCGCGGCTGCCGGTGAGCAGCTGACCCAGCAGCGGCATGATGTTCTTCGCGTAGAAGCGGAACAGCGCGCCGAAGAGCCCCTTGGGCTGGCCGAACTCCAGCACCACCACGCGGCCGCCCGGCTTCACCACGCGCGCCAGCTCAGCCACGCACGCCTTGGGATCATCGACGTTGCGGATGCCGAACGAGATCGATGCCACGGTGAAGCGCGACGATTCGTAG
>JANODF010000682.1:0-11534 GCA_031412555.1 Archangium sp. | reverse complement strand
GTCGATCCCCAACCAGTACATCATCGTCGTCGAGGCGCAGAACCTCACGCCGCCCGAGGTGAAGACCATCGTCACCCGCGTGGGCGACACCACCAAGATCGTGCTGACCGGTGACCCGGCACAGATCGACAACCCCTACGTCGACTCGACCAACAACGGCCTGGTGCACGTGGTCAACCGCTTCAAGAGTCAGAAGATCGCCGGCCACGTGACCATGACCAAGGGCGAGCGCAGCGCGCTGGCCGAGATCGCCACCAACCTTCTTTGATCGCCATGAGTGACGAAGTGCCTCCGAAGATCGATCCGCCAGCGGCCGCAAAGCCGCTGATCGAGTACCCCACTGTCTACGCCTTCAAGGTGATGGGGAAGCTCGAGCATGGTTTCGCCGAGTACATCCGGGCGAAGTTCAGCCGTTTGATGGGCAGTGAAGTCAGCCGTGACTCCATCGCGGAGAACGTCTCGAAGCAGGGCCACTACGTTTCGTTGACCGTGTCCGTCTACCTGCTCTCCGAGGAGCAGCGGCTGGCCATCTACGCCGACATCCACGTGGACAAGCGAATCGTCTACTACTTGTGAGGGTTTCAGGCCCTGTGTAAGGGGGCCCTCGACACCATGGCTGACCCCTTCCCGCTGTATCTCCCGCCCGAGACGCGCAGGCTCTTTCAGTCCGAGTCGCTGTTGCGGCGTTTCGCGCAGATGGCGCACTGGAATGACGGGGCCAGCCTGCTGGAGCTGCACGGCAGTCTCGGAGCGTTGGCCATTGCCAAAGCGTTGTCTTGCCACCTGACCATCATCGAGCCTGATCAGCGGTTGGCCGATGCGATCAAGGAGCGGGCGCGGGTGGTGGGCTGCGGCGAGAAGGTGGCGGTGCAGCACGGCGCGGTGGGCAGCATCAAGTTCGCCGAGCGCGCGTTCGACGGCATTTTCTCCTTCGGCCGGGTGATCGGGAATCCGGCGCAGGTCGCCAAGACGTGGCGGCCTTCGTTGGCCGTCGGTGGCCGGTTGGGTCTGACCGCGGTGGTGAAGGTGGGCCGGGTGGCCAACGAGCCTGTGCTCGCCGCGTGGAAAGAGCGTCTGGGCGTGGCGTTGCTGTCGCCCCGCGAGACGTTGATGAGCATCGAGGCCGAAGGTTACGAGCCCGAGCTGATCGAGACCCTCAGCGACGTCGAGCTCGACGAGTACTACCGCGAGCTCGAGGTGCTGCTGGGCAAGACGGGCGATACGAACGCCGTGGGTGCGCTGGCGCTGCGGGGCGAGATCGCGCTCCACCGCACGGGCAAGACCGGCGTGAGCATCGGCTTCATCGTCGCGCGCCGCAAAGAGCCGGGTGAAAAACCGCCTCCGTCACGCGACGGCGGCTGAAACTTCGCCGGTCCACCCACCATCGGTTCGCGGGGTTTCGATGCGCAGCCTCAGCCTGGTGTGGTGGTTGTCGGTTCTGCTCTCGTGCGTGCACCACCCGCCCGTGGCGCCCCCGCGCACCACCGAGCAATTGGTGCAGGCCGCGTTGCCTTCGGTGGTGTTGTTGGTGGGGGTGCGCTCCGACGGAAAGACCTCGTTCGGCTCGGGCATCATCATGAGCCGCACGGGCCAGGTGCTGACCTGTCTTCACCTGGTGCGCGGCATGACCCAGCTGCGGGCGATGCAGTACGAGCCGGGCCTGGTCACCTACACCCCGATGGATGGTGGGCTCGATCGGTTTCTGTTCGAGAACCGGTCGCGGCTGGTCGACGTGAGCGTGGATCGCATCGACGAAGCGAACGATCTCGCCCTGGTGCGGATGGATGCCGACACCGGCACCGTGCCGCTCTTGCCGCTGGCGGAAGATCTACCGAGGCGGGGTGAAGCGGTGCTCGTGCTCGGTCACCCGCAGGAGACGGTGTGGAGTTTCACCAGCGGGGTGGTGAGCGCGCTGCACAACGGCGCCATTCAGCACGACGCGGCGCTCAACCCGGGCAGCTCGGGTGGGCCGCTGCTCAATCAGCGCGGTGAGCTGGTGGGCGTGAGCAGCGCCAAGGTGTTCGGCGACACCGACGGCGTGGGCTTCGCGCGGCCGATCGGCATGGCGCGTTGGCTGCTGGAAGACGACACGCGATCGTTCGGGCTCGATCTCTCCACGCCCGAGAAGGCGGCCTCCAGCTGCATTCGGGCGCAGGAGCTGGCTTCTCCGAACCTGGAGGCGTGTTTCGATTGGGATCACCGGTGGCTCTATTTCGAGAACGCGCGGCAGAGCCTGGAAGGGCACGTCGATCGAAAGGCGCTGGCCAGCATCGCCAGTGACGATCGCGGGGAGTGGCTCAAGCAGAGCAAGAGTCTGCTGCGGGCGGCGGTGCGTGATGGGCAACGGTCGACCTCGAGCAACGTGTTGCCGCCGCTCCCGGCTGCGCTCGACCCGTTGGTGCGCGAGGCGAGGGCGTTGATCACCTCGCAAGAGCAGCGGCTCAAGGCGGAAAATCATCTCGAGGTGGAGCTCACGGATCAGCGGGCGATCCGCAAGTTGTTGCGGCGGGGTGTGCGGGTCGAGGCCACCTTGCGCGTGAAGCCGCACCTTGCGTGGGTGTTGCTGATCGGGCGCAACCTCGATGGCACCGAGTACCGGTTCAGCGAAGTCTGGGCCCAGGACGGCTCGGAGAAGTGGCATCAGCGCACGCCCGCAGGTGAGGAGGAGCTCAGGTCGTTGCCGAAGGCGTTCGCGCCGCCGCTGGTGTTGCCGGGGGAGATGGTGGCTCGGCTGCAGCTCGAGTTGTTGGGCCAGCTGTTCGCGATCAGCGGCAGGTCAGCCGAGCGTGGTGAGGGTGACCACTGCGCGGCGCGCTAAGTCGCGCTTTGTAAACATTGATCCTGAGGGCGTGGGCTCACGGAGAGCGCCCGCGGCTCAGTGATTTGTTTACAAAGTGCAGGTTACGCGTGCACTCGCGGAGCAGGTGGCGAGGCGCAAGCGCGGCCTCTGCTCCGCGAATCGCACCGTCAAACCACCCGCTTCAAGGCCGGCTTCTCAGTGCACCGAACCCGTGAAGTCGACCACGTCGATCGGCTCGGGCGACATCTGGAAGTGCACCTCTTCGCGATACCCCTCGGCATCGCCCGAGATCTGAAACGGCATCGGCCGCGAGAACTTGATGGTCGCGTCTTTCACCAGGTAGTCGTTGAGCCCGTCAGGGAACCACGTGCCCGACCACATCTTGCCGAGGTTCGCGAGGATGGCCGTCGCAGGCACCGTGCCCAGGCGCAGATTCATCATCCCGCGGCGCTTCCCAGCGAACGGGAACATCTTCAGCTCGAAGCCATAAAACGGCACCGTGCCCGCGGCGGCGATCACCAACGGCCCGCGGTACATCGTCTCGCCTGGAGCGAACGTCTGCACCGGCAGACCATCGGGCCCCATGCGGTACGCGAGCGCGGGACCATTGACGACCTCGCAGTCGACCGTGTTCGAGTTGGCCAGGTAGTACGGCACCGTCTTGAACGCGACCGAGGTGAAGTAGCCCGCGGCGCCGGTCATCATCTTGGACAACGGACCCTGCGCGAACGAGTTCTTCACGGAGTTGTAGTCGTTGAGGATCTTCCCATCCATCCCCAGGCCGGCGAACGGAGCGCGTTTGCCGTCGATCAGCAGCAGATCGATCGTGCGGTAGCCGGGCACTTCACCCGCGCGTGCGCGCAGCACGTCATCGACGAAGCCGTCAGCGCGGGTCGACGAGGCCTTCACCAACGAAGCGACCGAGTTGCCGGTGCCCAGCTTCAAGATGCCGAAGCGCGGCGTGGGGGTGGGGTGGTGCTGCCGGCGCAGCGCGACCTGGCTCATGATCTCGTTGACGAAGCAGGTCAACGTGCCGTCGCCGCCCCCGAGGAAGACGGTGTGGTACCCGCGATCGACCACCTGCTGGGCGATGCGGCGGGCGTCGAGCTCGGAGCGGGACAGAAACAGATCCCCCTCCGGCACCACGTGGGACAGCGCTCGTTGGATCTTCGCCGTGACCTTGCGTGCGCTCAGATTGAGCAACACCGCCACACGGTGATCGACCTCGAGTCTCGGGGGGACTTGTTCGACATCAGCTCGGAACGGTTGAACCCACACGGTTGCGGCCCTCCTGGCCACGGTGTGCCCCCAGCACCCGTGACGACAGTGAGGTCCTCCTCAGCACAGACCTTGCCACTTGACGTGTTGCGTCAACTCCTTGAAACAATTGGGTAACGCTCACCCCCAACTGTCGCGATTGGAACCTTGCGGTGGCAGTTGCTGCGAACGGCGCTTCGCAGTTGGCGGAGCGGGGAGGTGGGTTGACGTGCGGAGGCCGGTGGTTAGCTTGGTCGAGTCGCCGGGCACCACAAATCCGGCTGTCAAATCAACTCTTTAGGAGACACCGCAATGGGCAAGATCATTGGTATCGACCTGGGCACCACCAACTCGGTTGTGGCCATCATGGAGGGCCGAGAGCCCAAGGTGATCGTGAACGAAGAAGGCAGCCGCATCACGCCTTCGGTCGTCGCGTACACGAAAGACGGGGAGCGCCTGGTCGGACAGGTCGCCAAGCGCCAGTCCATCACCAACCCCGAGCGCACCGTCTATTCGATCAAGCGCTTCATGGGCCGCCGGCACTCCGAGGTGACCGAAGAGGCCAAGCTGGTGCCGTACAAGGTCGTGCGCGGTCCCACCGATGACGCCCGCGTGGAGATCGACGGCAAGCAGATCAGCGCGCCCGAGATCTCGGCGCAGGTGCTGCTCAAGCTCAAGCGCGCCGCCGAGAACTACCTGGGCGAGAAGGTGACCGACGCGGTCATCACCGTGCCGGCGTACTTCAACGACGCCCAGCGCCAGGCCACCAAAGACGCCGGTGAGATCGCCGGCCTCAACGTGCGCCGCATCGTCAACGAGCCCACCGCCGCGGCCCTTGCGTACGGCCTCGATCAGAAGCACAGCCACAAGGTCGCCATCTACGACTTCGGCGGCGGCACCTTCGACATCTCGATTCTCGACATGGGCGACGGCGCGGTCGAAGTGCTCGCCACCAACGGCGACACCCACCTCGGCGGCGACAACATCGATCAGCGGGTGATGGAGTGGCTGATCTCCGAGTTCAAGAAGGACACGGGCCTCGACGTCTCGAAGGACAAGATGGTCATTCAGCGCCTGAAGGAGGCCGCTGAGAAGGCGAAGATCGAGCTGTCGAGCGCGAACGAGTCGGAGATCAACCTCCCGTTCCTCACCGCCGACGCCACGGGCCCCAAGCACCTCAACCTGAAGCTCTCGCGCGCCAAGCTCGAGGCGATGGTCGACGACCTGATCGAGCGTTCGCTCGAGCCCGCGCGCAAGTGCATGAAGGACGCAGGCGTCACCGCGGAGCAGATCGACGAGGTCGTGCTGGTCGGCGGCTCGACGCGCATGCCCAAGGTGCAAGACGCGGTGAAGAAGCTGTTCGGCAAGGAGCCCAACCGCACCGTGAACCCCGACGAAGTCGTGGCGATCGGCGCGGCCGTGCAGGGCGCCGTGCTGTCGGGCGACGTGAAGGACATCCTGCTCCTCGACGTGACCCCGCTGTCGCTGGGCGTCGAGACCCTGGGCGGCGTGTTCACCAAGCTCATCGAGCGCAACACCACCATTCCTTCGCGCAAGCAGGAGACGTTCTCCACGGCGGCCGATGGCCAGACGCAGGTCGAGATCCACGTGCTGCAGGGCGAGCGCGAGATGGCCACCGACAACCGCAGCCTGGGCCGTTTCCACCTCACCGGCCTGCCCCCGGCGCCGCGTGGTGTGCCGCAGATCGAAGTGACCTTCGACATCGACGCCAACGGCATCTTGAAGGTCGGCGCGAAGGACAAGGCGACCGGCAAGGAAGCCAACGTCACCATCAGCCACAGCTCGGGCCTCGCGAAGGATGAGGTCGAGAAGATGGTGAAGGACGCTTCGGCCAACGAGTCGGCCGACAAGGAGCGCCGCGCGTTGGTCGAGGTGAAGAACAAGGCCGAGAACCTCGCCTACAACCTCGAGAAGCTGGTGAAGGACAACAAGGAGAAGCTCGGCGCCGAGACGGCGGCCAAGCTCGAGGAGACCGCGAAGAACCTCCACACCATCCGCGAGGGCAGCGACAAGGCGGCCATCGAGGCGGCGGTGAAGGCGGCCGAAGAGGTCAGCTACAAGGCCGCTGAAGAGCTCTACAAGGCGGGTGGCCCGACGGCCGGTGCCGCTCCGGGTTCGACGGCGGAGCCCCAGGCCGGTGCTCCGGGCGCAGCGCCCGGCGCGAAGAAGGACGACGTGGTCGACGCCGAGTTCCGCTCGAACTGATCTGAGTCGTCAAGGGCCCTCCCCTGAGCTCCCTCTCCCTTTGGGAGAGGGTTGGGGTGAGGGCCTTGTCATGCCTGAACCGCTGTGATCCCCGCGCGCACACCGGCCACTAGCGTACGAGTGGCACTGTAGTTCTACAGTCCGGGCAGATGAAGAATCTCCAGATTCGCCGGAAGATCGCGACGGGCTCTGCCGTCGACGCGTTCCTCGCAGACTCCTCCGCGGGCATGGTGTTGGTGCAGGTCAGCCACCCCGAGGTCGTCGCCGATCCCGAGCTCTACGGGCGCTTCCTCGACACCACGCGCGTGACCTCGACGCAACACCGTCACCCGGCGTTGCTCTCGCCCGAGATCACCACCTGCGAGCCCGATGGCCGCTTCGTGATGGTGACCGGCCCGGTGAGCGGCCGCACGGCTGCCGATCACCTGCGTGAACGGGGCGCGCTCGATTCTCCCGAAGCGATCCGCTGGGGCGTGCGCATCTGCGACGCGCTCGAGTTTCTCCACGCGCACGGCGTGGTGCACGGCCACCTCGCCCCGCACAACCTCTTCCTCGACGGAGATCCCGCGCACCCCGAAGTGCGTTTGCTCGACACGGCGTTGTTGCTCTTCCGGGGCACCAAGAGCGTGCCGCGCGGGCAGATCCTGGTGGCCCCCGAATACCTCTCGCCCGAACGCTGCGCAGGCCGCCGCGCCACGCCTGCGTGCGACGTCTACGGCATGGGCGTGTTGCTCCACGAGCTGCTCACCAAAGAGCCGCCGTTTTCCGGCAAAGGCGTCAGCGAGACCCGCGCGCTGCAGCTGCACGCGCCGTTGCCCCCGCTGCGGCCTGGCCTGGAGGAGTGGGCCCCGGTGCTCAACCGCTGCCTCGCCAAACGCGCCGCCGATCGTTTCGCCTCCCTGTCTGAGCTGCGAGAGACGTTGCGCACCTTGAAGCCGCTGGAGACCCCGGCGATCGAAGTGCACCTGGGCGATCCTGAGCCGCGCCACGCAGGCACCCTGCAGCCCGGCGACGTGCTGGGCCGCTACCGCATCGAGTCGCTCATCGGCGAAGGCGGCATGGGCCACGTGTTCTCCGCCAAACACCTTTCGATCGATCGCAAGGTGGCCATCAAGGTGCTGCGGCCCGAGCTGTCGCGGGTCGACTCGCAGGTGCAGCGTTTCATGGCCGAGGCACAGGCCGTGAACATGGTGAAGCACCCCCACATCATCGACATCGAAGATCTGGTGCGCGAAGGCGAGCGCGTCTTCTTCGTGATGGAGTTGCTCTCGGGCAAGTCGCTCAAGGTGATGGCCAAGGAGTCACCTCTCGAGCTGACGCGCGTGGTGCGGCTGATGCGGCAGGCCGCGCAGGCGCTCTCCGCGGCGCACGGGGTCGGGGTGATTCACCGCGACATCAAGCCCGACAACCTGGTGGTCGAACGTGACGCGGAAGGCAACGAGCAGCTCAAGGTGCTCGACTTCGGCGTGGCCCGCATTCGTGGCAACGACCTGAAGGCCGCCTACAAGACGCAGGTCGGCCAGGTGGTGGGCACGCCGTTGTGGATGGCGCCCGAGCAGGTGATGGGCCACCAGGTCGATGCGCGCGCCGACGTCTATTCGTTGTGCATGGTGATGTACGTGTTGATCACCCGGCGTTTCCCTTTCGCGGGCGCGGATTTGTCGCAGGTGGTGATGCAGCGCCTCTCGCGTGACGCGACGCCGGTGGGCGAGGTGAGTTTCCTGGGGGAGAAGTTGCCCTGGCAGATTCAGCGGCTGCTGGAGATGGGCCTCTCGCGCGAGCTGGCCAAGCGGCCGGTGTCGATGGACTGGGTGGCCACCGCCCTCGAAGGCATCGAGACGCGCATGGAAGAGCATCCGACGGTCGATCAGCCAATACGATCGTGGTGGAACCGCTGGCGTTCCTGAGAGGATGGCCCCTGCGTCGCGCCGACGCGCCGGAGCCTCTTCATGGACTTGCCCGATCTGCTCGCCTGGCCTCGCCGTGCTGATGTGCCCGGCATGTTGTTTCGCCGGTTGATCTCACGGCACTCCACGCGCGGCATCCTCGGCATGTCGCGCGCGGAGCAGGTGCTCTGGCTGGTGTTCGAGCTGTGCGGCGAGGTGTCGAACGGCGGGGTGGATCAGTTCTTCAGCAACAGCTCGGGTGAACGCGCGTCGCTGGTGCCCGACGCCTTGCGCGAGCTGGGGCAGAAGGAGCTCGCCGCGACCATCGAGCGCAGCCTCGCTCACTTTCCGCCGGCGGCCGCGCGCGTCGAACGCCACCTGGTGGTCTCTGCGCTGAGTGACGAGGCCAGGGCCGAGCTCACCGCGATGGGCAACCAGGTCGACGCGGCGACGGAGACGCTCGTGCTCGAGCTCGGCGAATGGATCGAGGCGCACCCGGCCGAGTTCACCCTGGCGAACGAAGGCCTCGCCGCGTTCAGGCCGGTGTCCTTCCCCGATGACGTGACGCTCAAGGAGATCCTCGCGCCCGAGCTGGCGCCGGATCTCGCCATTCCCGCGCTCTACGTGCACCTGGCGCGCAGGAAGACGGCGCTCTCGCCGGTCGAGCGGTCGCTCCAGCTGGCGATTCATGCGTTCGGTGAGATCAGCGACGAAGGCGGGCTGAGCTACCTGTTCTCGTCGAGGGGCAAACACGCGGCCGAAGCGAGCGTCGCGCTGGAGAACGCCGATGCGCCCGACGCGGCGGCGATCGTGGAGCGGGCCATGGCGGTGCTGCCCAGCCCCTATCCGACGGACGACGCGGTTCGCCGCGCGGCGCTGGCTTCGCTCGACGTCGATGCGTTGGCCCGGCTCAGCGCGCTGCAATGGGAGCTGGACGATCTGCGCAAGCCCACCATCGAGGCGCTCATCCGTTTCGCCCGGAGAGAACGCGCTTCACTCCAGTGAGGTGAGCCGCGAGAGCAGGGCGCGTACGGTGAGCGGGCTCGAGCCCTCCGCCTTGTTGTTGACGATGATGGTGAGGCTTCGGCCCGCGGCGCGGCAGGCCTTCCACAAGGCGACCACGTCTTCACGCATCGGCTCGTCGACGGCCTGGAGCTTGTCGAACGGTGCGTAGGCCTCGCGCGCCTGCTCGTAGCCCATGCCCTGAGGGAGGAGCAGCCGGCACACCACGTGAGAACTGGTCAACGAAGCAGGGTTCGCCAGCTGATCGCGGATCGCCGGCATGCGCTCCCAGTGGTTGAACACGTGGCTCACGCCGTGGCGCTGCAGCGCGGCGAAGTAGGCGGGCACCATCAGCTCTGAGTTGCGCAGCTCCACCGCGTAGGCGTACTGCGTCGGCAGCTGGCTGAAGAACCGTTCGAGCTTGTGGCTGAACTCGGTGGGTGAGGGCAGCTCGGCGCGGCTGAGCGGGAGAAACTGAAACACCAGCGGCCCCTGGTGCGCGGAGAAGGACTTCTCGACCGCGGCCAGCACGGCGTCTTTGAAGAAGCCCGGATCGAGAAACTGGGTGTTGGGGGCGCGGGTGCGTGGGTCGACGCGTGAGGTCACCGCGTTCCACACCTTCATCACGCAGCGGAAATCAGGTGGCAGCTGCTTCGCGTAGTGGGCGAGCTCATCGACGCCGAGGGGCGCGTAGTACGAGCGATCGATCGCCACGGTGTTGAAGAGCGGGTGGCGGGCGTACTCCTCGAGGCCGAACTCGACGAGGTGCTCCTGCGTGGGGGTGCCCCGATAGACCAGGCCTCCCCATCCTCGAAACGTCCAGCTCGAGGTGCCGAGGAACAGGCCCGGCGGGCGCTTGGCCGCGAGGGCCGCATCGGCCGTGGTGTCGAGCGGCGGAGGAGGGAAGAGATCGAATTGCATACTGAATCTCCCTCGCCCTGCGAAGCGGGGAGAGGGTCGGGGTGAGGGGCCGTCGAAGCTCCGGAGCCGGGCCCCTCACCCGGCCTGCGGCCGACCTCTCCCCGCTGCGCAAGGAGAGGTTTTTCCTACTGAGGCAAGCCACTCCAACTCGAAGGATCCTGAGGACCCGCAGCCGGCTTCACCTCGACATTGAACCCCGTCAGGTGAGCCATGCCAGAGACCTTCTCCAGACTCTCCGGCCCATCCGCCGCGAGAATGTTCACGTTCACGCCGCGGGTCTGATTGGCGATCGAAAGCCCGATCGCGTGCTGGTGACCCCAGCCATGAGGCAACGCGACCGTGCCGCGCATCAGATCGCCGAGCAGCTTGATCGGCACCCGCACCGTGCCCGTCTCGGTGCTCACATCCGCCATCGCGCCATCCATCAGGCCCACGCGCTGCGCATCTTCCGGGTGCATGTAGAGATAGTTCGTCGGCTCGCGAACGAAGTCCGCGATGTTGTGAGTCCACGAGTTGTGGGTCTGCACGGCGCGCTTGGTGATGAGCTTGAGGCGCGACTGATCCGACCACGCCTGCTCGAAGTCGTCCTCGAGCTTCTTCGCCTGGTCCATCAGCTTCTTCGGAGCGAGCTGCACCTTCTTGTTCGGCGTCAGCACGCGATCATTCGCAAAGTCGTCGGCCTCATGCGCCTCACGCAGCCAACCGTGCGGGCTGTGCTCCAGCAGGTGCTCGAAGCCGGGCTGCCCGGTGAGCCGGAGCAAGAACGACAACAACGCCTCTTGCGGCAGCGACGGTTGTTTTTCCTTCGGCTGCAGCCGCGTGTGCACCGCGAGCATGCCCTCGAGGATCTTCTGCGCGACCTTGCTGCCGAACAGCCCGAGCCCAGCCGCCTTGCACAGCTGCAGGTAGATGGTGGCTTCATCTCGCTGTTCACCCGTCGGCTCGACGAGCGCGCGCGTGGCCTGGAGATACGGCTTCTGCTGCAGGCCCAGCATCAGCGGGAAGATGAAGGGCAGGTCGGGGCGCTCCAGCGGCGAGGTGCAGGGCAACACGTAGTGCGCGAGCGAGCCCGTCTCGTTGCGGAAGAGATCGAGCGTGACGAGCAGCTCGAGCTCCTGGAACGCCTTCTTGAGGCGGCCCGAGTTGGCCATGGTGATGAGCGGGTTGCCGCCGGTGACGAACAGCGCGCGCACCTGCTTGTCGCCCGGTGTGAGGATCTCGTCGGCCAGCACGCCGCCGGGGAAGGCGTCGATGACCGAAGCGAACTTGCCGATGCGCGAGACGTCGTTGCGCATCAGCACGCCGCTGCGTTTGCCGAACGCGGGGAAGTCGATCACGCCCTTGCCCACCAGCGTGCCGCCGCGGCGATCGAGGTTGCCGGAGAGCGCGTTGATGCACTCCTGCAGCCAGAAGCCGAGCGAGCCGTTGGTGCCCATGTTTAC
>JANODF010000681.1:0-35603 GCA_031412555.1 Archangium sp. | reverse complement strand
GCTCGACGCGATTCGCGACCTCGCCAACCAGCTGCGCGAAGACCGCAAAGAACTCTCGCGCCTGCTGGAGGAGTTCGGCCGCACCAAGGATCCGAAGATCCAGGAGGCGCTGGTCGAGCAGATGCAGAACCTCAAGCAGCGCATGCTCGAGCTGCAGCAGCGCATGGCCGAGCTGAGCAAGGGCATCCGCGACGACTTCATGAACGCCGAGGCGCTCCAGCAGATGCTGGAAGAAGACGGGCTGCAGTCTTCGCTCGACGAGGTGGAGAAGCTGGTCAAGGAAGGCAAGGCGGAAGAGGCCCTCAAGAAGATGCAGGAGCTCGCGATGGAGCTCGACGCGATGCTCGAGCAGCTCGATGAGGCCGGTGACCGCGCGGATGATCAGAGTGACCCCGAGCTCGCCCGCCAGTACGACGAGTTCCAGCAGAACCTGGAAGACACCGCCAAGAAGCAGGAGCAGCTCGCCGACAAGACGCGGGCCCTGCGCGACAAGTACCGCGAGCAGCAGAAAGAACGCATCGCGCGCCAGGGTGAAGCGCTCAAGCGCGAGCTCAAGGAGAAGCTGGAAGAACTCGACAAGAGCTGGAAGCAGCTCGAAGGCGACCGGTTCGGCTTCCGCTTCGAAGACGTGCAGCAGGAGGCGATGCAGGCGCGCGACAACGTGCAGCAGTCGCTGGAGGCCAACGACTTCGACCTCGCCTCCGAGGCCGCCGATCGCATGGAAGACAAGGCGACGCAGATGGCTGAGGCGGCCTCAGAGCTGCGCCAGCGCGACGAACTGTTCAACAACCCGCCCGAGGTGCGCCGCGAGTCGAAGCAGGCCGCCGACAAAGTGCAGCGCGACGCGAAGAAGGCCTCTGAAGTGGCCCAGAAGCTGCGCGACCTCTTTCCCCAGGCAGGCCAGCAGATGAGCGAACAAGACCGGCAGCAGATGAATGAGCTGGCGCGGGGGCAGAAGCAGCTCCAGCAGCAGGCGCAGCAGCTGCAGCAGCAGATGGACGCCATCGGTGAACGCGCGCCGCTCTTCGACGAAGACGCGCAGCAGCAGATGGATCAGGTCGGTCAGCGCATGCAGGGCGCCGGCGAAAAGCTCGCAGGCAAAGATCCCAGCCGCGGCTTCGGCGAGCAGCAGGGCGCCATGCAGGGGCTGCGCGGCATCCAACAGGCGATGGAAGAAGCGGCCAAGGGCGGCAAGAGCGGGAAGGGTGGCAAAGGCGGCATTCCGATGCCCATCAAACGCCGCGGTGGCCGTTCACGCGGTGGCCAGCAGAACGAGAAGGTGGAGATCGTCGATGAAGATCCCAACGCCGGCACCCGCGAGTTCCGCAAGGACGTGATGGACGCGATGAAGCAGGGCGCACCGGATCGCTACAAGGATCAGAACAAGAAGTACTACGAGGAGTTGGTCAAGTGAGACGACTTGCATTGCTTCTCGGTCTGCTCGCCTGGCCCGCCTTCGCTCAGGAGGATCCGTCGGATCTGCCCGAGCTCAAGGGTGAAGCGAAGGCGCGCATTCAGAACCTCGATCAATACCTGGAGGACTGGGATCTCGAGTCCGCCAAGAGCGAGCTGGCCGCGCTCGAGAAGCTCGCTCCCGCCGATGTCGAGCCGCTCGCGTACTACCAGGGGCGCATCGCCTTCGAAGAGGGCCGCTACGCCGACGCGCAGGCGCTGCTCGAGAAAGCGGGCCTCACCGACAAGCCAGGCAGCTGGGTTCGCCTGGCCAAAGACACCGGCGCCATCACCGGCAACTTCGAGCGCGCCGAGAGTGAACACTTCGTCTTTCTGTACCCGAAGGGCAAAGACGCCGTGCTGGTGCCCTGGGCCCTCGACGCGCTGGAAGCAGTGCGCGCCGCGCTGGAGAAAGACCTCGGCTACGCGCCCCCGGGCAAGATTCGGGTGGAGATCGTCTCCTCCGCCGGTGAGCTGGCCAAGGTGTCCACGCTCTCCAAAGAAGCGATCAAGACCACCGGCACCATCGCCATCTGCAAGTTCAACAAGCTGATGGTCACCAGCCCCAAGGCGGTGGTCACCGGCTACGACTGGCTCGACACCGTCGCGCACGAGTACGTGCATCTGGTCGTCAGTCGAAAGAGCCGCAACACCGTGCCCATCTGGATGCACGAAGGCCTGGCGAAGTACCTCGAGTCGCGGTGGCGCGGGCCGGCGGGTGGGGCGATGACGCCTCCGACGCTGGCGTTGTTGGGCAGCCGGGTGAAGAGCAACAAGCTGGTGCCTTTCGAGAAGATGCACCCCTCGATGGCGCTCTTGCCGACCGCTGAAGACGCAGCGACCGCGTTCGCCGAGGTGTTCTTCGCCATCAAGCTCATCGAGCAGGAAGGCGGCCCGCAGGCCCTGGAGCGCATGCTCGAGGCGATGTCGAAGGGCGTGAGCGATCGCGCCGCGGTCGAGCTGGTGATGAAGCGCAAGTGGCCCGAGTTCGAGAAGTCGTGGATGGCCTCGCTCAGGAAGCAGCCGTACCCGAAGGATCTGCTGCCGCCCTCCAGCAACGAGAAGAAGGAGCTGCTCGAGGCGGGCGCGCAGAAGAAGGAGCCCAAGAAGAAGGGCCGCGAAGTCAGCTTCGGTGACTTCGATGAAGTGAAAGAGACCGACGCCCGCCGCTCGGCGCACCTGGGGGAACTGTTCCGCGAGAAGAAGCGCATGGGCGCCGCTTCAGAGGCCTATGGCCGCGCGTACAAGGTGGTGGGCGACAAGTACGAGTCGGTGTCGAACAAGTACGCGCTCGCGTTGCTCGAGCTGCGCAAGTTCGATCAAGCCGCGGTGGTGCTCGAAGGCAGCCTCAAGACGCACCCCGGCAGCGCGTCGACCAACGTGCACCTCGGCCGCATCTACCTGCGCGCCAAACGCTACGACGCCGCCAAGAAGGCCTACCTCGATGCGCTCGCGGTCAACCCGTTCGACCCCGAAGTGCACGTGGCGCTCTACGCCGCCGGTGACGCGCTCAACGACGCCACCTTGAAGACGAGGGCCAAAGGCGCGCTCAAGGTGTTGCTGCAGCTCGACGACGCCGCGGTGCCGCAGTTGGCGAAGAAGTTCGCGCAGTCAGATGACCTGTCGCAAAACGATCTCGAGGCACCTGAGCCTCCGCGCGTGATGCCCGACGCCGGCTGACGGCCCGCCCCTTGCTGTGCTCCCTGACTCAGGGGGCTGCATGGCACACGATTCTTCGGTACCGCGACGAGTCCGCTTCTTCTGCATGGGCATGGGCGCCGCATTTCTGGGGCTCGGTGTGACGAAATTGCTGGGCCTTTCGCCCCAGTACGTCTTCTTCGAAGAGCTCGGCCTGCCCAGAGCCCTGGTGCCGATGGTGGGCGTGGTGGAGCTGCTCATCGGCTTCTCGTGCCTCAACCGCTCGACGCAATCCTACGGGGCGCTGGGGGTGATTCTGCTGATGGGCGCCGCGGCGTTGACGCACGTGATGAGCGGCTCGCGGTTGTACATGCTCTTCATCAACGCCTACTTCCTGGCCGCGGCGATCTGGGTGGTGCGCATGGAGCGACCGCGCTTCCTCCAGGTCACTGCGTCCTCTGAACGGCACACATGAATGCGCAGAGCCCCGGCTTCTTGCTCGCCCGTGTGTTCGGAATCGAGGTGCGCCTCGACTGGAGCCTCGCGATCATCTTCGCGCTGGTGACGATGAACCTGGGGCTGGGGGTGTTGCCTTCGTGGCATCCCGAGTGGGGGCTGCCGGGGGTGTGGTTCGGTGCGGCGTTCGCGGCGAGCCTGCTGTTCGCGTCGTTGCTCGCGCACGAGCTGTCGCACGCGCTGGTGGCGCGCACGCAGGGTGTGCCGGTGACGCGGGTGACCCTGTTTCTTTTTGGCGGGGTGGCGCATCTGGAGAACGAGCCGCCGTCGGCCAGGGCGGAGTTCCTCATCGCGGTGGTCGGCCCGCTCACCAGCCTGGTGCTCGGCGTGGCGCTGACCGGTGCGGGGCTCTGGCTCGCCGGGCCGGAGCTCTCGTCGATCCGTGACGCGACCATGGAAGAGGCGATGGTGACGTTCAGCGGCATGGGTGCGGGGGTGACGTTGCTGCTCTGGCTGGGCCCGCTCAACGTGATGCTGGCGTTGTTCAACATGGTGCCGGGGTTTCCGCTCGATGGCGGGCGGGTGCTGCGTTCGGTGTTGTGGGCGTCGACGGGCGACCTGCTGAAGGCCACGCGGTGGGCGGCGAACGTGGGGCAGGTGGTGGCGTGGTCGATCATGGCGATCGGGGTGCTCAACCTGCTGCGCGGGAACATCGGCGGCGGGGTGTGGCTGCTGCTGATCGGCTGGTTCATCAATCGCGCCGCGAAGGCGAGCTTCCAGCAGCAGGCACTCAAACATGCGCTGGAGGACGTGCCGGTGAGCCGCTTGATGCTCACCAGGCTCGATCGCATCTTGCCCACGTTGACCATCGACGAGTTCGTGCGCGACCACGTGATGGCGGAGGATCAGCTCGTGTGGCCGGTGGAATTGGACGGCGTGTTGCTGGGGATGGTCGCCTTCGATGACTTGCGCAAGGTGCCGCGGGAGTCGTGGTCGTCGACCCGGGTGCGCGACGTGATGATTCCGGCGTCGCAGCTGCCCGCGTTGCCGCCCGGCGCTGGTGCGGAGAAGGCGCTGGAAGAGCTGACGCGGCGTGAGGTGGATCAGTTGCCGGTGCTCGAGGAAGGGCACTTGCTCGGGTTGGTGCGGCGGCAGGACCTGATGCGGTGGTTGTCGCTGCAGATGGGCCCGAAGCCGGTGTGAGTTGAACGGCAACGGCACTGGGGTGCGTGGCGGCTCGAGGATGGCGGCGTTGCTCGACTCACGTCGGCCTCTCGGCTTCGGGCGAGGACGCTTTCGTGATCAATTCGGTGCGTCGGATCGACGCGGTGTCGGAAGCGTACGGCCCGCTCGTTCCGAAGCCGTGCCGAAGAAACGTCGAGGCCCGGCTCGAATCGGTGCGTCGGGTGTGACACGGCGGTCGACGCGCGCTCCCAGCGACTGCGACCGAGGTCGCCACTGAGTGACGATCGCGTCTTCGCCCGAGGTCGAGAGGCCGGTGCGAGCTGAGCAACGGAAGCGAAACGGACCCCGCTCGTTCCCCAGTGCTTCGGCTGTTCCTGGCTCACGTCGCTGCGAGGCGATCGAGCTACTCGGTCAGCAGCTGACGTTCACCAGGCGTGAGCGACGCCGCATCACCGAGTGAAGCACGCAACGCGATGGCTGCACCCGGGAAGCCCGCTTGCCGCGTCACAGGCCGCGTCGCCGTGATGGCCGCGATCACCGCCTCTCGCGCAGCGACGGACAAGCCGAGATCCCGCTGCGCCTCCGGCTGGCTCAGCAGCGTCAACACCGTGCCTGCGCGCTCTTCGCTGACGCGCAGCTCACTGCGCGATGATCGCCCTCACCGCGCCGTAGTTCTGTTCGTGAATCGCGCCCACGCGCACGCAGCGCACCATGCCCTTGGGATCCACCAGCACGTGAATCGGGATCGAGGCGCTGCGTGGCACGCCCAGCGAATCGAGGAACGACCCGAAGTCTTCTTCGGAGCGAATCCACCGAATCGGTCCGGGCAGGTTCTTCCCGCTCCACTCCTCGAGCAACGGCTTTGCTTCCGCCTCATCGATGCTCAGCAGCTCGAAGCTCAGCGGTAAGTTCTCCCGCGCAAACGCCTCGCGCCAGCGGTTGAGTACGCCCATCTCGTCGACACACGGCTTGCACCACGTCGCCCACACGTTGACCCAGGTCCAGCCCTTCGACTTCGCGGGCTCTTTCCCGAACTCACGCAGTGCTGCGGGCACGAAACGTTTCGAGGTCTCACCCGTCGCCGGATAGCTCGAATCACAGAACGCCTTCGCGCTCGCTGCCTGCGTCGTCTTCTTCACCGAGGCGAAGCGCGAAGGCGGCGGACCTTCCGGCTTCTCGTCACAGGCCAACAGTATCAACGCCAACAGCGCGGGCTCAGATCGCACAGTCGATCCACGCGACGAAGGCGCTGCGGTTGATCTCCACCGCCGAACACTCGCCGTTGCGCGAGCGGTTCCACGTGCAGAACTCATCACCCAACTGCGCGTACTGCTCACCCAGCCACAGCAGGCCGACCTGGTTCTTCAGGTCTTCATCCTTGAACTTGCTCTGCAGGTGACCGAGCACACCCTTCGCGCGATCACGGCTGAGCACCTCGTTCATGTCGGCGTTGCCATCGGTGCTGGCGCGCGAGACCACGAAGAAGAAGCTGGCGCCGCGTTGATCGCTCCACGCCTTCTCGATGGCGGTGGCCGCTTCGGGGTCGAGCTCGGTCTTGCTCGCGTCGAACTGAATGATGTGCGCGCGTTTGGAGAGCGGCTTGAACAACGCGTTGAAGTCATCACCTGACAGCGCTGCGACCTTCTTCGCCTCCATCGGCTGGCAACCGCGGCCACCACCTCCTTCGATGAGCCCACACGCACCGGCCACCCGGCGGATGATCGCCTTGAGCTGGGGCGTGCAGTAGCTGTCGTCGGTGACGCTGGCGATCGCCACGTCCTTGCTGGCGGAGGCGGTCTCCTTGAGCCGGGTTTGTGCGGCGCTGGCCCACGCGGCCACCAGGATGACGGGAATGGCCAGGCTCACGCCGAGCAGCGTCCACCGCTGTGCTTGTTCGTTCATGGCTGGGTCTCCGGCTCTTCGGTGTTTTCGGGTTCTGCCGCGGGCTCAGGTTCTGAAGGCGGCGGTTTGGCCACCACCGTCCTGGGCGCAGGCGCGGGCGTGGGCGCGGAGATGACCGGCGCCGGCTTCGGAGGTGGCTTGATCAACGCCCGCGCGGCCTTGCCCTGCTTCGACAACATCTGCGTCAACGTGAACTCGAGACCGAGATCGCTGTCTTCGTCGCACATGCGCGAGTTGCCCACGAAGAGCTGCGGCGTCAGCACGGGGATGGCGTTGGCCACCGCCCAGCGCAGGCTCTTGGTCAGCTTGCTCTTCACGCCCGCGCTGCCCAGGCAGCCCTTCACGTCGGGGAAGGTCTGTTCGATCTTCGTGCGCAGCGCCTTCTCGTCTTTCGCGGCGAGCTCGCGCAGCTTCTCCTGATTCTTGAAGGACCACTTGAGCACCTCCTGCGCGGCCTTCTCGTCTCTGCGGCCGCTCACCACGCCGCCGGCGCACAACATCGCCTCGCTGACCGCGCACGCACCGGGGTGCAGCGCTTCGGTGACCATCCAGTTGCAGCTGGGATCGAGCGGGAACAACACCGCCTTCAAGTTGAGCCGTTTGCGCAGGCTGCTCGCCCCGAGCCGCTCGTCGAACGCCTTGCAGGCCGGGCAGAGCGGATCGAGCACTTCGATGGCGGGTTCGCCGTCGCCCGAAGGCAGGGGCAACATCACCTCGTTCGGATCTTCTCCGCTCACCAACGAGCCGCACCCGGCCAGCGAGGTCTTCTTGTCGGGCGTGGGCGTGACCACCAGGTAGGTGATGCTGAGCACCGCGACGAAGGCCACGCCTTCACCGAACCAGAGCGCGAACTTTCCGGTCTGAGGTGTGTAGTCGGGCCGTGCGGGGTTCTTGAGGTGCGCCAGCAATGCGCCCACGAACACCAACGCGCTCGACACGTAGATGCCCATGCAGACCTTGCAGGTCTCGCCCACCTTGGCGACCGAGAGGTACCCGTAGACGAGCGACATCAAGACCGGCAACGCGGTCGCTGCGAGCAGGAAGGTGGTCTCGGCCCGCGAGGGCTTGCCGCGCCAGAGCAGCAGGCTCGTGCGGTAGACGAGGAAGGCGAAGGTGGCCAGCGCCCACAGGCTCACCGGCACGCCGCCCCAGACGCTCTCGCGGAAGAACGAGCTGTACGGGCTCATCATCACGGCCTTGCAGCCGCTCTCGCCCAGCTCTTTGCCAGCCCCGGGAATGAAGGAGCAGTGCACCGAGTGCACCTGGCGATCGAGGTGCTGCATGAAGTCGCTGGTGCTGACCGCGGCGAAGATGCTGCCGAGCAGGGCGCCGAGCACGGCGACGATCAACGGGCCGCGGGTCGCGTGGGCCCCGTACGCCGGCTCGAGGTCGAGCGGCTGACTTTCGTCGGGTGGTTGCATGGCCCCCTCGTACCACCGCCCGCTTCAGAAGCGCGTCTGCGGTGACGTAAGCCACTGGAACCAAAGGGAGCACCTTTCTGCCAGGTTTGGCGAAAATCGCTCATGGCCATCAACTCCGTCGCCCCTGGTTCAGCCCCGGTGGTTCGCAGTGCAGCCACTGATCATTCCGCCCCTGCCGCTGCCACCACGCCAGCGACGACCCCGGGCTACGCCGAGAACAGCTCGTACACCGCGAGCTCCAGCCAGGCCGCGACGGGTCAGAGCTGGGGCGCCGAAGAGAGCGCGAACACCAGCAAGGCCGTCGAGATTCTCGGGAAGCTGAGCGGCGGCGACGCGGCGAAGCTCAAGGGGCTGCTGAGCCAGGCCTCGATGACCCGTGACGAAGTCCTGGAAGCGTCCGATGCCCTGGGCAACATCGAAGGCCTGTCACCCGAGGACCGCGCGGTGGTGGAGCGCTCGCTCGCTTACGGCGGCGCTCTTGCCAACTGCATGGCCTTCAGCAAGCTGCTGATGGAGAACATCATGGAAGACCTGAAGAAGACCCTGAAGCTCTGAGGCCAGATCGATGCTCGAGCAGGACCTGAAGAAACGTCTCCTCGCTGACCCGGCCCTCGCCACGCTCGCGAAGGCCGTGGGGGCGACGAACGAGGCGATGGTGTCGCTGGTCGTTCACGCGGCGCTGCACCCCGAAGAACCGCGGCTCGAAGTGCGCCTCAAGCCCGTTCCCGGCCGCGAGGATCCGGTGACTTCCGCGCAGCTGGCCCTCGTGGTGCAAAAAGCCATCGACGCGGTGCGTGCGAAAGACCCGGCCTTCTTCGCGCAGGTGCAAAAGGAGCAGGTGAAGATCATGAACCCCGGTGATCAGCGCACCGTCGACCTCGATTTGAAGGCCGACCTCTCCAGGCTGCTGCGCTCGGGCCGTCGCTGACGTTCGCGTCGCGAGGGTTGGCGGGAATCGGAATCGGCCTCCATCACCGCTCGATGCGAACGCTGAAGGTGCGACTCAGAAGCGGGCCTGCACGTAGAGCTGCCCGGTGAGGTGAAGGGGGGGCACCACCCTCGTCGAGACCTGTTGAGGGTTGTCGACGAAGAGCGTGGGGTTGAAGTCCTGCTCCACTTCGAACTCGCCCACCACCGAGGCGAACGAGGCCACTTCCCACCGGGCGGAGACCTTCGCTGCGAGCACAGGCGCCACCGGCGTGCCGTCAGGGATGGTGGCGATCGCGGAGTTCGGGCCGATCAAGACCGCGCTGGCGCCTTGAGGTGGCGGATTGTTGCCGAGTGGGCCCGTCTGGAAGTCGCGCAACGTTCCGTACTGCATGATGCGCAGCTGGGCTCCTGGCGTGAGGCGCAGGCTGCGGATCATTCCGTCGATGGCGATGATGCCGGTCACGCTGGGCGTCGCCGTGGAACTCAGCGGTGTGGCGCCTCCCTGGATGCCGAGTCGGTCGAAGGCGAGCAAGGTCACCGACTGCACACGCGCGGTGCCGAAGAGGCGAACGTCGCGCAGCCGCAATCGAACCTGAAGGTCGGCCCAGCCCATCGCATCCGTCTTCAGTTGGCCAAAACGATCCCGATCCGGAAGTCGCTGAGCACCTGCGCCGCCCTCCAGGCCCACCCAGGCAGCGACGCTCGAACGGCGGGGCTCCGAGACGAAAAAGCGCTCGAAGCGCAGCGGATCCGTCGCGTAGGTGACCAGGTCGACCGGCGGTCCGACGGGTTCGTTCAAGGTCCAGGAGAAGCGCGCTGCCGCACCACCACCCACCAGACGCTGTTCGATGCCCTGCGATGCGAACGAGGCGTTGAAGCCATGGTTCAGGTACGCGCCCCGTGCCTCGAGTCGAAGGCCATTCGACAGCGGCAGATCGATACCGAACAAGAGGTCAGGGAGGATCTCCGTGATCTCTGCGACGTCATTGCGCACCGCCCTGAAACGAGCGCCGAACCACGCCGACCCAGCCCGGGTGTCGACCACTGCGGTCAGCATCGGGAACACGACGTTCTCAGGCAACGCCGAGATGGGAAACGCAGTGGACGCGCCAAACGCGTTGGCCCAATCGAAGCTCGCCAGCCGGATGACGGGATTGAAGGGGATCACCTCGAGCGAAATGCGCTCGACGAAGCCCAGCGGGCGGTAGCCCACGGTGAGGCGGCTGCCGAGGTCTTTCAAGCCCAGCCCGAGCGTGCCGCCGCTGAAGAGCACCGACGCGCGCCCCTGGATGAAGAAGCGGCCGAAGTCGCGCGAGACGTCGAGCCTTCCGTGCACCACGGCCTCGAGCGAGGCGGACTTCTTCTGCTCCAGCCGGCCACCCGCGGTGATCGCGCCTTCGACTTCGGTCGAACCCGCCGCCGCCAACAACAACCCCACCACCAGACCGTTCATGCGCGGGGCATCGCATGAGGATGGTCCTCCGTCGAGCGTTCAGAGGTGAGAAGTGGGTGAGCGTGGTGGCGGAGCTCTTCATCAACCTGAACGCGCTCGTCGTCTTCACGGTGCTTGGGCGGGCTCCGGGTTTGAGTCTTGTTCCGGAGCGAACTGGTAGCTACCATTGGTAACGACCATGGACACCGCCAAACTCTTCAAGTCCGGACGCAGTCAGGCCGTGCGGCTCCCGAGGGAATACCGCATGGAGGGGCAGGAGGTCGCCGTGCGGCACTTCGGCTCTGGGGTCCTCCTCCTCCCGCTGAAGGCAGGTTGGGACACGCTCGAGGAGGCGCTCAGTGACTTCGAGCCCGGCTTGAAGTTGCGGCGCGAACAGCCCGCGCATCAGCGCCGGAAGACGCTCAAGCCGTGAAGTACCTGCTCGACACGGACATCTGCATTGCGCTCATCAATGATCGGCCGCCCGGCGTCATCGAGCGTCTTCGCCGCCACCAGATTGGCGACATCGGCGTGTCGAGCCTCACGGTCAGCGAACTGGCCTTCGGCGTGGCGAAGACCCACTCGAAGCGGAATGCGCACGCGCTGGAGAAGTTTCTGCTGCCACTCGAGATCATGCCCTTCTCTGCGGAAGCCGCCTTCGTCGCGGGCACCGTCAGGGCGGTGCTCGAGATGAGGGGGAAGCCCATCGGGCCGATGGACTTGTTGATCGCTTCGCACGCGAAAGCGCTGGGTGTCACGGTGGTCACCAACAACACGCGCGAGTTCGCCCGTGTGCCCGGGCTCAAAGTTCAGAACTGGGTGACCGACGCCTGAGCTCACCGGGTCTCCATTGGCGCAGGTTGCTTCTCCTCGACACCTCTTCGGGAGACGTGTTCGTCGAGCTCGCGATCGATGGCGCCATCGTCTTCGAGCGCACGGAGACGAGCGTCAAGCAGAAGAAGCTGAGCTCTCCTGAAGCGGCCCGGCGCAGCCTCGAGCTGCGGGTGCGTGCGCTGAAGAAGCTCGGCTACCTCGACGATGGCGCGGTGACGGCGCCGAAACCGCTGATCGAGTCGCTGGCCCCACGCGCGCAGCAGGCCGAGGAAGGCCGACTTCTCTTCGACGAGCGCGTGCCCCCCTTCGTGGCTGCGTGGGAAGCGCAGGGCTTCGACTTCACGCGCTCGTTCGCTGAAGAGGGGCGCGCCTCGAAGCGCACCGCGCACGAGCTGGCGACGATGTGTCTGTCATTGGCGAGCACTTCCTTTCACGTCCACTTCTCTCGGCAGCAGGGCTGGGTGGATCCCGAACATGGCGGCCGCAATCGGCCCTTTGGTGTCTCGCGCTTCGACCTCGCCGGCTTCTATCGGTGCCCGGCGCGCGTCGCGGCCATCGCGCGGGAGAAGCTGCGCGGCCGGCTGCGGCAAGATGATGGCACCGCGGAGCCCGATCCCACCTGGGACTGGGGTGGCGATGAGGTGCTGGTCAGGTTGGGACTGAATCGGTGACGCGGTTCTCCGTCAGAGCGCCGTGCACCGCGCTCTGGTCCCGCTCCTCCTCGTCCTGTCGAGTGGTTGCGCAGCGACTCGCGGCCACTTGATCGATGGGCCGGCCACGCTGACGACAGAACCCACGCCCACGTGCGCCGACGTGGTGATTCGGCGCGACGCGCTCGCTTCGCGCTGGGGCGAGTTTCTGCGGGTGCGGATCGACGAGACGAGCGCGGTCATCGTGGGCCAGGCCAGGCTGAAGGTGGGCGGAAAGGTCGAGAAGGAGAAGGCGTTCTTCGTCTCGGGCAACGAGCTCGTGCTCGAGCTGCGCTGGGCGAACGAGAAGGTGGAGGTCGCTTCAGCGCTCCCGCGTGGCACGCAGCTCGAGCTCTCTTTGAGCGATCTCACGGCCGCGGCGGGGCGCTGCGAGAATGTGCGCTTCATCGTGGAACAGGGCGCCGTCGTCCCCGACATCGAGGAGTCCGCGTGGATCGCCCAGCGCACCACCGTTCATCCCGAGCGGAGTCCCACCGTCAATCCCGAGCGGAGTCGAGGGACCACCGTTCATCCCGCTGGAAGTCGAGGGAAGGAGAACGACTGGGTCGCCTGGGTGGGAAAGAACGCCGACTTCGACACCGGTGAATGGGAGCCCTGGCCGCTCGCTTCGAAGCTGGTGGCGCCGCGCGTGGGCACCCCGCTCTCGAAAGGCATCTGGCTCGCGTTGAGCGCGCAGCCCGCGACGACGCGACGGCACGCGAACGCGCTCGCGAGGAAGCACGCGCTGCCCGCGCCCGATTCGCCGGAGCAGCTGTCGGCGCTCGTCGATCGAGTTCGCTCGCTGAGCCGAACCGACGGCGAGGTGGTGCACGCGCTCTTGGGCGGTCAAAACGAAGCGACGGCCCTGGCGCTCACACTCTCCACCGCCTTCACGCTCGCCTGGCCGGTGCCCGATCTCACCGAGGTGACCTCGCCCTTTGGGATGAGGAACCATCCCATCCTCAAGGGTGAGCGGCTGCACACGGGCATCGATCTCTCCGTGCCGGAGGGCACGCCGATCATCGCCGCGGGGCCCGGTGTCGTGATTCGCACCGGGGAGACCAGGGTGAACGGGCGCTTTCTGATCATCGATCACGGTCACGGCGTGACGACCGCGTACCTCCACAACGTGAAGGTGTTGGTGAGCGAAGGGCAGCACGTCACCGCGGGCACCTTCGTGTCGCTCTCGGGAAACACCGGGCGCAGCACGGGGCCGCATCTTCACTACCAGCTCGAGCTCTCGCAGCGGCCGGTCGATCCGCTCTTCTTCCGTGCGGCGACCAGGTCGCTGGCGCACAAGTGACGAGTCGAGCCGAACTCGCTCGCATCGAAAGGCTCAGGTCGGCTTCTTCGCCTCGAGGCGAATGGGGATCAGCAGGTCGGCTTCCTCGGTGAGGGGCGGCAGCTTGAGCTGACGGAGCTGAGCCACGATGCACGCGCCCACCGCCGCGTCGCGCCGCGAGGCCTCTTCGATGCGCACGTTGCTGACGCTCCCGTCGGCAGAGAGGCTCAGCGACACCATCACGAAGCCGTCGAAGGCCGCCTGCTTCCTGAGCTCCAGCTCGTAGCAGTGCTCGAACGCCGCCTTCTTGCGGCGAAGCACCATGCGAATCGCGTCTTCCGGGGCGATCAGCGTGCTGGGCTCGGCCTTCACCACCGCTCGGCTGGCGCGCTTCGGGCGGACTGCCTGCGCAGGCTCTGGCTCGGTGTCCTGCTCGGCCGTGGGCTCCGGCAGCTCCCACACCTGCCACGCTTCGAGCTCATCGAGCGGCTGGCGCGGTGCGAGCTCGATGTCAGCGAGGGTCAGAGGCACGACGAAGTCCGTGACCTCGAGCTGCCTCAGGCTCAACAGGTCACGAGTGTCCTGAGCCGCGTCCCACGCCAGCTCGAAGGAGAGCGCGGTGCAGACGACGAGCACTCCGAGCATCAGTCTTCTGATCACTCGCATGGAGCGGATACGTCCACGGCGCGTGCCAGCCCGTCAGGTCTGATCCATGGGGCTTGCGAGCGCCCGTGGAGGTCGCTCGCAACGATCGAGTCGGCGATCACCCAGGGCGAGGAGGGCGGTAAGCGCCTCCCCCACGGCAACATCACTCCGGCGCGTACTTCGCGACGGGCCTGGGCATTGGGTTTGGCACCTACCGGAAGCAGGACGAAGATTCGCGGCACGGCACGGTCGAAGCAGAGCGCAGCGCGCTTCGCGAGATCGATGACCCGGGTGCCTTCGGCGTACTGCAAGGACCATCGGGTTGCCGCGATAGTCCGGTGCTCGATGCCGGGACCTGAGGTCCCAACTGCGAGCCGGCCCGCCGATGCACTGGCGGGCCGGTCTCAGAGGAGTGCTCAGCCCGAATCGACCAGACTAGGCCCGGATTGATCCCCCCGCCTCGGGCGCCTCCATCTCAAGCTCTTCAGGCATTGCCTTGGCCTTTCCATTTTGGTGGGGCCGCGGAGCGGCATTTACGCTGGCCGCGGCACTCGACCGCGCAGCAGCCTCGGTGCCACGAGGGAACGGCGTGATGTCCGAATACCAGCCTTGGAGGTACCAGCGCGTCGACCCCCAGCCACCGAAGAAGTGGTTTCCGATGTGCACGATGAAGTCACCGTTCGTCTCATCGTCCGACGCCCAGCGCACGAAGTAGACGTTGCCCTGGCCCTGCTGCCCGCCGAAGGTCACGTCTCTCCTGTGCTGTCCTTGCCGGAGAAAGCCTACCTCGACCAGACGGTCTTCTCGCCAGTTCGGGCCCCACTCGATCCGTCCGTCATCGAGCTGAACGATGTTCTCGCCGTCGCCATACCCTCGGGACGCCCTGGACAGCGAAGCGCGCGAAGGCACCGGGCTCGAGACGGGTGCTCCGGCGCCTGGACCCATCTGCGAGAGTTGAATGAGTGCGAGCAGGTCAGCAGGGGATGCCGGAACCACGAGCGCACGACTGAGCTTGGGGGATGGAAGGGTCACCTGGCGCTGCACCAACGTGACTGGCTGGAAGGGCAGAAACGGAAACGAAGGCGGCACCACTTGCACCGTGAGGTCGAAGTCCACGCTGTTGCTGCTGGTGGACCAGCGGCTGGAGGAGAAGATCAACTTGAACCCAAACATCAGGTCGACTGACTGACTCGTGTTGCCGTCGAGCCGCATGGGCAGAATGAGCGCGTTCCCTCCGCCGATTTTTCCGATCAGCTGGCAGTCGTAGCCTCCACGTTGAACGGAGATCCGCACCTCCGCGCCCACCTGCATGCCCATCAGGTGGGTGGACCAACTCTCATCGAACACGATCTGTCCCGGCGCGCGAACGGTCTCGCCAGAGGCCTGGTCGTAGGTCGCGAGCACGAACGGCTGGGTCTTGAGCTCAGCCGGGCCATCCAGTTCCGGGTGCATGTCGTACGACGCCAGCGGCGGCGAGATCGCCTTCACTACCGAGGAGACGGAGCCCGCGCGCTGAGCCTCGAGTTCCTTGAGCCAGTGGTAGGTGAAGGCGCCGTTCGCCCTGCCGCTGAACGTCGTATCCGCCGCTTCTTCTTCTGCGCGGCACGCCGACACCACCAGCGCGCGTGGATTGCCGCGCTTCCGCAGAAGGCGCTTCTTCCCCTTGAGGAGGTCCTGAATCCGCTTCGGCGGCGGCATGAATCGCGGCGAAGACTTCTTGCGAAGATCTTCACGCAGCGCCTTGGCCGAATCGCCTGAATGGCAGCTGTCGAGCACGATCGTCATGGTCACGCCTGCGGGGAGCAGCGCGATGAGTTTCTGTATCTCGTTGTCGGTGAGAGCCGTATCCAGGTCGTCGAAGTCGAAGTCGAACGGACAGAGCGTCTCATCGAGCCCGTCGGGCTCGTGGACGTCTTGCGAAGGCAACTGCGAGCCGTGTCCACTGTAGTGAAAGAGCAGGGTGTCTCCCGAGGTGCTGGTCTTGATCAGGTCGAGGAGGGCGGCGACGATCTGCTTCTTGGTCGCATCGGCGTCGATGAGATACCTGATCTCCGAAGCGGCGACCTCGCGCTGATCGGTGAGAAAGGCCACGACATCATTCGCGTCGTTGACGCAGCCCGAGAGCGGATACTTGGGATACTCGTTGATGCCGACGATGACTGCCTTGAGCATGGAGATGCCTTTTGGGGATTGTGGGTGGTTTGCTGAGGGCAAAAATGCCGCCAGAATGAGAGAGACGCGCCAGGGCTGATGTGAACTGCTGAACGACGATTCGTGGGAGGCGTGGTGGGCGAGCCGACGAACAGCGATTTCGACGCCGATTCTTTGCTTCGCGGGATCGCGTCCATCGCACCGGCGCAGGCACCCATCGAGTTCGTGGGCAACGAACGGTTCCGAATCGAGCGCCCTCTGGGACAGGGCACGTTCGGAACGGTCTTCGAAGTCTTCGACACGCAGAGCCAGAGCACGGTGGCGCTCAAGGTATTGCGACGCCCGAAGCCTGAATGGGTCGCACGTTTCAAGCGCGAGTTCCGTGCCCTCGTCGATGTGTCGCACCCCAACGTGGTTCGGCTTCACGATCTGCTGAAGGACGATCCGCATTGGTTCCTGACGATGGATCTCGTCAAAGGTGTTCCTCTCCTCGATGGGCTTCGCGTTCGCCCCGAACTCATCGAAGACGCCTTCGATCAGCTTCGGGCCGGCGTGGAGGCCCTCCACGCTGCGGGGGTCGTCCACTGCGACTTGAAGCCTTCCAACGTCTTGCTCACTGCAGAGGGGCAGGTCGTCATTCTCGATTTTGGCCTCGCAGAGCGAATCGGTGAGGGCGCGGCATTCGAAGGAGGAACCCTCCTCTTCATGGCACCCGAGCAGCTCCGCGGTGAGCAGGTGGGCTTCGGTGCAGATTGGTACGCGGTGGGCCTGATGCTCTTCCAGGCCCTTGCGGGCGAACCACCCTTTCCCGCAGGCACGCGCGACGAACTCACGCGAGTGCGGTCGACTGGTAGGGGGCGCAACCTCTCGGACCTTGCACCTTCGGCACCTCCGCAACTCGTTCGGTGGTGCATAGGTCTTTTGGCTCCGAAACCTTCCGATCGGTTCATGGACGCCACCGAGTCGGAAGCCTTCGTGGGTCGTACCGCCGAGCTCGATCACATCGAGCGCGCCTTCGTGGCCGCACAAGGCCGTCCGACCGTCGTCATCCTCTCGGGTGCCTCAGGCATCGGAAAGAGCGCGCTGGCTGCGCAGTACGTCGCCACCCGAAACACGCACGGGCTCTCGCTGACGGCGCGCTGCTTCGAACAAGAGGCCGTGCCCTTCAAAGCCGTCGACGGTGCACTCGATGACCTCACGCGGTTCCTTGCACGCCTCCCCGAGGAGGAACTCACCCAGTTGCTCGAAGGCGTCGAATTGGCTGCGCTCAGCGCGATGGTGCCGCAAGCGCGGCGGTTGTTGGGAATGGCTGCGGTCTCAGTGCATGACGACTCGTCGAACCGCACGGAGGTTCGCCGTGCGTCCTTTGCCGCCTTGCGAGCCTTGCTCGACCGTCTCGCCCGGCGTGGTCCTCTCCTCCTGTCGATCGATGACCTTCAATGGGGCGACTTCGACAGTGTCGCCTTGCTCACCGAAATCCTTCGCGACGTTCCTCTGCGTCTCTTGATCACCCGCCGCGATGGATCCGCAGCCTGTGTCGAGGCGTTGCTGAAGACTCTTCGCGAGCGGCACGAGCGTGGCGAACTGGCGCTCCTCGAACTCGCAGTGGGGCCGCTCTCGGCTGCCGACGCCGAAGCTGCGGTGCGCGCCAATTGGGCCGAGGCGGCCCAGGAGCAGGTGAGCCAAGTGGCGCGCGAGTCAGGGGGCATGCCCTTCTTCTTTCGCCCCCTTCGACAGGGCACGAATCGGGACACCCTCGACCAGATCGTGTTTGACCGCGTGGGGCCGCTGCCTGCTGCCGCGCGTGAACTCCTCGAGGTGCTATCGCTTTCAGGCCGGCCACTCCCTTCGGCGATGGCCCGGACGTGCGCCGGTTCTGGTGCGGCCCACGCTTCTGCAGTGGCACTGCTTCGCAGCGAGCGGCTGACGCGCAGCCATGGCGGACAGCTCGAGCCGTACCACGACAAAATTCGCGATGTCGTGGTGGCGAGGCTCTCTCCTGAGCGACGCCGTTCGCAACATCTCCGTCTTGCCCAGGTCCTGTCAGGTTTGCCTGAAGAAGAGGGCCTGGTCGCGTGGCACTTTCATCAAGGTGGTGATGAGGAGCAGGCTTCGCTTTTCTCGGAACGAGCTGCGTCGTCGGCCGAACGGGCATTGGCCTTCGAGATTGCAGCCACGCACTACCAGAAGGCAGCGCAGTGGGGCCCCCAGGAATCGAGCAGGTCAGCTCGTCTGCGGGAAGGCCGAGCCCGGGCCCTCGCGAACGCGGGCTTTGGCGCATCCGCAGGCGAACTCTACTTCGCCCTTGCCGACGAAGTGCCGGAGCGCTCACTCGACCTTCGCCTCGCGGGCGTCGATCAGCTGCTCGTCAGTGGAGTCGTTGAGGCTGGCCTCGCAGGCGCTCGACGCCTGGCTCATCAGGTGAATCTCGACTGGCCGGCCACGGCTGGCCGTGCCTTGATTCAGAGTTCATTGACGCTCCTGCGTCTCTGGCTTGCCCATTCGCTCGGTTGGCCTCGTCGCGCGCCGCGAGCTGATGCTGATCATGTGGCCAAGGCGAACGTCGCGGCGACCATCTTTCGCGGGTTGCTGCCGATTGCGCCCGCACATGGAAGCTTCTTCGCTGTCACCGAACTCCGCCTCGCGCTTGAGCAGAATGATCAACGGCGCATCAGCCTCGCTCTTGCCCGGGTGGGGGCGGGCCTTCTGGGGCCGGGACCCCAAAGGATGGCTCGTATTGGCGAGCGCATGGTTCGTCACGCCCAGCGGCTCTCGGACCAGGGCGATCCGCAGCTCCGAGGGGCCATCGAAGTCGCCTTCGGCGCTTGCGCCTTCTGGGACGGTACGTGGTCTGCGGCTCTGGAGCGCTGCGATCGGGGTCTGGGCCTTCTTCGTCAGGCCGATGGTTCGGTGACGCACGAACGCAACGTTGCAGCTGTAATGTGTATTCGTTCACTGGAAGAATTGGGCAAGTGGCGCGAAGCAGGCGAGCGGAATGAGGAGCTGAGCCGCGTCGCTGCATGTCGCGGCGACCTTTATGCCCTCGTCACGGCTTCCTTGAACGCGGCCTCCGCCGCACTTACGGCGGGGCAACCCGCGGTGGCGCGCCGACGAGTCGATGAGGCGCTCGGCCGCTGGCCGGGAGGACTGGAATCACTTCAGCATGTGTATGGGCTGCGCGTGACCCTGCACGCCCTGGCCCTCGAGGGGCAAGCGTCAGAAGCGTGGGTTCGGCTTGAGAGCGTGTGGAAGGAAATCGGCCGCGGCTTTCATCTCAGCGCTCGGCCCGGACGCGTCGATCTCTTTCTGACCCGAGGTCGGCTGGCGCTCGCCGCGGGACAGCTGCGAGCTGTGCCAGAGTGCATCGATGCGTTGATTGGCGTAGGGCGCGCTGACGCCCGTGCCCACGCAGCCCTGCTGGCAGCCGGGTTGGCCTCACAACACGGAAACCGCTTCCGAATGAAGGAGCGCCTGGGTGAGGCCAGTGCGCGGTATGTGGCCGCGGGAATGCAGGCCAGTGCACAGGTGGTCGAGTATTGGCGCTGCAGAACAGACGGCGCCCTCGGGAGCGGACATCTCGATCATCTCCAGGAGCAGGGCTGCCGGGCACCGGCTGCCTGGGCTGAGTTCTACGCACCAGGCTTGGGATCTTCGGTGCGACAGAACGCCAGATAGGCCTTCGCCTCGACAGGGCCCTCAGGCTCGAAGACCACCTTCATGTCGAGCAGGCGCGTCAACCCGTGATGAGCGCCCGGCCAGGTTCGAAGTGCGTCGAGCCGCTCGGGCGTGCTCAGACACAGCGTTCGGAGATCATCCATCAACGGCGTCCAGCGGCGGTCCAGCATGGGAGGTCCTGGGTAGAAGATTTCGAGCCCCACGCGTTCACGAACTCCGTCTGCGCTGTCGAGGTGAACCGAGACGTGTGGCGCGGCGACCCCCCACTTACGTGCCAGTTGCCCCACGCGCGCTGCGTCGCCGCGCCATTGGAGGCGGCGGAGAAACCCTTCGACGTCGCCCGGCTCCATCGCGTTCACCCACCGCCGGGCTCCCGCTCCTCGGGCCCCGAGACAGGCAAAGTGCAAAGTGCTGCCCGTCGCCGGCAGATTCCCGACGATGGCTTGGTCGGTCTCACTGAGGCCGCGCCGATCGACTGCCAGTGCAAAGGCAGAGGCGATTCGCAGTGCGCGTTCAGCGGAAGTTGCGACCCCCACCGCGTGCTCGAAGGTGACGAACGGGAACGGTGCGCTCGGGTCGGGGCGGCAGTCCCACTCGAAGGACAGCTGTCTGGCCTCGCTCACGGGATTGGCCGGCCACAGCCATGCGAAGAGCGCGCGACCCGCGTCGGCCCAACCCTCGGGCCAGTCGGGGTTCTCCACGATGCGCGCGCGAAGCCGCTCGCGACTCCGGCCGGCGCTCATGAGCACCGCGAGATCGACGTGACTTGCGTTGAGGTGCTGCTCGAGGAGCGCCCACGCCACGCTCTCACCAAGCACCGACGCCACATTGAGGACTGCAGGCGGAACCACCATCCCGCAGTGACGCAGCAGGTCAGGGGCGGAGGAGAGCGGCTCTCCGTCAGAGGACGGTGAGGGCATTGGTGAGATGGGAAGGAAGGCCCACCTGCTGCGACGCGCTGATGAGCACCACCGAGTAGACCCCGGTCGTGAGGTTGAGCGGAGCGCAGATCAGGTCCCAAGAGCCGTTGGGGTGTTGGGTACTTTGCGCGATGGTCAGCGGCGTCTGAGCCCCGAGAATCTCAAGCGCAAACTGGAAATGTGCCGGGTCGACGTTCCAGCCACGTAGCGCGAGCTTCACCGGGCCTGCCGGGCTCACGCTGGGCGTCACTGATTCGAGCGTCTGCCATGCCTTCCCGGGCCAACCGGGCGCAGGGCCGGGAGGGGCCGGTTTCGCGATTCCCGGCATCAATTCACCGAACGTGACGGCTTGGAGCGACCCCTCCCAGATGGGTGGGTGATGAACACTCGCGGTTGTTACGGCGCTATTGACCGAAGCGTGGACAAATTTGCCATTGTGGTTGATGACCGCCGCGAGTTCATCGTCATCCAGAGAATATTCCTCACGGAAGATCTTGATCTGATCCGCGTATGAATACGCGTCCAACTGAACCCGGAAGACGGGGTTCCTGAAGTAGTCGGAGAGCAGATGCAGCAGATTGAATCGGGCCATGGGGCTCCTCGGTGAGTCACTGATTCTGTGGTGAGATGTTCGTCATGGTCAATTCAAAAGGTCCACGAGGTGCCCGGAACCCGTTCGCAATTGCAAGCCTCCTCGATAGGAACTTCGACAAGAGTCGGCCCGAAGAGGAGTTGAGCCGGGTCTTCAAGATGTCATTGAATGAAATCTTCTCTGCCGAGAACACGCAGAGCCCCATGTATGCGGACTTTGGGGATAGCTCGCTGCTACAAGGTCTGCTGCGCCTTCCTCCGCCCCGAAATCAGTGGCAGCCGCTGTCGGCTTCGAGCCCGAGCGCGTGGCAGGAGATCGGCCAGGGGCTGGGCAAAGACTGCTATCTCATTGCCTCCTTGATTGCCCTCCGGTGGGCGAACCTTCAGACCGCTCGGGTGAAGTCAGTGGCTTCGGGCAGCGTCACGGCTGACTTCGACACGAACGCGGCGCTCTCCGCAATCTCAGTGACCATGGGCGACAGGGTCCCGCATGCTGCGACTGGCGTACTCTATGCGCGCGACCGTGACCCCTCTGACGGCTGGACTGGCTTGATCGAGAAGGCGTGGCTCATTCACAATTTTTCCGAGCCCGACCGCAACTACCCCAGTTATGCCCATCTGCAGCACGGTTGGTCGCCCGAACCCGCCCTTGAATTGTTGACCGGCAATGACTTCGAAGTGGTCGCCGGGAATTCCGATTGGGCGACGCTGGCCCCCGCTGACCGTAACGGCGCCTTCCAGGAGCCCGTGGTGATGTGGACGACCGCCCAGACTCCAGTCCCCTACGGGGTTGCTGGTGATCACGCCTACGCCGTGTTGGGGGTGAGCGGTGGCTATTTGATCACTGTCGATCCATTCGACATGCTGATTACCTGCAACGACCCCGAATGGGTCGTTGCCGAGGCCCATCTGCTCGGCACGCCATGGTGGAAACAACATCGAAACTCCCGAGCGAGTCTTCGTGCGGTTCCAGACAGCGCGAAGCAATACATCGGAGGGTTCGCGGTCTCAGTCTGACGCGTCTTCCAGCAGTCCAGCTTCGCCAGCCAGTTGCTTGAGTCGTTCCTTCACCAGTTGAAAGCGTTTTCGCAAGCGCGCGCTCTCGCGCTTGACCGTGTCGCGCGGAGGGTCCTGCTCGTCGAGGAAGACCCGCGCGAGATCGTCCCACGCCATTCGCCGATCGATTCGGAGGGCCAACAGGCTACTGTCGTCGGGTTCGAGTTGGTCGCGGATGGCTCGAAACCTGTCCTTGACGTCAGAACGAAGCCAATCAGGGGTTCGACTTCGCGCTGCGTTGGCCAGGTGCTGCGCAGCGGAATCGCTGGTCTGAAGGTGGCGCCAGGGGGCGCGCGCGTACCTCGATGCCGCGTGGCGCGCGAGCAGATAGAGCCAGGTCCGGAGCGCGCACTGCTGCCGAAAGTTCGGAAGCCCCGTCCAGAGGTCTTCGGCCACCTGTGAATAGATATCGGCTGCTGCGGCCTCGTCACGAACATGGTGCACCAAGAACGCAAAGAGTTCATCGCCGTAGGCGGTGAACGCGAGCGTCGTGGCGCCAGCCAGATCCTTCTGATTCAGCAGGTTTGAGAAGCGAGCTTCGACCTCCGCAGACATGCCTCGAGTGGAGCAGGTCGGTTCGCCGCTGTCAGCGCTTCGATTCACAAAACGAAGGTCCTGTCTCTACCCGGTATCCAGCGACTTCCCGCTGGAAGCAGGGGACTCGATGTCGAACGAATTCGCGAAGCGCTTCAAGGTCGGGTCGGGCCTCCTTGTGCTCATTCTTCTGGCGGCTCCCGCCTCGGCATCGCCCGTCAAGCTGGTTGCCCACTACGAGCCTGCCGGAGGTCATATCGGGAGTCCCCTCAAGGTCGAGGTGCATGCCGATCAGTTGCTGTTGTCCGATGTGAACGGGTTCAAATTCCGTCGAATCACAGCCCAGATCGACAAGGCACTCCTGCAGCCGGGCGAGCTGCAGTGGTTGGAGTCTTTTCGGGTGAGGATTCTCGTGCGGTCTTCCGTTCTCATCAATCCGCCCACCTCAGAGGCCACGATCGGAGCTGATCTGACGATTCCGGTGGATGGCACGAGCGTGTCTGGAGACGAGTTCAGTGTCATCACGGCCGACCGCCTCACTTCCGCCCTGCCGTTCGAGACCTTCGATATCGAGGTCACCGCGAAGTTCCGTTCGGGTGCGCTCTGTGAAGCGGAGCGCTCGATTGCTGATGCACAAGAGCGGAAGCGGGGGCCGGTGCCTGCCGCGACGCGGGACGACCTCAAGCTCGTCGCGCAAGGTGGTGACGCCGGCATTCTGATCGCAGACGCGATCCAGGTTTCTCCCGGCAACGGAGAGCCTGCAGACCGAGTTCTCCTCTTCTCATTCTGCCGTGAACGGCGATCTGCGGTGAACTGGAGTGCCTACATGGAGAAGGCCCCCGCGAGCCTCTCTCTCGAAGAGTTCGCCCCGCGCTTGAAGGCGGACTCCAATTCGCAGTTCGCCGAGCGCTCCTACCGTGCCCACAAGGAGGCCCTCTTCAAACAACTCAGGGGTCGGCTTCCGACGTTGGGTTTTGGCAAGGCGCCCGAACTGGTTCCAGCGCCGGAGGTCGAGTCGTTCAGTGGCACGTTGGTCAAGCTGATCGAGACCAGCTCGGTCGCCTTCTTCAAGGACCCGGTGGGTCGCCTGGTGTTTCGGGAAGGGTCTGAGACGCTCGGTCATCCGGAACACAGGTGGCCCGTCATCGATCAGGGGTCCGAACTGTCAATCGGGTTCGTGCGCGACAACGAGGACAGCGATCGAGCGCTCAACGGGCTGAGTGGCTTCAAGCGGCTGCTCGATGAACTCGAGGTCGATCTCGAGACGACCGACTCGAACGGGAACGTCATCCCCAAGCGCCTCGACCTCGCCCCGCACGGCACGCGTGATGCGCTGATCAAGGTGGCGCTCAAAGATTTTCTCGACCGCGAAATCACGCTCAAGGCCTTCGTTCACCTGGGCACCCAGCGGGTCGAACTGATCCACACGGGCAAACACACGATTCGCAATCTGGGGCTGATCACGACCTTTCCGCTGGTGAGCGAGATCGCGGGTCTGGTCGGTCGCTTCAATGAGAAGGATCAGGAAGCGTCCTCGACCATTCCGGTCTCGTGGGCATTCAACGTCAGCCCGGGAGCCACAGCGACCCTCGCCGTCACCCTGCCGTGGATCATTGGGTACAATCCCCGCTCGGCGCCCCAACTCGCGAGCTTCATCGCCGGGTTTGCACATCTCACCTTGCTGATGACGGAGGCTGGGCCGCGGCCTGCAGCGGGGCTCGGCATCTCGGTCGCACGGTTCTTCCAGTTTTCGTGGGCGGTGGGACCAGACGCGGCGATGAGTGGGCAGGCGAGTCACTACCTCCTTGTCGGGCTTTCAATCCCAGACATCGCGAAGCTGAACAGCGCGTTGTCGGGTCTGGGGCACTGAGTCGAACGCCTGACCGTTGGGCCCGGAGTCGGGCGATGGAGCACCGTTCGTGGAGGTGCATCATGAAGCTCAAACCCCCATCGGTTTGACCGCGGGCCTCGTGTTCGCGCGCAGGCTTTCGCCGAAGCCCGCACGGTTCTCACGAAGGTCGGCGAGCTGTCGCCGCTCCGTGAGCCTGATCAGGCGTGGCGCACCGAGCTGGCGAGACTCGCGCAGCTCCCGGTCACCAGTCGAAATTGAGAGACCGGCCCAACCCCTCTCAGCACTTCACGTCGCGCCGAGACGCGGTATGCAGGCCGCGATGTCCACCATCGAGCGCTGGGCGCGCGACTTCATCACCACCACTTCTCTCGAGGCCAAGCTCGCGCCGCCTCCGCCGCCGACGGTGTTCGAGGCCATGCCGCGTCGCGAAGTGGTGATGCAGCCCGGCCGCCCGCCCGAGCTCGTTGCGCGCGTTGGCCGCAAGAAGGGCGTGAAGCCCGGTTCGCTCAAAGACGTCGCCAAGCGCGCTGACGTGCTGCACACCTTCCTGCACCACGAGCTCCAGGCCGCTGAGCTCTTCGCGTGGGCGATTCTCGCGTTCCCCGAGACGCCAGAGCCGTTTCGGCGCGGCCTGCTCGGCATCTGCAAAGACGAGCTGCGCCACATGGGCCTGTACCGCGTGCACCTCGAGACGCTCGGCCACCCCTTCGGCTCGATGCCCATCAACGACTGGTTCTGGAAGCGCGTGCCCAGCGAAGACCTCACGGCCCCTGCGTTCGTCGCACGGCTCGGCGTGGGCTTCGAGGGCGGCAACCTCGACCACGGCTCGCGCTTCACCGCGTACTTCGAAGCCGCCGGTGATTCGCGCGCGGCCGCCATTCAGGCGCAGATCGTCGAAGACGAGGTGTCCCACGCCGCCTTCGGGCTGCACTGGTTTCGCGCCTTCACCGGCGGGCTCGACTTCGATCAATGGCGCGCGCTGCTGCCCGTGCCACTCACGCCGGCGATGACCCGCGGCTCCGAGATGAACCTCGAAGCGCGCCGTCGCGCCGGTTTCCCGCAAGACTTCCTCGACCGGCTCGCCCTGTTTGACGACACGCATGTTCAACCGTGAGCCCGTTGCGTGGGTGCTCAACCTCGACGCCGAAGATGAGCTCGCGCACGTCGGAGCGCACACCCCGACGGCAGCCCTGACCGCGCGCGTCCAGGCGCTGGTGCCGACGTTGCGCGCGAGCGGGCTCATCGCTCCCGATGACGTCGTGGCCTGGCCGGGCGTTGCAACGGTGCACGGGCTCGAAGGCCGCGCGTGGTGCCCGACGCGCTGGGCGCTCGCGCAGCTCGAGCGGGCAGGGGCGAAGGTCCCGCGCGCTCCGAGCATGGAGGTGCTGCTGCGCGTGAATCATCGCCGCTTCGCCAACGCGCTCGGTCAGGCGCTGCCCGGCGCCGGGTTCGCCGAGAACGCGATGGAGCTCGAGGCGCTGCTCTCGCGCGGCGCCGACGTCTCGGTCGAGAAGTGCTGGGTGCTCAAACGACCGCTCGGCTACGCGGGGCGCGGGCGTCGGAAGATCTCGGCGAACGCGCGCGTGCCGGCCGATGACGCGTGGATCGAGGCGTCGCTCCGCGCGGGTGGGGTGCAGGTCGAGCCGTGGGTGCAACGCGAGCTCGATGTTGGCCTGCACGGCTTCGTCGATGAGGCCGGCACGCTCACCAGCGGTCGGCCCACGCTGCAGGAGATCGACGCGCAGGGCACCTGGCGTGCGACACGAATCGCAGCGCCTGGCGCGTTGAGCACGAACGAACTCGAGCGCCTGCAGCGCACGCTCCAGCAGACCGCGCACGCGCTCCACGACGCTGGCTACTTCGGGCCCTTCGGCATCGACGCGTTTCGATGGCGCGCGCCCGACGGCACGCTTGCCTTTCAGCCTCGCTGCGAGCTCAACGCCCGCTACTCGATGGGCTGGGCCTCAGGCTTCGCCGGGAACTGAAGAGGCCCGCAGCCTCTCGGGTGGTGGCATCACATCGCGAGCAGCGACTGGGGCGGCGCGGTGGGGGTGGCAGCACGCGAGAGGGGGAGCGAGACGCCGAGTTCGATGAGGCGCGCCTCGGCCTGCTTGCGGGTGGAGTGCACGGCGCGAATCGAGGCATGAGCGCCGAAGACTGGCGCTATTTAGAATTGCTCCCCTTGTGGCTTGATTTTCCTGAACTCAACAACACCTCGACCTATTCACATTTCGATGATGAGGCAGTCCAGTTCTCGCAGGCGGCATCGAGAATTTTGTCGCCGACTTTTTGTTTCAAGCGGTCGTTGGCGTCTTTGACTTTGGTGCCCCAGCCTTGCACGGTTTCTTTGACTTCATTCAATTCAGTCTTGAGCTCTTTCAATTCACGCTTCACTTCTTTTCCGACGGCTTGGGCAGTCTTTTGAATCACAACAGGGTTCAATCCGGGTCGAAGAATGGGCATGCCAAAGAGTCTCGAAGGTCAGCGAGAAGATCAAGCGCCAAGGGACAAAAGTGCCCTCGGATTTTGAAAGAACAAGAAGAACAACCCGGGAAACCGAGAGCCGGGCTTGGTGCGAGCGCTCTCCAACAATGCCAGTCACGTGGGCGCGTCTCTGTGCAGCTCTCGAGCAGCGCTGCGGCCCGCAGGAGGTCCGGGCGAGACACTCGGTGAAGCTGGAGGTGGAGCGCTTCCTGACTGGGCGCCAAATCCGAGTGCTGCGGTCGTTGACGCCCCTCTTCGGGTCTGATGACTCCGGCTCCATGACTCAACTTCTTGAGCTTGAGCGGGGCGGCGATAGCAGTTTCCACGAACTCCTCGAACGACCGCCACCAAGGGGCTCAAGACCGTGGAAGGAACACTCCGAGAATTGGAGCACGTACCGAGCGTCAGTCGAGCGCTGCAAAGACAAACTGAGCGACAAATGGAGGATCCGTGGCAGTGCACTGCCACTGTTTCAGCCTTGGTTCGACATCTATGTTCACGGGGATGAGACAGTCTGGCTGGCCGAGCGACTCGATGAAGCACAACGCATGGAGTTCGTTCACTGGTTTGTGAACTCCCGCGGTGAAAGGGAAGAGAACGCGTGCGGTGGCTTCGAGTTGCTGGCCAAGTTCCCGAGTGAGGTGCTCTTTCGTCACATGACGGCTCAATTCGGCGACCTCACCGACCACCAGAACAAGACCAAGCTGGAGAAGACGCTCAAGAGTCTTGGCAAGAAAGCCAAGGAAGAGAGCTGGATCATTCCAGCAATCGAGCGCCTGGTCGCGTCGAACAAAACGATCGCGGCGCAGAAGAGGTTCTATGCGCGGCACCTCGAACGAATGCGCTTCGAGGTCAGCCGGGGAAAAGTCAAAAGACCGAGCGCCTCGGAGTCGACTGAAGAATCACTGCTCAAGGTCATTGGCGAGAACCGGAACGAAGTTTCTCCGCTGATGGTCTACGCCGATTGGCTTCTCGAGGCCGGAAATCGATGGGGCGAGGTCATTCAACTCGCGTTGAAGGTGAAACAACATCGAGACAGTAAACAAGAGAACCTGCTGAAGGCGCTCGAGAAGAAGCACGCCAGGAAGTGGCTCGCACCCATCAGGCGATATCTGCGTATGTGGTACTTCAGAGAAGGGCTGCTGGGCGGAGTGAGCGCTGACGTTTCCGATTTCCTCGAAATCAGTGACGCCATCGCGCTGCGAACTCCCGGTGGAACACTTCAACTCACCCGCCTTCGAAAGAGGGACCTTCCGGGGTTGACCAACGCGCCGCTGAATCGCTTCAAGACTGTGGTGCTGCAAAACATCGGTCTGGGCGACAAAGAGATGGTCGAACTCACGCGATCCAAGCATGGGTCTGGCGTCCAGCGATGGGACTTTGACTACAATCGCTTCTCGTCAATCGGACTCAAGGCGCTTGGAAGCTCGTCTTTCCTCTCCGAAACCACACATCTTTCACTTCTTTGTTCTCATCGGGACGAGCGCACCGAAACGACGACCGGGTTGAGCGGGGACGACCTCGTCTGGCTGATGAAGGACGCGAAGGTGCCGCGACTGAAGTGGCTCGATATCGGGCTGCTCTCACTGACGAGGGCACAGGTCACTGCGTTGTGCGGCCTGTCGAAGATGAGGCGGCTCACACATCTGAGAATCATTCGACAGCAGCGCCACGACCCATTGAGCGTCTCGTTCGAAGCCGTTGCGCTCGGTTTTGTGCCGCTTCTCGAGCGGTGTCCGGAGTTGACGGTGTGGTTTTCTGATTCAGTCGATCCAGATGCACATGAACGACTGCGCATCTCAGAGCGTTCGTACTTCGATCGATCTGGTAGCGGATTCGAGGGCAGTAAGTTCGACCTCGACGTCGTTTGAGCTGTCGCCGAGTTGCCCAGCACAGGCGGCGCCAGCATCGAGCCGGCACCCTGGTACTTGCTGGCCGTCTACGAGGAGAAGTCGCTGGGCACTCCGAGCGCGGCGCGGCGCTTGATGACCTTCGCGAGATTGATGACCCGGGTGCCTTCGGCGTCCTTCATGGCGCCTGCGATGGGCAGCGCCGCTTCGGACACGTAGTCGAGCGGCCGGCAGGTGAGCACCACCACCTGCGTCTTCGCGGCGGTGTTCGCCAGCGCTTCGCGGAACCAGGCCAGGCGAGTGACGTCGGAGTGCACCAGGTGATCGTCGAGCACGATGGTGCTCTGCAGCTGCAGCGCGATGGCCAGGCGCACCAGGGTGGCGAGGTGATCCCGCGTGCCCACCGAGAGCACGTTCAAGAGCTCGTCCTTCTCCGACTGCGTGCCCTCGATGCCCGAGAGCTGGAGCGCGGCATCGAACTTCACCGACGGATAGCGACCCTTCGTCAGCTCGGCGAAGCGTTGGGTGACGGGAACCGCGAGCGCGCTGCCCAGGCTGGAGCTGTCTTCTTTCTCCGCTTCGCGCACCGCTTCGACCAGCAGCCGCCAGGCCGCCGCGTCGACTTCGATCAGATGCTCGCGCGCCTTCGCGACCAGCACGGCTTCTTCCAGCTGCCGCACCTGCTCGCGCGCTTGCGGACCACCGACCTTGCTCAACGCGCCTTCCGCGTTGGCGAAGTCGTGGCGGGCTTGTTCAGCGGTCACCCGGGCGAGCTCGACGGCGCGTTCACGCACGGTGAACTGTTCGCCCGTCAGCACCTCGACGTCGGCGAAGGTGGCCAGCTGCTTCTTCGCTGCTTCCACGCGCGCGGCGACGGCTTCGCGATGGGCGGCCTTCAGCTGCGCGGCCGTTCCATCACGTTCACCCTGCCGCGCGCTCTGGCTCGCCCGGGCCGCGTTCAACGCGTCACTCGCCGCGTTCACCGCGGTCTCGAGCTGGGTGAGCTGCTGCTGCGCCTGCTCCAGCTTGGCCACTGCCTGCTTCCTCGCGCCGGTGCCTTCTTGTTCGAGCTGTGCCAGCCGCTCGGCGCCCTTCTGCAGGGAGCGCTCGAGCGTTGCGAGGTTCTCTTCGAGCTTCGCCACGTCCTCAGGCGTTCCGGTCGACTTCTCCGTGAGGTCGGCGAGGCGGGCGTCGGTCAGCTTGAGCTCACCTTCGAGTGAAGCGGCGAGCTTCGAGGCCTGCGTCAACGCGGCGCTCTTCAGCTCATTGAGCGGCCGTGCCTGGCTTTCCCATTGCGAGCCCAGGCCCGCGAACAACTTCTCCAGCGCCTCGAGTGGGTACCCGATGGCCGCTCGTTTCTCGTCGAGTTGTTCGGTGCTCGGGCTGCCTGCCGCCTTCTCATCGAGCATCTTCGCGCGCTCGCGAAGGCTCTCTGCTTCACGTTCTGACTGGAGCGCGGTCGCCCGCAGCGTCTTCACGCGTTCGAGCTGCTCATTCAACTCGGTGAAGACTTCGTCGAGTTCCGACAGCGTACGAACACCCGCGCGCTCGAGCGCCGGCAGCGCATCGGTCTTCCACTTCTTGCGCAGGTGCTCGGCGTCTTTGCGCTTCTCAGCAGCGCCGGTGACCACCTCGATGTCGACGAGGTCGCCGATGGTGAGCTGCACGCGGCGGTCGGCTTCGATCGAGAGTTCTTTGGCGACCTTCTTTTCTTCGACAGAGTTCTCGTCGGCCGTGCTGCGCAGAAGAAGCGGGCTGCGCGGCTTGACCACCACCGTCACGCCGCCTCCGAGCGCGGCTTCAGCGAGGTCGATGTCGCGCCGCAATTTCGCCAGCGCCACGCGCGCCTTGTCGTCAGGCAGCGTCTCGCGCCGTGCAGCGCTCTCCTCTTCGAGCGTCTTCGCGCTCTGCTGCACCTTGAGCGCCGCGGTGGACTTCGAGAGCGCGTCGGCGCGCACGGTCTTCGCTTCGGCGCGCCACTTCTCGGCCGACTGCGCCGCTTCGCTCGCGGTGCGCCACTGGCCGTAATTCATCAACGCACCGGCCATGGCCGCTTCTTCGGTCGCTTCGGCCAGCTGCGTGCGAGCGGGGCCGAGCTGTTCATTCAACTTCCTGCGTGTGTCGTTGAGCTTCTTCAGCTCATCGGCGACACGAGCGGCCGCCTTCGCCCTCTCGAGCCGCGAAGTGAGCTCCGCGCGGCTCACCGAGTGTTTCGCCAGCTCTTCCTTCAGCGTCGCGCGTGCGACGGCCCGCTCTGCCTCGCCATCAGCGCTGCTCGCCTTGCGGTGCACTTCCTCCGCTTCGCGAACGGCGAGCGCTGCCGCCTTCGCTGCCTGCTGTGCAGCTTGAAGTGCGGTCTCCTGCTTCTTCACCTCCAACGCGTTCGCGGCGATGTCGGCCTCGAGCACCTGAACGCGCGCGGCCAACACATCGACCTGCGCGAGCGCCTGCTGCTCCACGGCCAGCTTCTGCTCGGCGACCTGCTTTTCACTCGAGCGTTTGAGCCCGGCCTGCGCCCGCTTGAGTGACTGCTCGGCGACTTCGACCTTCTGCTGCGCATCGAGCCAGAGCTCGTGCAGGCGCTTCGCGTCTTCTTCCAGCGCGACGGATTGGGTGAGCGCGTGCTGCAGCGCCACCAGCTCGTCGGTCAGCTTCTTCACCGCCTCCGAGGCCTGCGTGAGCGGGGCGTTCAGTCCGCTCTTCCGCCGGCCGGTCGCGGTGAAGTGTTGCTCGTGTTCCTTCTGCGCGGCGTCGAGCACGTGACGCACGAGCGGATCCTGCGCGAGGGCCGAGAGCGCCGCGGTGAGCTGCAACTTGCCGCTCGAATCGGTGTCGCTGGCGAGGCTGCTGCGGAGAATGCCTTCCACGTCGGTCTGCGCGGCCAACAGCGCGTTGGCGAGGAAGCTCTCGGGCATGCCGCGCGCACCACCGCGGCCGCCGGGCGTGGCGAGACCCCACCCGAGCAGCTTGCGCAGCTTCTCGTCGACCGCGCGTTCGTGCGAGTCGACGCTGAACTCCTTGCCGTCTTTCGAGAACGACAAGGTCGCGTCGTTCTCGGTGAAGCGCTTCACCACGCGCCAATGTTTGGCCTCGTCGGTGAGGAAGGTGAGGGTGACGACCGGTGAGACCGGCTGCTGCCAGGGCACGTACTCGCTGGCGACGGACGAGGTGCTGGGGAGCAACAACGCCGCACGCAGCGCGACTCCGAGCGTCGACTTGCCGAGGTCGTTCGGCCCGTAGAGCACGTTGAGGCCGGGGCCCAGCTCGAGCTCCGCCGAGACGATGGCCTTGAAGTTCTCGATCTGCAGCTTCGAGAAACGCATCAGGACGCCTTCGCCAACGAGAACAGGTGAAACAGCGCACGTTCAGCAGCCGCACGCTGGGCGGGATCTTCCGACTGCACCTTGAGTCGTTTGGCGGCGGCCTGCAGCACCGGAGGCAGACCCGCACTCAAGGCGTCGAGGTTGGTGAGATCGAGGCGGAGCCGCTCGCGATCGAGCTCGAGCACGCCCACCCGCGCATGTGTGGAGGCCGAACCCTGCAGCTTGCCCAGGATCGCTTCGACCTCTTGATACTCGGGCGCGGTGACTCGCAGCTCGAGTGTCAGTCGCAGCACCCGGGCCGCGAGATCCGTTCTCATCGCGAGCAGGCGCAGCTCCTCCATCGACTTCACGGTGAGCTCTTCCCACTTCCACTGGCCGACGGCGCGCTTCTGCACCAGCGCCTGACGGGAGCGGTTGATGAACACCAAAGCGACGTTGCCTGCGTCCTGCTCGTCGAAGGCGGTCTGCTCAGGCGTGCCCGGGTAGATGGTGGGCGGCACCTTGCGGTCGGGCGGCACGAAGCGGAAGCCGTGCGTGTCTCCGATGGCGAGGTAGTCGAGGCCGCGTTCGAGTGCTGCGTCTTTGGAGATGGGGAAGTTGGTCTTCCAATCACCTGCGTCGAACGTCGAGCCGTGCACCAGGCCCACGCGCACGCGGGTATCGCCCTCGGCACGAAGTGGAATCAGCGCGGTCGGATCTTTCTGGCCTGCACGCGACAGACACGGCACCGCGAAGAGCACGCAGTCATTCGGGAGCGCGACCTCGAGCAACTCTTGATCGACCACGTGAACGAAGTCCGGCAGCGCTTTGCGAAACGAAGGCTCTCTCCAGACCGACTCGGCCACGAGCGGATCGTGATTTCCCGGCAGGAGAAAGACAGGGCGGTTCTTCCACTTCAGGCGCGTGAGCACCTGGAGCAGCGCGCTCTTGAAGTCGTCATCGGGTTGCGGCGTGTCGAAGAGATCGCCCGCGCAGAGCACGGCGTCGACCTGGCTGCGCTCCGCTTCGAGGAAGATTCGTTCGAGCACATCGCGGCGGGCCCGCGAGAGCGTCTTGCCGGCTTCGATGCCGAAGCGGGGAAACCTTCGGCCCAGATGCCAGTCGGCGGTGTGGAGCAGCTTGAGCACGATGTCGTCCTCCGTGCGTTTCATTCGATGACCAGGTCGAGATCGAACAGCGTCTCGAGGCGGGGTGGGGCGTAGCGGCGCTCTTGAATGTGCGCCTGGTGTTTCTGAAAGCGGGGGTCGTCGCGGCGGGCGAGGCGCTCGAGTTCTTCTTCGAGGCCGTCGAGTTGAAGTTGAAGCCCGGTGCGCACGCGCTCGGCGTCTTCACGCGCTTCGGAACCGGTGGAGCCATCGCGCCGCTGCGTGGCGAGGTCGAAACGTTCGTTCAGAGCCGCGCGGCGTTTGCGCAACACCAACAGCCGGTCTTCGACGAACCGTTCGCCCTGAATCACCGCGCGTTCGAAGCGGTGATGTTCGGCCGCGTCGATGCCGGCCTGCGCGAAGAAGACGGACTGTTCGACCGCGTCGTCGAGCACGCTCGCAACAGGTCCGCCGGTGAGGGCTTCGCCTTCCACGAAGGTCGAGCGCAGCAACGCGTGCGCGGCTTCCGACTCGAGCAGCTCACCATCACTCGTGACGACGACAGGAAGAAGGTGCTCGACGCGCTCGAAACCGTCGACGCCCAATTTCACCAGGCGAAGCCGCGCGGGACCCTTCTTCACGCCCGGCGCCTTCACGCGAACCGGAGCCCAGGCGTGCTGCTCCCGAGCGCTGCGCACGGCGGCGACCACCAGTGGGTGAGAGAGGTGCAGCGGGCCGTGCACCTCGCCATCGAACTCCAGCAGCGCACCGGCTTCGGCAGGCGGCGCCTTCCACTTCACGCCACGCGCATCGAGGTCGCTGGTCACCAGCTTGAGCAGATCCGCGTCGAGCTCGGCGAGCGCTTTGGGCAGCTGCGCCTGGTGACGGCGGAAGACCTTCTGCACGTCTTCATCGAAACGTTCGGCGAGCACGCTGGCGGTGCGCGCGGTGGTCTCTTCGAAACGGCGCCGCTCGTCGGCCACGCGATCTCGCAGCGCCCGCAGCTCGTCGTGCACCTCGTCGACGGTGCGCGCACGTTCGTAGATGCGGCGCAGCTCACCTTCGAACTCCGCGCCGATCGCGCTCACCAGCACTTCGCCGGAAGCGCCGCCCGAGCGGTGCAGCACCTGATCACTCGCGTCGAGCACGGTGCCGAACAGCTCGAGCTTCTGGCTCAAGATGTCGAAGGTGAGACGCTGGGTCTCGTTGTCCTTCGCGAGGAAGTTGATCACCGTCACGTCGTGCTGCTGGCCATAGCGGTGACAGCGGCCGATGCGCTGCTCGATGCGCTGCGGGTTCCACGGGAGGTCGTAGTTCACCACCGTGTTGCAGAACTGCAGGTTGAGGCCCTTCGCGCCTGCTTCGGTGCTGATGAACACCCGCGAACGCGTCTTGAACTCGTGCACCAGGGCGAGGCGAACGGCGATCTCCGTGCTCGGTGCTTCGCCTTCGTGACCGACTTCCTGCTGCCATCGGGCGAGCGCGGCTTTCGCGCGGGGTGATTCGTTCTGGCCGCTGAGCAGGGTGATCTCTTCGTCGGCCACCATGCCGCTGCTGATCAACCGCTCACGCAACGAGGCCTGCGTGACGAGTGACTCGGTGAAGATGACCACGCGATCACTGCCCTGACCTGCACGTGCGCGGCCAGAGACGAAGGTGAGTGCGTTGCGAAGTGCGAGAAACTTACTGTCGTCTTTGGCGATGCGACGGGCCCGCTCGACGAAGCCGAGCACCCGATTCATCTCAGCACTGATCTCACCAGCACTCGCACTCCCAAACTCCCTCTCCCCCGCGGGGGAGAGGGTCGGGGAGAGGGCTTGCACCTCCAACTCCTCCTCCTCTTCGAGATCGCCCAGGTCGGCCGCATCGACGGCCTCACCCACCAACATCTTCTTCAGCCGCTCCGCCACCCGCTCCAGGCTCGCCTGAAGCGCGCGAGTCGAGCTCGCCATGCGTCGGTGAAACCCAATCAACAACAACTGCCGATGCCGCCCCTGAAACGCGATGATCCCCGGCTCCAGAATGTACGCAGTGACGTCGTCGTAGAGCGCCTTCTCCTCGTCGCTCATCGCGTACTCGAACAGCCGCGCTTCCCGGCTGACGAACGGCCTCTCGAGGAAGCTCTGCGCCTGGCGTCGGAGCGTGCGCTGCAGCACCTGCTTGAGCCGGGAGCGCAGCTCGTCTTCCTGCCCCGGCGCGACCTGGCGATCATCGAC